>JBBRYO010000021.1:0-31733 GCA_038237595.1 Candidatus Limnocylindrales bacterium | reverse complement strand
TGTTTCGCAGCACGAACGTGACCGCCTGCCCGACGCGAGCGTGCACCACGGTCGGCTCGTAGTGGGACCACTGGATGTCGATCTCGACCGTGGTGGCAGGCGGCGCAGCCATCGCCACCCCGCCCGTCACGAGGAATACGCCGACGAGCGCGGCCCCGACCGTGATGCGCCGACGCACGCCGCTCATTGGAAGATGGTGGTCCGGCCGAGGAGAACCATCCCGACCGTGAGCACCACGAACAGGACGAGCATGGGATCCGCCGGGGGACCGTCCGAGGTGAGCGGCGCGAGGCCGGCGGCCACCATCGACGGCGTTCCCTGCCCGTTCGCGTCGACTGCCAAATCGTAGTGCAGTGTCGAGGCCCGCGCACCGATGGCAAGCTTCGTGAGCCAGGCGGCCTCGGGCACCCAGTCCATGCCCTTGTCCGAGCGGAGGTCCGACAGGAGCGAGTCCGACGCCGGCTGGTCGTACTCGAGGCCGAGGCCATTGACGCCGAGGGGGGCCGGCAGGAGCGCCGGACGTTGGTCGGTGAGCAGGTAGACGTCGGCGTCGATCTGCTCGGTGCCGCTCTTGCCGAGGGTCAGGATCCGCAGCGGCACCCACGGATTCGGCGTGGGGATCGTGATGTGCACGGGCGTGCCGTCGCCGATGGCCTGGCCACGGGCCTTGGCGGCGTCGGCGTCGAACACGGCGGCGAGGAAGATCGGGCTGCGGCTTGCGTAGAAGTCGAGTACCTCCGGAGCGTCGGGCGGCAGGCGGAAGCCGTGCTGCTCGGCCCACAGGCCGACCTCGTCGGCGCCGCCCTTGAGGACGGTGATGTCGAGCGCGTCAATGCGCACCTTCAGGATCTCTTCGGCCGGCGCCAGAGTTGCGGCGGCGCGGGCCGCCTCCGCGGCAAATCGCTCGGGAGTGGTCTCGAGCGCCAGTCGCTGGAGCGTCCAGTCGCCACCTCGCTCCACGCTCGAGGGGACGCCGGGGAGCGGCGTCAGCGACCCGAACGAACCGCCGCCGCCGGCGAACTGGAAGGCGGTCACGTAGTGCTCGACGCCGGCGTGGTAACCGGCCAGCGTGCTGGTTCGGAGAAGATTCACAGCGCCGTTGGGGCCGATCAGGCCTCCGCAGCCGAGGACCGGGCCCGCCAGGGTCGCGAGCGCTGCCGCCGCGGCCGCGAGTGCAGTCAGGATGCTTCGCATGGTTGAAGCTCCGTGCGAGCGACCCGGGAGCGGGCCACCGATGCACGTCGACGGCCCGGCGGGGCGCTGAGTTCCCTGCCGCCCCACCCTGCGGTTGGTCGCCCTGCTACCGTGACGGCATGAACGTGACGCTCTCCGATCGGGAGCGATCGGCGTTGCGCTGGACCCTCCTGCCCATGCCGATCATCACCATCGGCATCGCGCTGTTCCTGCTCGCGAACATCGTCAACGTGTTCTCCAGCGTTCTCGTCATGTTCTTCCTGGCCTGGCTGCTGGCCTTCCTGATCGATCCGGTGGTCTCCCGGATCGTCACCCGGCTTCCGTTCCTGCCCCGCGGTGTCGCCGCCGGTCTCGTCTTCGTGGTCACGGTCGTGGTCGCGATCGGACTGCTGGCGGCCATCGCCTCGTCGGTGGTCAGCTCGCTCAGGGACATCATCGGCACGGCCCCCACCATTGACGACGCAATCGGCAAGCTGCTCGCCCCGATCCAGACCCAGATCAACGCCCTCGGCTTCGACATCAACCTGACCCGGGCTGGGTCAGACGTGGTGCAGCAGTTGAGCTCGAATGCCAGCGCGCTGCTCTCGGCCGCGCTCAACAGCGGCCTCCAGCTCTTCAGCGTCGGCAGCGCGATCATCTTCATCGCGGTCGTGTTCGTCGCGAACAAGAGCAGCTTCCTGCTCTTTGCCCACCGCCTGGTGCCCGAAGACCAGCGCGCGCTGTACGACGAGTTCGTGGAGGCGACCAGCCGTTCGTTCGGTGGGTTCATCCGCGGCCAGTTCAGCCTCGCGACGCTGTACGGCCTGCTCGAGGGGTTCCTCGCCCTCGTCTTCGGCGTGCCTTTCGCGGCCCTCATTCTGGTCGTTGCGACGGCGCTCCAGAGCGTGCCCTACTTCGGCCAGCTGGTGTCGTGGATCCCGCTGGTGCTGATCACCATCGTCTTCCAGCACGAGGCCATCGTGCCGGTGACAATCAGCCTGGTGGTGCTGCTGCTGGTCATCCAGAACCTCGTCACACCACGGGTGATGGGCAATGCCGTCGGGCTGAACCCGGTCCTGGTGCTGGCCGCCGTCTTCATCGGCGCGCAGCTGGCGGGAACGTTCGGTGCCATCTTCGGCGTGCCCGTCCTGGCGGTGATGGCGTCGCTCTTCGACACGTGGCTCGACAAGGTTCGACCTACTTCGGAGGTCATCGCCGAGCTGCACGAAGAGGACGTCACGAGGAACGCCTCGGCTGGGAGCGGCGGAGAGCCGGCTGCGCCGGACGGAGACCGGATGCGCCGCGAGGGTGATCGGCCTGCGGCTAGAGGAAGTACCGCGGGTTGACGGGCTCGCCGTTCAGCTGAATGGCCCAGTGCAGGTGCGCGCCCGTGCTGTTGCCGGTGTCGCCCTCCCAGCCAAGGAGCTGTCCCGCCTTCACGAGAGCGCCCTCGACGATGTGGTGCGGGCTGTGCGGCTGGAGGTGGGCGTAGATGCTTACCAGGGTCGGCGAGTGCGCGATCATCACGTAGTAGGCGGCGTCCTTCTGGGGGATGCCCTGCTCGTAGCCAGCGTAGAGCACGACACCGTCGCCGGCCGCAACGATCGGCGCCCCGGATGTGCCCACGATGTCGATGCCGCGGTGGAAATGCGGGCAGGTGAGGTACGGCGGCTCGAGGATGAACCCTGTGCAGCCGTAATCCTGCGAGATGGGAGCCACGAGCGGCCAGCGCATCGTACCGTTGAAAACCGAGGGAAGACGGCCGGCGTGGCGCTCCTTCTCGAGCAGGACGTTGATGTGCTTGCCGAGCGCGACGTCCGCGGCCTGCTGCTGCCGCAGGATCGCCGCGACGCGGCCCTTGTTCTGGAGAACCTCCGCGTATTGCGCCGCCTGCTTGGCCTGGAGGTCGGTGGTCTGCTTCTCGAGCGCTGCGAGCTTGGCCTGTGAGACGAGCAGCTGGTCGCGCTGGATCGTGATCTCGTCAGCGGCGGCGGCCACCTGCGTGTGCAGCTGCTGCGTGTCGTAGCGCATGTGCTGGAGCTCGAGACGCTGCTGGTCGAGGAGGGCCTGATCGGTCTGGATCGACTGCGCCAGCTCGAGGTCGTGGGCGCTCAGCGCCAGATTGCCTTGCTGCTGCACGAGCCCGTCGATGAATGATCCGCCTGAGACGAGCTGCTCCCAGAGGGTCGACGTCGTGGAATTCCAGGCGTCGTTCAGACGAGCGCCGAGCTCGCGGCGGCGGCTGTCCAGATCGGCGGAAAGTTCGTCGGCCTGCTCGGCGAGCACGTCTAGGCTGAAGTCCATGGGCTCGACCTGGGCCTGGAGGTCGTCGCGCTGAGTCTCGGTGTCGATGAGCTTCTGTTGCGTCTGGTCGACTTCGGTCCGCAGGGCGCCGAGATCCAGCATGATGCCGTTGAGCGACGCAGTGGTCACCGCAAGGTCGGTGGAGAGCTGGGCGCTGGCGACCGCCAGGTCGGCGAGGTCCTGCTGCTGGGCGGCGATCTGCGCCTGGAGCGCGGCGCGCTGCGCGCGGGCCTGGGCGATCGGATCGTTCGGGCCGCGACCGAAGCGCGTGTCCAGCGCCGATGCCGGCGAGGCGGAGGCCATGATTGCGAGCGCGGCCACGCAGACCATGATCCTGGTCGCGAAGGGCAGGCGGAACGAGGCACGGCGAGGCACGAACCCGACGTTGAGGCGCGGCTCCATCCGCGACGAGGGACTCCATGGTCCGGGTGGGTCCTCGCCCAAGAGCGTTACCCGCCTGCTCCCCTATGGTTAGGCCATGTGCCGAAGCATCAAGACCCTGCGCCGGACCGACGAGCCGGCAACGGACGACGAGGTGCGCGCCGCCGCCCTCCAGTTCGTCCGCAAACTAAGCGGCTATCGCGCCCCGTCGGCGCGCAACACGGACATTTTCGAGGTGGCCGTCGACGAGATCGCGGAGGCATCGCGCCGCCTGATCGACGGGCTCGTGACCGGCGGTCGCGTGGCGCACGTCCACGCGGACGGCGTCGGTGCCCACGACCACACCACGGGACCCAATGGAGCCCAGCGCGCATGACCGACCCTCGCCGTGGCCTGCTCAGCGGGGCGATCGCCCTCATGATCGTCGCCTGCTCGACGTCGACCCCCACCGCGAGCCCGAGCCCGACGGCGAGCCCCGCGGGGACCGGCGCCGCGGCAGGTCCCACGGCGGCGGCGAGCGTCACTAGCGGACCGCCGACCGCCACGCCGAAGCCAGGGAAGACGCCCAAGCCCGGCAAGTCGATCGAGCCGACGACGGAGCCCTCGGCAACGCCCGAGCCGACGATTGAGCCGAGCGCCAGTCCAGAGGCCACGCCGACCGGCGGCCCCATCGCCGGGCTGGATCAGCTGGTGGGCACCGACGGTCGCTTCACGATGCTGCTGCTCGGCTCGGACGCGAGGCCCGGCCTCGGAGGCGAGCGGACGGACACGCTCATGATCGCCACGATCGATCCAGCCACGGGCAAGGTCGCCTTCATCAGCCTGCCGCGCGACACGGCCGACGTGCCGATCGGGCCGGGCCAGACCTACAGCCCGAAGATCAACGGCCTCTTCCAGCAGTACCGCCTAAACAGCGGCAGCCGCAAGTCGGCATACCAGTCGCTGGTCAAGGCCCTCGAGTACGCGTTCGGGATCGAGATCGACCGGTACGCGCTCGCCCATTTCGACGGCGTGATCAGCCTCATCGACCAGATCGGCGGCATCGATGTCAACCTCGCGCAGCCGTTCGACGACCCGACCTCCCACATCACGAAGAACGGCCTCCACCTGCACGCCGGCGTCAACCACCTCGACGGCCACGTCGCACTGGCGTTCGCGCGGAGCCGCCACACGACGACCGACTACGACCGCTCGCGCCGCCAGCAGCTGATCATCACGATCGCCGTGACGAAGGTGCTCGGCATGGGCATCGGAGAGCTCGCCACGCTCGCGCCGTCGGCCTTCACCGCGCTCGACACCAACCTGACGATCGACGACGCGCCGGCCCTCTTCGCGCTCTCGCGGGAAGCGCGGTTTGGCAGCTACAAGAGCGTCGTGCTCGGCCCGCGGACGTATGCCACCGAAACCGCCGGCTTCACGAACCACCTCAAGATCGACGTGGTCCGCGCCGTCTTCAAGCGGATCTTCGCGAGCTGATCGAGCGCAGATGGACCTGACGCTGCGGCTCTCGGGCGGGGTGTGGGGACACCTGGTCGGCGACGCACTGGGTGTGCCCTACGAGTTCACGGACCCGCACGACGCGGCCGATGTGACCTTCCGCGGCAACGGGACCTGGCACAAGCCAGCGGGCACGTGGAGCGACGACGGCTCGTTGATGCTGGCCGGGCTCGAGTCGGAGCTCGAGCGTGGCTTCGACACGGCCGACCAGGCGGGGCGCTTCCTGCGCTGGGACGCAGACGGTGCCTACACGCCTGACGGCGAGGGCCGTTTCGACATCGGCGGCACGACCGCCCGGGCGCTCGATCGGCTCCGTCACGGCGTCACGCCGACGGACGCGGGGCCGGCGGAGGAGCAGGCCAACGGAAACGGATCGCTGATGCGGATCCTGCCGATCGCGCTCGTGGAACGGGACCTGCCCGACGCGGAGCTCGCCGCCCATGCCCATCTTTCGTCTCGCATCACCCACGGTCATCCCCTTTCGCAGGTCAGCTGCGCGCTCTACACGTTCGCCTGCCGGGCATTGCTCAGGGAGGTGCCGCGCGAAGAGGTGATCGGGTCCGCCGCCGAGTCGCTGCGTGCCGTGTACGCGGACGACCCGAAGCTCGCAGATCATCGCACCGCCCTTGCCGCCGTCGAGGCGTACAGCGGCCGTGCCGGTCGGACGTTCGTGGTCGACTCGCTGTGGTCGGCCTGGGACGCCTTCGCGGCGGCCGACTCGTACCGCGACGCAGTGGTTCGCGCCGTCTGCTACGGCAACGACACCGACACCACCGCGTCGATCTGCGGCGGTCTAGCGGGCATCCACTGGGGCCTCGATGGCATCCCGGCGGAATGGCGGTCGGCCATGCGCGGCCGCTCCATCGTCGATCCGCTCGTCGCGCGCCTGCTGGAGACCGCGACGCCCGCCACAGCCTGGCCCTGATCGCCCGGGCGAGGCGCGCCAGACGTTCCGCCAGCGCGTCAGATGTCCCGGTAGATGCGGATCGTGCCGCTGTAGCACGCGATCCAGACCTCGTGCGTGGCGTTGTCGTAGGTGATGCCGATGGGATGGTGGTTCGTGGCGACCGTCTGGAGCACCGTCATGTCCCTGGTGCGCACCTTGGTCGCCGTCCCGGAAGAGTAGTTCACGACGTAGAGCGACCGCCCGTCGGCAGCGATGGCCATGCTGCGCGGCTCCTTGCCTGTATGCACCCGCGCGATAACCTTCCCGGTTGCCACGTCGATCTTGGCGATCTTTCCGGCGCCGTCCAGCGAGGCGTAGAGGTAGCGGTACGAGGGATCCATCACGAGGTGCCGCGGGTTGGCACCGACGTTCCGTATGTAGCTGACGCTGAATGTCCGGAGATCGATCTTGGCGATTGCGTTGAGGTCCCAGACCGCGACGTAAGCCGTGTTCGACCTCGCGTCGAAGGCAAGGCCGCGAGGATGCCAGCCGACCTTCACCATGGCGATCGGTCGGAACGTGGCCAGGTTGATCACGGCCACGTTTCCTGAGCACCAGTTGCTGACCAGCAGCCGCCTGCCGTCGGGGCTCACGGCCAGGAACTTGGGCGTCGAACCGACCTGCACCACGCCGGTTATCCGCAGCGTGGCCATGTCGATGCGGTAGACGAACCCGCGGTCGATCTGCTGGCCGGGCACGCACGTGTCGGAGCCGGGATGGCTGAAGCCGGAGCCGAACATCGCGTATTGCGATACATACGCGGTCCGGTGATCCGGCGTGAACGCCACCTCGACGGGCGCACCCTTGACTCGCCCGGGGAACTGCGGGTACCCGAACCGCGCGAGATCGACGGCGTCGCGGATCGTCTTGACCACATTGAAGTCACGGTCGTATACCCGGACGGTGTGGAGGTACATCATGTTCTGCACGAAGAACAGGCCGGTCTGCGATGAGACGACCGACTTCGGCGTGATGCTCCCCGAGATCACCTGCACGAGGTGCAGGCGGCGCTGATCGGATGGAGGCCCGCCGGTCCCGTCGTTTCGCGGCGTCGGCGCGGTCGTCGCATCGGGTCCGGGTGTCGAGCCTGGTGCGGGCTCCGTCGGCTGCGGCAGGGGACTGGCGGTGGCCACGGCCCCGCTGGGGGGAGTAGTGGCTTCCACGGGAACTGCGCCGGCACCGGAGGGGACAACCGCCACGCCACCCGGCCCGGTCGAGGCTGCCACAACCAGCGGCGCCGTTGGGGAGGCCGTCAGCGGTTGTGCCGCGCGGCTGCCCGACTGGAAGCTCACCCACAGCACGACCGCAGCCGCGGCAACGCCCGCTCCGAAGGGAAGGGCGAGGACGCGTGAACGGATAAGGCGTGTGACGAGGGCCGGCACGGACGGCAATGCTACGGCATCGAGCCCCGCTTGCTTGCCTTCCAGATCTCTTCGGTGGGCCAGCGCCGCGCCCAGTCGATGGTCGCGTACGTGACCCTTGTCGTGGCCCCTTCGGGCGGCTGGATCTCGATCAGGTCCTCGACCTCGAAGTCGTTGGCCCGCAACAGCCGGATCCAGTCTCCGTAGCCAAGGTGGAATTCGACGGAGTCGTCGTCGGGCCACTCGAAGCGGTGCATCCCGAAATAGGGCCGCAACAGTTGGGTCGTCGCCGGGACATCGACCTCGTCGGGGACGCACAGCATGAAGATGGTGCCGTTGCCCAGGAAGATGAGCCTGCCGCCAGGGCGCAGCAGGCGCGAGGCCTCGGGAATCCAGCGGTACGGATCGGCCCAGATCGCCGCGCCGTACTCCGAGATCGCGAGGTCAAAGCTGGCGTCCGGCAGCGGCACCGCCTCGGCGTTGCCGTGGATCAGCGGAAAGTGCAGGTCGTGCTCGTCCTGAAGTCGCCTGGCCGTGTCGAGCTGACGCTCGGAGATGTCTATGCCTATGGGACGCGCACCGCGACGTGCCAGAAAGGCAGAGATGTACGCGGTTCCGCACCCGAGCTCAATGACATCCATCCCGTTGACGTCGGGGAGCACCTGCAGCTGCGACTCGGACACGTTCCAGACGCCCCACGTCACCTCGTCCTGCGCCCACGCCTCCTCGCCGCCTGCCACGTAGTCGGCGGCCATGACGTTCCAGGCGGCGCGGTTGCGTTGGACGTGATCGGGGAGCTCGCCCGGATCGCTGGTGTGGCGCGGTGTGGTCATGTGGTCTCCGGTGCGGTGAGGCACCTATGATGCTGCGACCGTCCAGGGGACTTCATGGCAGTACCCGAGCGCGGACAGCACGCCACAGTCAGCCGCCCGCGGGACGCCCGCGCGCCTCAGGGCAGGTAGAAGTCCTCGACGATGCGGGTTGTGCCGTTCACGACGGCCACGCCGACACCCACGACCTTGAAATACGGGTTCTTCATGTTGCGCCAGTGCCAGCCGTTGCTCGACTTCTCGGGCTGCATCAGCAGGTGCGTCTCGATGATGTCGCGGCGAGGCGTGGACCAGTTGCCGCAGCCGATGCTCTCGCCCCAGTGCTGACCGAAGAAGCCGGCAGCATGGAAGGCGGCGGTGATGGAGCGGCCCCCGAAGTCGTGACCGCAGTACTGGGCCTTGGCGATCTTGCGTGCATACGGCCGTGCGATCCTGGTGGCGAGGTTCGGGCCCATCTTGAGCGGCGGCCGGTACGCGCTGTGCTTGCCGCTGCCGCGGTCCTTGCAGGAGCCGTCCTTCAGCACCCAGCCACCCGTGCGCGTGCAGTTGATGAGCGACAGGCCGAACTTCTCGAGGCGGTAGTGCGGCGGCGTTGCCGCTCCGGCGACGGCCGGCGGCGAGAAGCCGATCAGGGCCAGCAGCAGAGGCAGGACGAGCAGGCCGGGACGGACGAGGGACATCGGGTGGGCCTCCGATCGAGCTGGGCGTTTCCTGCGCAGTGTCGGCTTCCCGCGCGGGCCGGGTCCACGCCCCGACCGTACCAGCTCCGCCGGACCCATGGCCCTGGCCGGCTCACTCGTCCGGAGTCACCGGCTGTGCCGTTTCCGTGCCGTGTGCACGGTGGCTGATGATCAGGACCTCGACCGGTTCGTCCCCGAGCGCCTCGGAGTCGTGGGGGATCGTGGCGTCCCAGAGCAGGTAGTCGCCGGGTCCCAGCTCGACCGTGTGCTCGCCCTGCGTCACGCGGAGGCGGCCGGAAAGCACGACGTGGTGCTCGTCGCCGGCATGCGCGTGCATCCCCGTGGTTTGGGACGGCTGCGACCTCGCCGTCACGATCCGCACGTCGCGGGGAATGCCCCCGTCTACCTCCTCCACGTGCACGTTGCCGGGGCCCGCCCAGGTGCGGCGGTCGGCGGCGCGCACGACCCGCGGTGGGGCCACCGAATCGAGCAGGAACCAGGTGATCGGCACGTCGATGGCGGCCGCCAGCGCGGCAAGCGTCTCGAGCGATGGCGAGGCCTTGTCGTTCTCGACCTGCGACAGGTAGCCGACGTTGAGGCCGCTCCGCTCCGCGACCTGCGCCAGGGTGAGGTCATGGTGGCGCCGCCAGCGACGAACCTGGGGCCCGACGCGCGGCCGGTAGCGAGCAGCGCATGGCTCAGGCGGTGTAGACGTCGGCGCCGGTGTGGTCGCGCTCGCGGTCGGGGATGGTTTCGCCATGGGGCTGTTGGTCCTCCGCAAATGCGTATTGACAGGGACTAATGCCTGTGGCACATTGTCCTCAGGCAATAGTGGTTCTGCCTCAGCAAACTGTCAAGGAGCATTCCGACATGAACGTCACGATCATCGGGTCCGGAAACGTTGGCCGCGCCCTCGCCACGTCGATCTCACACGCCGGTCACCACGTCACGTTGACGGCCGGCCACATAAAGAACGGCCAGTCCGCCGCGGCACAGATAGGCGTCTCGTCTGCCGAATCCAACAGCGATGCCGTTGCCACCGCGGACGTCGTGATCCTCGCCGTGCCCAGCACGGCGCTCGATGAGGTCCTTGCCGACCTCGCGAGCCACGTCGACGGCAAGGTCGTGGTCGACGCAACCAACCCGATGAGCCCGGACTTCCTGCCGCCAACCGGCACCTCCGCTGCGGAGAAGATCCAGACCCGGCTTCCCAGGGCGCACGTCGTGAAGGCCTTCAACACGGCCTTCGCTTCTCGCCAGGCCGAGCCCGAAGTCAACGGTGAGCCGGTCGACGGCTTCGTGGCCGGCGACAACGAAGCGGCCAAGAACACGGTCCTGGGCCTCGTCGGCGACGTCGGCTTCCGGCCGGTCGACGCGGGCCCGCTGAGCATGGCGCACTCGCTGGAGGCGATGGCACTGCTCGGGATCAGCCTGCAGATCCGCAATGGCGGCACGTGGCAGAGCGGCTGGAGGATCGTCGAGCCGGTCGCAAAGGCCGCCTGACGCCGACCGCTGGCCCAACCAGGCCGCTCGGCACGGATCCGGGTGGCTTGGTTTTTCGTGGTCAATCGCTGTAGCATCCGGAATTACATCTCTACTTGACCGCAAGCGGCCGAGGGACTGCGGGCGATGGGCGACCTGGACTTCGAGGTCGAGATCCGATCGGTAGGGGGGCGGGACTACCAGGTCGCCGTCATCTCGTCGCCGGTCGGGGAGGCGCGGGCGGACATGCGCTTTCCGTACGACGAGCTCGCGCTCAAGGTGCGTCTCCAGGCGCTCGAGCTCGCCCTGGTCCGTTCGGGTGGGACGCGCCGCAAGCTGGCAACCCCCGAGGAATCCGAGGTCCTCGAGTTCGGCCAGAGCCTCTTCGACTCGCTCATCGAGGGCGAGGTCCGTAGCAGGTTCGACGCCAGCCTTGCCGAGGCGCGCCGGCAGGGCAGGCCGCTGCGCGTGAAGCTCCGTTTCGACACCCCCGCGCTGGCGGCCCTGCCCTGGGAGTTCCTCTTCGACAAGCGCAAGAACGAGTACCTGGTGCTGTCGACCAACACGCCGCTGGTGCGCTACATCGAGTTGCCGGAGGCGATCAGGCCGCTGGCGGTCACGGCGCCCCTGCGCATGCTGGGCATGGTCGCCAGTCCCTCCGACCTGCCGACCCTCGACGTCGAGCGCGAGAAGCTCAGGATCCATGAGGCCACCGCCGACCTCCAGGCGCGCGGCCTCATCGAGATACGCTGGCTCGAGAAGGCCACCTGGCGGGAGTTGCAACAGGCGCTGCGTCGCGAGAAGTGGCACATCTTCCACTTCGTCGGCCACGGCGGCTTCGATCCGAATACGGACGAAGGGCTGGTGGCCTTCGTCGACGACGATGGGGCAGCCTTCCGCCTGCCGGCAACGGAGCTGGGCCGACTGCTGGGCGATCATGATCCGTTGCGTCTGGCGGTGCTGAACGCGTGCGAAGGTGCCCGCGGCAGCACGCACGACCTCTTCTCCAGCACCGCCGCGACCCTGGTTCGGCGCGGTACGCCGGCCGTCGTCGCCATGCAGTACGAGATCACCGATCGTGCGGCGATCGAGTTCAGCCGGTCGTTCTACGAGGCGATCGCGGATGGCTCCCCGGTGGACCTGGCGATGGCCGACGCACGCAAGTCCGTCTCGCTCGCCATCACCAACACCCTGGAGTGGGGCACTCCGGTGCTGTTCATGCGCTCGTCGGATGGCCTTCTGTTCAAGGTGAAGCGCCCCAGGGCGGTGCCCCAATCCACCCCGCCCGAGCCCATCACTGCCGCCGCGTCCGCACCGGTCGCGCCAGCGTCGGCCGAACCGGTGCCACCGACGCCTACGGAAGCTGTCCTCACGGGGAGCGAACCCGCGCCGGCGCCGGCACCAGTCTCCGCGCCAGCGCCGCCACCAGCTCCGGGCGGGGCGCCTGTGCCGGCCGCGGCACCAGCACCGGCAGAGCCCGGTCCATCGGCACTGATACAACCCGTACTGCCGGGGGTCGAGCCGCTCCGTGCGCCTCCGCCGCTCGCGCCGCCGCCTGTACCGCCCGGCACGTTGGCGGTCCCCGCGGCACCGGCGCCCGAGCCTCGAAGCACACCGAACGATGGCGTGGCAAAGCGGTCCGACCGGAGCCAATTGTGGCTACTGGCAACCGGCGCCCTCGCACTCCTCGTGGCGATCGTGATCCTCGCGTTCGTCTTTCTGCGCAACCCGGCGCCCGCGCTCGCCTTCTCGGCTCCGCAGGGCGCGCCCGGCGACGTGGTGCACATGACGGGTACCGGGTTCCAGGCAGGCGAAGTCGTGAGCATCGGCGCGGAAGGCCGGATCCTCACGACCACGATCGCGGGTCCCGACGGGTCGTTCGCCCTGGATTTCACGGTCGGCGACGAGGGCCCATTCGGGCAACAGGAAGTCGAGGCCGTCGGCGGCACATCCCATCGAAGCGCCAGGCAGTCGTTCGTCTTTCCCGCTGCGGCGCCCGGCGAGACCTCGAGCCCGAGCCCGGACGAGAGCTCGGGTCCGACACCCGGTCCCGCGGAGACGACGCCCGCGGAGACGACGCCCGCGGAGACGACGCCAACCGAGACGACGCCCGCGGAGACGACGACGCCGACCGAAACGGCCACGCCGACGGAGGCGCCGACACCAACCCCGAGCCCGACGCCGACGCCAACCCCCACGCCAACGCCGACGGAGGCGCCGACGCCAACCCCCACGCCAACGCCGGAGACCGGTGAGCTGCACTGGCAGAACCTCGAGGGACCGCTCACCTCTGGACCGGGCATCTCATCCACCGGCCAGAACCGGATGGATGCCTTCATCCTGAGCGATCGATTCGCGCTCTACCAGCGCACGCTGCTGCTGGGAAAGTGGAATGAGTGGCACCCGATCGCCACCAACCAGCTGGCCAGCGATCCCGCTCCGGCTTCCTGGCCTGACGGCCGCATCGACGTATTCGCCCGCGGAACTGACGACCTCCTGTACCAGATCACCAGCCTGGATGGTGCGACCTGGAGTGATTGGTTCCCGTTTCCCGACACCTTCCTGTTCGCAGGGTGCGGCCGGCCACCGCATTGCGCCGGCCCGCGAGTGGCAATCGGGGGCGGGCGTCTCCAGCTGTTCGCGCAGGGTCAGGACGGAACCTTGTGGCACACCTCCTCGTCGGACGGCACCACTTGGAGCGGATGGGATTCCCTGGGCGCCGACACGATCGACTCGGAGATTTCTGCAGTCGCCTGGGATGCCGGACAGATCGACGCATTTGGGCGCGGTCTCGACGACGTCGTCCAGTGGAACCACTTCGACGGTGCTGCCTGGACCGGGTGGCTGGCACCCACCGAGCTGCAGCTACCGCTGGCCTCGTGCACGCAACTCATCGATTGCCCGGGGCCGGCGGTCACGCTGTCCGGATCAGATCGCGTCGACGTCTTCATCCAGGGGCGAGATGGCACGCTCTATCACGACGTGCGGCTCGAAAGCCGCTGGCAGGGGTGGGAGCAGCTGGGAACCAATCTGATCGTCTCGGATCCGGCGGCTTCCTCACTTCGCGCCGGTCGCGTGGACATCTTCACGCGACTGACGACCGATGCTGCCCTCTACCACCTCTGGTACGAGCGCGGCAGCTGGCACAACGGCCAATGACGATGGTCGCCTCACCGGAGTCCGGTCTGCCGGGGAGCCGGGCCGCTCAGGTCGGCTTGGCGGCTCCCGGCTCGCGCTCCTCGAGCGCCCAGTGGATGCCCCAGCGGCCGATCACCCGGGTGCCCACGACCGCGCGGCCCTTCATGCGGTCCCCGACGTGCGCGGGATCCGGGGTCAGCCGTTCTCCGCGCCCGAGAACTTCGTCTCTGCCCGACGGTGCCCGTCCCCACAAGAAGTACCTTCAAGATTGCTCACCCATGCTCGAACTCCGAGCCGGAATGGCTCCGTTCGTGCGGATATCGTAGGGGGCGGCGGCGCTCCGCGGAGCCCAGCCCCTCCGCGGAGCCCGGCCGCAAGGCCATCGCTCAGCTGGTCGGCTCGGCCGGCTCGTAGGTGGCGATCACCACGCCCGTCGTGCTTGTCTTCGTGTCGACGAGGCGGAGCGAAGCGAGGGTGCCGCCATCGGTGAAGAGATGGCGCCCCGTTCCCAGGACCAGCGGATGGATCAGGAGCACGTATTGGTCGATGAGCTTGGCGGCCATCAGCGACTGGATGAGGTCCCCGCTGCCGAGCACAACGATGTCAGTGCCCGGCTGTGCCTTGAGTTTCGCGACGGCATCCGCGGCGTCGCCGTCGAGGAGGGTCGAATTGCGCCACGAAAGCGGCTCCTTCAGCGTCCTGGACGCGACGTATTTCTGCGCGTTGTTGAGCACATCCTTGAAGGGGTTGGGCTCCGGCATGCTGGGCCAGACAGAAGCGAAATCCTCGAAGGTGCGCCGACCGAGCAGCAGGGCGGGGTTGGAGGCCATGCCTTCCCCGGCCGCGTTCGCCATCACCGGATCGAAGTAGGGCTGCGCCCAACCGCCGTGTTTGAAGCCGCCTCGCGTGTCCTCATCGGGCCGCCCCGGTGCCTGCATCACGCCATCGAGGGTGAGGCTGATGTTCACGAGGAGCTTTCCCATTTCAGTGCACCTCCGCCGATGAATGGTCGCCGCCGCTCCCGATTCTGATCGAAACAGAGCTCGCCCCACCCCTGAGGTCGATCGCATAGCGGTCGTGCGCCCTCGCGAAGCCCGGGGTCTGGAACTCTGCGTTCGGTCCCGCCGGGCCGTTGCTCTGGTCGTCGAACCGGAGGCGCGAGACAGCGCCCCTGAAGCTCGTCGGGGGCGCGACCCCGAATCCGCAGGGGTGACAGCTTGGTCTCGTAGATGGCACGTGCGATCGCGCCTGGCAGCGGAGCCGCCTGGAACGCCAGGCGTGGAGCGCCGGACTCGAAGACGAGGATGCTCGCTTCAGCCCCGTCAACTGGGCCGTCGAGGCCGGACACGCGGCGCTCGGCACAAATGCCGACTGGGCGTTCGTTGGCTCGCGGCTGGGAGGCCTGGTGATCCTGACGCTGCTCTGCCTGTGGGTGGCCACGCGGGCCTTCCGCTCCTACCAGCGCTCGGTGTAGCCGATCGCTACCTCAGGCCCGCGGTGCGGCCGTCTTCGGACGGCCGCGTTTCTGCTTCGGGTGCCACGAGCTTGAGGGCACCCGGCCAGATCGAGAACTCGACCGGAGTGGTGCCGAGATCGCGCGCATCGGCCCTGGCCGGCAGCGGATGCGCGCCGTCGATGCGGACCTTCGCCGAGCGGTAGATCCGGGTGTGTGGCGACCAGGCGCGCCTGCCGAACGCGATCGAGGCCAGGTGGCGGAACAGCTGGAACTTCGAGAAATGGCGAAAGACCGTGACGTCAAAGAGGCCGTCGTCGAGCCTGGCGTCGGGTGCCAGCGTGAACCCGATGCCGCCATATGGCCCAATCGACACCGTGGTCAGCAGGGCACGGTGCTCCACGTCGACCCCCGTATCCAGCCGGATCGTCATGCGCGCCGGGCGATAGCGGAACGCGATCCAGAGCGCTCGCCCGATGGCGCGGTAATGGCCGCGGTCCGCCTGCGCGAGCTGCCCGAAGATCGCGGCGTTCATGCCGACGGAAGCGGACTCGTAGAACGGCCTATCCATTGCGAAGCCGACATCGATCCGGCGGGTATGCCCGGCAGCCAGGATGGCAGCCGCCTCCTCGAGGTCCCGCGGGATCTTGAGCATGCGGCTGATGTTCATGATGCTGCCAAGCGGCAGGATGCCGAGCGCGGTCTCCGATCCCAGCAGCTCGCCGGCCACGAGTCCGGCGGTGCCGTCTCCGCCGGCCGCGACCACGACGTCGTAGCCGCGCTCGCGCGCCTCCTGGACGCGGCGAATGGCCTCCTCCTCGGACTTCGTGGCGCTCAATTCGTTTCCGAGGCCGTGGCGCGCCATCAGGTCGCGCAACTGCTCGTCGCTCGTGCTGTTGGTGGGCACGCCGCCCTTGGAACCCGACGCCGGATTCCAGATGACGCGGATCCTGCGTCGCTCCTCGTCGGTCACGCGCCCTCGCGCTTCCCGCGCAGCCGGATCGGCGGCCGGGCCTTCAGTCGGTGGTAGAGCTGCGCGAGGCCGATCAGGTAGGTGATTCCGAGCAGGTATGAGGCAGCGACATCGGTGGGCCAGTGGTGCCCCTGGTAGATCCGGCTCGGGCCGACGGCGGCGATGAGCGCGGCGAGCGCCGCCACGATCAGTCGGCGCGGCCAGCGCGGGCGAATGACCGAGTGCAGTATGTAGGCCAGCCAACCGTACGTGCCGACGTAGGTGATGACGTGCCCGCTCGGGAAGCTCGACCCGCCAAGCGGTGCAGCCACGACGCGGAGATCCGTGCCGGCGACCGGCCGTGGCCTCTTCATGACCCCCTTGAGCAGCTCGGAAACGCCGCCGGTGGTCCACGCCAGCAGCTGGAACAACGCCTCGAGTGGCAGGTGGAGCATCAGCAGGGCGAGCATCAGCAGCGGCGGAATGATCCGGCTCTGCGGCGGGAAGCCGGGCCACGAGACCAGGGTCATGACGCGGGACAGCCAGGCGTGCCGGACGGCCTGCAAGCGCATCGTCAGGGCGAGATCGATCGCCTCGCTGCGGTGGGCCTTGACCAGCGCGAAGATCGCCCCGAAGCCGCCGAGTGCGGCGAGGGCACCCCGGAACGCCCCGCGACTGCGTCGGACCACCACCGGCTCCGGCAGCGTGACCGGCGTGGTCCCGGGGCGAACCTCGTCTTGCATAGCTCGGCAGTATCCCAGCCCTCGACCGGCTCGACCAAGGACACGAATGTCCATGCGCGCTTCAGCTTGCTTGCACGGCATCTGGCGGCTTGTCAGGGACGTCTACGCCCGCGATCCACGCTAGAGGCGCTCACCCGGGTTCAGGCGTTCCGCTCAGGGCACTGCGGCCCCCGCGTCGACGACGGGAATCACCAGCACGAACTTGCCGTCCTTGCCCGGGTAACGCGCGGTCGGGCGGCGCCACTGGAGGTAGTCCTGCGACATCAGGCCGGCCGCGACGAGGGCATCCGGCGGCCGCGATGCTCCCCAGATGGAGCTGATGCGCGGGTACCAGACGTCCTCGATGCGCAGGCCGGTCACCTGGAAATCGCTCGTGTACGCGGGGTCCGCCGTGGCTGTGAAGCCCGACATGACCCACGAATGCGCGCCGCGCCACACCAGCAGGCCCACCGGGCGACCGGTCATGCGCAGCGCCTGCGCTGCAACGTGGATGGCATCCTTCCGACTTGCCCTCGCGTCGACGACGTAGGGGCCGTAGCCGAGCTGGTTGAGTCCCTCCGCCCAGCCTTCGGGCTCGGCGCCGGCTCCGGATAGCTTCGGACCGGAGAACTGCCGCGCCAACTTGTACAGGCTCCTCTGCGTCGCGATGGTCACGTCCGTGTGCCCGTGTTTCATGATGTTGATGCTCGTCTGCATGGCGGCCGGAACGCAGAAGATGGGCTTCAGCTCGGAAACGAACGAGTCTTTTCGATAGAGGTCCATCGCGAATGGCCCTGGCGCCGGCGGGGGATCGAGCGAGGGGCCCGGGGTGGGGTCAGGACTCGGGTCGCCGCTCGAATCGAGGCTCGCGTCAGGGGTCGGACTGATCGTTCCGAGGGGCGACGAGCTGGCGCCGAGCGGGAGGCTGCCGCCGGGACCGACGCTCGGGCTGCCGGACGCGTGGGTGGGCACGGCTGCAAGGCCCGAGTCGAGCAGTCCCTTCATCGCGAGCAGCACGCCGCCGCCGAGCAGGACGACGGGCACCATGAGCAGCACGGCAAGAAGCCGCGAGGAGCGTCGAGGGGCAGGCTGGTAACGGGAATACATGCAGGGGCGCCGGGGCTATGTTCGCCGTTACCGGGCGTGGCCGTCCGGAGAACGATCGTCGGGGTACTGGACGACGGGCGGGGGAGGCGCGTGACGGCGTATCGTTCGCACCCATGAAGGGCGATCGCATCGAGGCCGTGGTCGACACGGGCCAAGGCACCCAGACGTTCGAGATCAGCGCAACGCGTGCCGGTCGCCGGCTGGAGATCACCACGTCACGCGGTGTCGTCGAGGTTCGCGAGGTCACCCGCGGCGGCAACACGGTGCGCACGGGCCGCTTCATGACCAGCCGGCTGATCGCGCTGGTGGAGCACCCGGCTGCGGACGAGCGCGGCCGCGTGGAGATCACCACCCGCCACCGCATCCAGTCGGGCAGCTAGGCGGAGGCAACAGCTCGGGCCGGTCGGTCCTCCGACGCCGACGGTCGACGCGTCACCAGGCGACTTCGGCCAGGAGCTCGGCGAAGACCGCTCCCACGTCGATCTCGACGCCGTGCCGCCCGAACCAGGTTGCGACGTTGGCAACGTCGCGATCGAGCAGGTGCATGGCCGCGAGGTTGGTGATCACGTCCACTGCCTGTGGGAAGTCGATGATCACGAGGCGCTCCTGCCACCACAGCAGGTTGTAGACCGACAGGTCGGCGTGGACCACGCCCGCACGGGTCAGCAGTCGCAGGTTCTCCACGAGCTGGTGCCACGCGTCGCGCAGGCCGCTGGGGGAGAGCCGGGCGTCCACCAGCCGGGGTGCGGCGCCTGATCGATCGCCCAGGTACTCCATCAGGATGCCGTCGTCGCTGCGGTCGACCGGATACGGCACGGAGACGCCGGCGTCCCAGGCCCGACGGAGCATCACGATTTCGTTGTCCGGCCAGAGCCCTTCCGTGAGCTCCTTGCCGTACCGGGTGCGGGTCTCCACCGCCCGTCGATCGCGAGCGTTGAAGTGCCAGCCGGTCCGGTAGACGGCGTCGTGGCGATAGATGGTGCCCTTCGAGAAGCCCAGCTCCCGGAGCTCGCCCTTGTACCTGGGGCGTCGTGGTCGATAGCGCTTGTGGGCGAGCAGGCAGCCGCCCTCGGCCGAGACGCGCTCGACCAGGAAGACCTCGGCCTCCTTGCCGGATTTGAGAACGCCGACCGCGTGCTCCTCGAAGGCTTCGGAGATCAGCCAATCGGGAGCGGGCCGGCTCGCTGAAGTCGAGACGGACACGCTGAAGACTCCAATGGGTCGGGGGAGGGAAGCGTCCCCCGACGGTCGGAGCGTCAGCGCGGGGGCAGAGCCCTCAGCCTCGTTCCGCCCGGCGGAGAGCGATCGGCGTCGTGGCAATCACGGTGGGCCTCCTCTCTGTGCGTGGGCTGGATGCGGGCCGAACTATGCGCGCCCTCCCGGTCGGTTGCAATACTGCGCACATGAGCGACGAACGATGGGGCGAGGAGACCCAGAACCTCCTGCGACGGACGACCGACCTGGCGATCGATTATCTGCGCACGCTGCCGGACCGGCCGGTGCGGCCGGAAGCGACGCTGGAGGAGTTGCGTGGCAGCCTCGGAGGGCCGCTTCCCGAAGACGGGGAGGCAGCCGGAGACGTGATCGAGTCGATGGTCCGAGGCGCGGACCCTGGCGTGATCGCCTCGTCAGGTCCGCGTTTCTTCGGGTTCGTCATCGGAGGCGGCCTCCCGGCCGCGATTGCCGCGGACTGGATGACTTCGGCCTGGGACCAGGACTCCGGGCTCTACGTGCTCGGTCCATCCCTTTCCGTGGTCGAGGAGACAGCCGCCGCGTGGCTGATCGACCTGTTCGGGCTGCCATCGAGCGCCACCGTCGGCTTCACGACCGGCTGCCAGATGGCGAACTTCACGGGGCTCGCCGCGGGCCGGCGGGCCGTGCTCAAGCACCACGGCTGGGACGTGGAGCGAGACGGCCTCCAGGGCGCGCCCGAGGTCACCGTCGTGGCCGGGGACGAGGTCCACGTCACGGTCCCGATCGCCCTCCAGATGCTCGGGCTCGGGAGTGCCCGCCTGAAGCGCGCCGCGGCCGACGGACAGGGACGCATGCGCCCGAGCGCCCTGCGCGACCTGCTGGCCACCGTCGAGGGCCCGGCCATCGTCGCCGCGCAGATCGGCAATGTGAACACGGGTGCCTTCGATCCCATCGACGAGATCGCCGACGTCGTGCGCGGGCGCCCGGGCACCTGGCTGCACGTCGACGGCGCATTCGGACTGTGGGCCGCGGCTGTGCCCGAGCTGCGCCATCACGTCCGGGGCCTGGAGAAGGCCGATTCGTGGGCCACCGACGCCCACAAGTGGCTGAACGTGCCGTACGACTCGGGCATCGTGGTGGTGCGCGACCCGGAGGCACATCGCGCGGCGATGATGTTGCAGGCGGGGTACCTGATGCCGGCACGCGGCGACGAGCGTGACGGGGCCGATTGGGTTCCGGAGTTCTCCCGACGAGCGCGGGGATGGGCGGTCTACGCGGCGCTCCGATCCCTCGGCCGGAATGGTGTCGTCGACCTCGTCGAGCGATGCTGCCGACTGGCGCACCGCATGGCTGAGGGACTGAAGGAGGCGGACGACGTCGAGATCCTGAACGACGTGGCACTCAACCAGGTGCTCGTCCGCTTCGGAGGAGACGACGCGCTGACGCGCGACGTCGTGCGCCGCGTCCAGGAGGACGGCACCTGCTGGCTGAGTGGCAGCACGTGGCACGGCCTCGGCGTGATGCGCATCTCCGTCTGCAACTGGTCCACGACCGAGGAGGACGCCGATCGCTCCGTGGAGGCGATCCTGCGTTGCTTCACGGCCGCGAATAGCGCAACGGCGGCACCTGCATCGACGCCTGCCTGACCGCAGGGGTTCGCCTGCGGCTTTGACGGCGCAGGACTATCGTGCCCGTGGCGGCCCGGCCTCTCCCCGATAGCCATCGCCAGGGCCCACGCAGGTGGAGGATTTTATGCGTCGATCGTTCATCAGTCGCGCTGTCCGTGCGGCGTTCATCGTGGCGAGTGCCCTTGCCGGCATCGCCCTGGTCGCGGGGGAAGCTGTCGCCTGGCACACGGTTGCCCACAGCGGGACGACCGGTCACTACTCGTTCGTCGACACCTCGGCGTCGCCGGGCGCCCGCTGCGACTACGAGGGCGCGGCCGGACATGGGTACTTCATGGACATGAAGGTCAAGCCGCCCACGGTCTTCTGGCCGAACCAGAACTCCGGCAACCCGAACGAGCACGGTACCGTCGGCTGGAAGGTCAAGATCCAGCACTGGAACGGCGTCAAGTGGACGACCGCCAACATCAGCACCGAGAGCACGGCCGTCGCACACGAGAGCACCTCGGCGGCGTTCGTGGCCAAGACGGTTCACCACGGCCCGCCCGACAGCCACCGCTATCGCGCCCAGGTCGTGTTGACGTGGTACACGCCGGCGTCGGCCGTACTCGGCCAGGCCAAGGTCATCCTCGACTGGTACAACCAGACCGACCCTGGCGTCACCGTCATGTCCTGCAAGGGCGTGGTGTGCCACGTGTGCGGTCCCGTGCCCGGCGGCACCCGCGCCCCCGACGTGGCGCGTCATCGGCTCGAAGGGCTGCCCCTGCGCCGCAGCTAGGCGTGTAGTCGGGTCCCGGGTACTCCCCGGCATCCGCAGACGGCCCGGCCTCCACCTATCGGTGGGAGCCGCGCCGTCTTTCATTTGCGAAGCTGGCGGCGCGGCGACTTCGCCGCAAGGCCGAGCTCGAAGGTCTGGGGGCGCTGCGACTACCGGTTCACCTGCCCGAGCCGCTGGGGGAGCTGTCCACCTGGCTTCGACTGTCGTGCTCCTCGTAGTCCCTGCTGTCGACCGTGTCGACGACGCGAACGGGTGGCGTACCACCCAGCGCGGGCGCTGCCTGCGCCGATCGCCAGAGCTCCTCGAGCTAGTCGACAGCCCCGAGACGTATCGCCTGCTGGTCGTCGATCGCGGCTGGAGCGGTTCTCGGTTCGAGCAGTGGTACGCCGAGACCCTGGTGCGTCTTCTCCGCGACCCGGACTGACCGCCGCGGCGGCATCGTCGGGCGGCCTATGCTGAGGGAGGGACATGCGGCCCGAACTGCTGCACACGGAGGGGGAGGGGAAGTGCGATGGTCGTCGAGCGAGTCGGAGGTGGGTCCAGTGGGGTGCCACCCGTGTCCGGCAGCGCGGGCGACGGGGCCGACGCCGAGCTGCCCCCGGCGGCCCGTCTCCAGATCCTCACCACGGAGCACTGGAGCCTGCTCGCGACGCGCGGCATGACCTGGAACGAGGCGTTCAGCCGCGCCCAGATGTTCCTTTCCGCGTTGTCGGGCGGCATCGTGGCGCTGGCGCTGGCATCGCAGGCGATGGGGTTCGGGTCGGGCTTCATCGTGTTCGCCCTGTTGCTCCTGCCGGTGCTCCTCTTCCTGGGTCTCGCAACGTTCGTGCGCCTCGTCGACATCAACAACGAGGACAACCTCTGGTTTGCGGGCATGAACATCCTCCGTCGCGCGTACCTGGACGCGGCGCCTGACCTGGAGCGGTACTTCATCAGCGGCGCCTACGACGACGAGGCGAGCATCATGCGAACCTTTGGCGCGACCCCGGGCTCGGGCGCATTCGTGCACGGCTTCGTCACGACGCCGGGCATGCTCGCGGTCGTGGACGCGGTGCTGGCGGCGGTCCTGGCTGGGACGGTGGCCATCGCGCTGAACCTGAACACGGCGATCGTCCTGATCATCGGCGTTGCCGTCTTTCTGGTCAGCATCGCCCTGCTGGTGGCGTACCAGTTTCGCTCGGTCGTCATCCCGTGGCGCGCGTACAAGCCGCGGTTCCCGGCGCCGCCGAAGGGCCAGGCCTGAGCCCGTACGGCCAACGCTCGGGGTCCTGCCTCAGGCCTGGCCCTCTTGGCGGCCGCGCCATGCCGCGATCCCTTCGCGCAGGGCGACCACAGCGATCACGAGGGCGAGCAGGCCGTCAGCCCACCACCAGCCGAACGATGCCGTCATCACGAGTCCAACCAGCACGGCAAGCGCCAGGGATCCGTCGATCAGGCTGAACCGGCCGTCGGCCACCACCGTTGGACTGTCCATCGTGTGGCCGACGCGCAGCTTCGCCACACCGAGACCGAACATGACCAGCACCGTGCCCGCGAGCAGGAGCATCCCGCCGGGAGATGCCTCAGGCCGGTTGCCGCCGAGCAGCGCCCGGATGGCGTCCCACCCCACGTAAACCGCGACGACCAGATACGCCACACCGATGAGGCGAAGAGCGCGCCGCTCGCGTTCCCGATCGCTACGTCGGAGCTCCCAGACGACGGTCAGCGAGACGAACACCTCGACCGAGGAGTCGAGGCCGAACGCGACGAGCGCGACGGAGTGCGCCAGCAGGCCGGCAATGATCGCCACCATGCCTTCAAGGGCGTTCCAGGCGATCGTGACGTATTCGAGACGGAACGCCCGGCGGCGCCAGCGAGCCTGGTCGTTTCCGCTCGCGCCTTGGTCAGCGGTCAGCGGGTTCGTCCGCGCGGGGCTTCGGCTCCAGGGTCAGAGCCGCAGAATTGATGCAGTAGCGCTCGCCAGTCGGGGCGGGGCCGTCGTCGAAGACGTGGCCGAGGTGGCCGCCACAGGTGTTGCAGCGGACCTCGGTGCGGCGCATGCCCCACGAGGTGTCGGTCTCGACGGCCACGTGATCCGGGTCGGCCGGAGCGTAGAAGCTCGGCCAGCCGGTACCTGACTCGAACTTGGTGTCCGACGTGAAGAGCTCGGTGCCGCAGCCGGCGCAGCGGTAGGTGCCCGGCCGGTGCTCGTTCCAGTAGGTGCCCGTGAAGGCCCGCTCGGTGCCCGCTTCCCGCAGGACGCGGTACTGCTCGGGCGTCAGGGTCGCACGCCACTCGTCGTCGGTGCGCTGGACAGGTTCGGTTCGTTCGGTCTTCTGCATGGATCGATTCTACGCGCGACTACGCCGCACCCCAGTCGACCGAGAGTTGGCCGGGCGTCGAAGGGTCGATATGCACGGGCAGCGAGGCGCCGGCCACGACTCGTCCGGTGGCTCCAGCGGGCACCACCACGCTGTAGGTCAGCGGATAGGACGCTCCGGTCGCCGGCTGGACGTCGAGATCGAGCTCGCACAGCTGCTGGCCGTCCGCCGCTGAGCCGAGCTGGTGCACCGCCTTGATCGTCGCCCGCCCGGGATTGCCAGTCGCACCCATGATCTGCATCTGGTGCTGCATCGCATGGCGGAGGTCGATGACCATCGGGTTCATCGCCATGTTCGTTGTTCCATACCTCGCGCGAGTCCGCATGGCCTCGCTTGCGAGCGTCATTCCCATGCGCGTGAGCTCCGCGATCACGGCTGGATTGAAGACTCCGCCGGAGTAGACCATCGGGCCGGACATCACCGTGCCCTGCATCGGCGGGGGAACCTCGCCCCCTGTCGCAGGATCGCGGGTCGGGCCCCCGGGGACTGTGCCGCCCAGCGTATTCGGCAACGGCAACGGCATCGGCTGCATCCCCGGCTGTTGGGGTATCGGATCGCCGTATGGCAGCCAGGACTTCGGCGCTGAGCTCCTCCTCAGCAGGAACCAGACCAAGCCGGCGATGATGAAGATCGCCCCGAGCACCTGGAAGATCAGGAGGATCGATCGCGCCGCCGGAATTGGCACCACGAAGCCGACGGCGAGAAAGACGACACCGAGGATGATCAGCGGGATCGGCCCGCTCGATCCGTGCGGACGCCCGGTATACATGGACCCTCCCTCGGTCAGTTCATCGACGCCGAAAGCTGCTCGGCCATCTGGAGGTAGGGCTGCGTCTCGATCCGCTTGAGGATCCCGATCGCGGTCTCGACGTCGGCTCTGGCGGAAGCTCGATCGCCCGCCGGCAGCGTGGCATTCGCCTGAGCGCGCCGCATCAGCACCACCGCCTCGTCAAGGGGGTCGCCAGCTGCTCGCGTCTCGTCGATGAGCAGGTCAAGCCCGCTCAGCGCCGGCAGCCCCTCACCGGCGATGGCGCGCGCGGTCTTGAGCGCGACGCTGGTCATCCTCACGATGTCGGAGGCGTTGCAGGTCGCCGCCATCTCCTTTGCCTGCTCCAGCCACTGGATGGCCGGCCCGACGTTCTGCGCGGCCAGCTCGTTCTCGCCGGCAACCCAGGTACCCATGGTCTGGCACAGCAGCTCGCCGGCAGCCCGCGCAATCTCGGCTCCGCGTTTCGCCGACGCCACCGCCTCGCCGTGCCGGCCCTGGAGGCCCAGGAAGATGCCCTCGAAGATGTCGATGTCGGCGAGCGCCTTCGGGTCCGCGCTGCGTTCTGCGAGCTGCCGCGCCCGCACCATGACCGCGCGCGCTTCGTCGGTCTCGCCGAGCTCGGCGTGTGCGATCGCCAGCTGGCCCGCGTAGAAGGAGGCTTCATTGACGACGTACTGCTCGAGCGCGTCGACCGCGACCTCCAACACGGGGATCGCCTCGCGGCGACGGCCTTCGCGCATGAGCCGCACGCCGTTGAGGGCGCTGGGGAGCGCGAGGATCTCGGGATCGTTGAGCCGGTGGCCGATCTCGAGCGCCTTGTCGATGACCGGCTGCTGGTTCGCGGCGTTGCGCAGCAGCTCCATCATGGCCCGCGTTCCGGCTTCCCTGGCATAGACCAGGCCGAGCAGGCGATCATCACCGAGGCGCTCGGCCCGCATCCGGGCGTCGTCGATGAGCTCGAGGTCCTCCGGCCTGGGGAAGGTGGCGTTGGCCGCCGCCCGGTCGATGACGAGCTCGATGCGGAGGCGCTCGTTTTCGGGCGTCTCGGGAGCGTCGTCGAGCATGGCCGCCGCGCGATCACAGAGCTCGCGTGCCTCCTTGACGGCGCGCGCCCGCAGCGCATTCCGGCCGGCGAGGTGCAGGTACCTGACGCCTCGCTCGACGTCCCCGGCGCGCTCGAAGTGGAGGCCCAGCAGCGGCGCCAGCTCCTCCTGCCGGTCGCCGCCTTCCTGCGACTCGAGGGCTTCGCCGACGCGCAGGTGCAGGCGTCGACGGTCGGCCCTGAGCAGCGAGTCGTAGGCCGCCTCCTGGATGAGCACGTGGCGGAAGCGGTACACGGACTCGGGATCGGTGGCAACGAATCGCACCAGGCCGGCGGCTTCGGCCTGACCGAGCGAGCGGGCCGTCATCGCCGGATCGCCGGTCACCCCTTCGAGCAGCTTGACCGGGATATCGCGGCCGATGACCGACGCCATTCGCAGCGTCCGCCGCGACTCGTCCGGCAGCCGATCGATGCGGGCGAGCAGCAGGCCGCGCAGCGTATCCGGGACCTCCGCCTGCGCCACCGTCCCCGACCCCACCCAGCGATCGCCCTGGCGGACGACCCAACCGCGCTCGATGAGCATGCGGATTAGCTCCTCGGTGAAGAACGGGTTGCCCTCGGCGCGGTCCAGGATCGACGCACGCAACCGTTCCGGAAGCGACTCGATCTCCAGCAGGTTGCCGATGAGCAGGCGGCTGTGGGAGGCGTCGAGGGGACTCAGCCGGATCTCGGTCAGGGCGTCGCCGAAGATCTCTCTCGCGCTCTCCACGAGGCGCCATCCCACAGCCGAGCGCTCCGGGCGTGACGTGATCAGCAGCAGCATCGGCAATTCGTGGGCAAGCGGCAGCAGCTGCTCGCAGACCTCCACCGACGATGCGTCCGCCCAATGCGCGTCCTCGAGGACGACCACCAGCGGGCCCTTGTGCAGCCGAGTGCGCATCAGCTTGTCCGCCGCAGCGAGGTAGCGGGCCCGCAGCGCTGCCGGGCTCAGGGGCTTCAGGTCCTCCGCCATCTCGGCCGGGAGCGGCAGCGACAGAAGATTCGCGAAGCTCACGTACGTCTCCTGCCACGCCTCGCCGGTGGCGGCGCGGACCTTCTTCTCCAGCGCAGCGCGCCGCTCCTCGGCGGTTCCGGCGGTGGGGAGTGCGAGGCATGCGGCGATAAGGTTGATCGAGAAGCCGTACGGCGTGTTCTCTCCGTACGAGATTCCACGCGCCTCGATCCAGGACATGTCGCCGGCGGCTGCGCGTGCCTCGGCCAGCAGCCGGCTCTTCCCGACGCCTGGCTCGCCCAGCAGCACCGCGGCTCGTCCGCGGCCCGCGCGGATGGTGTCCACCAGCGAGACGAGCTGGGACAGCTCGTCGTCACGGCCGACCATCGGGCTCGTCAGCCCTGCCAATCCGCGGCCCGTGCCCGGCGAATCGGCCCGCTCCAGGATCTCCCAGCCCTGGACGGGATCGGTCTTGCCCTTCACCACGACGCCACCCAGCGAGGTCGCGCGGAAGGCCGGGGCTGCGTAGCGCCACGTTTCGCCGGTCACGATGATCGTCCCGGGACGGGCCGCCGTCTGCATGCGCGCAGCCACGTTCACGGTGTCGCCGAGCGCGTCGACGTCGCGCGCGCCTTCGCCCATGCCCTCGACGATTGCGAGGCCGGTGTTGATGCCGACGCGTACCTTCGGCCCGTCGGCCAGCTCCCTGCCGTACTCGCGGCGCAGTCTCGGTCCGGCCTCGGCCACCGTGTCGATCATCTCCAGCCCGGCCTGGACGGCACGGATCGCATCGTCCTCGTGGGCGGCCGGCGCGCCGAACACTGCCAGCAGCCCGTCGCCCATGAGGCTCGCGACCGTTCCGCCGTAGCGCTCGATCGGCGCAGACATCAGCGCCAGCACCGAGCGGATGGCGCCACTCCAGTCCTCGGGGTCCATGCGCTCCGCAAGCGAGGTCGAATCGACCACGTCTGCGAACAGCACGGTGACCAGGCGGCGCTCCGCAGAGGCCGTCTTCTCAGTGGCTGGTTGAGCGGGCAGCGTCATGGCAAACGAAGTATCGCGCAGCGAGTCGGCGGGGCGTGGCCAGCCCGCGCCGGGTCGGCCTGCTGCGCCCCGCGGCCCGCAGTCGTCACGCCGCTGGCGGCAGCGTGCCCAGGCTCAGGATGTTGCCTGCCGGATCCTTGAACCAGGCGGCCTTCGATCCGTCCATATCCTCCGTGGCGAGGCCGTCCACCGTCTTGATGCCCGGCATGTCGTAGTCCTCGAAGGTCACGCCTCGCGACCGCAGGTCGGCCATTTCCGCCTCGATGTCGGCCACGATGAACGTCACCGTCGTGTTCTCCGGCGGCACGTGGTTGGGTCGCAGGTAAACGCTGAGCGCGCTTCCGTCGGGCAGCAGGTAGGCCGAGAACTGCTCCATCGTGGCCATCGTCGGCAATCCCAGCGTCTCTGAGTAGAACGTGTGAGCCGCCGGCATGTCCGCGGTGGCGATCGTAGCGACAACCTTTGAGTCCTTGAGCATGGCGCTCTCCTATGGGGGTGTTGGTCCAGTCTAGGCGCGTCTGTGCAGGCCGCCCGGCATCTTGACCCGAGCCTTGACGCGCGTCACGCTCCGGGCCGATGGACCAGCTTCCGATTCGCTACGCGAAAAGCGGCGACTTCAACATTGCCTGCGCGGCCGTAGGCACCGGGCCGCCCGACATCGTCTTCATCCAGGGCTCGATCTCCAACCTCGGCGTGAACTGGGAAGATGCGCGCTACCGGGGTTGGTGCGAGCGGATGGCCTCCTTCAGCCGATTGATCCTGTTCGACAAGCGTGGAATGGGCCTTTCCGATCGCGTCCAGGCAGGAAACCCACGCACCATCGAAGCCCACGTGCGCGCATCCTTCGGCACGGACACGCGTGCCATCCTTCCAACGATCCACGTCTCGACCCTCGTCCTTCACCGCACCAATGACGAGGCCGTCGCCGTCGGCCAGGGGCGCTACGTGGCCGAGCATATCCCCGGCGCGCGCCTCGTCGAGCTGCCGGGCGTCGACCACCTGCCGTGGATCAACGGTGACGACCTGCTGGATGAGATCCAGGAGTTCGTGACCGGCTCGCGGCCAACGCCCGACGCCGACCGAATGCTGGCCACCGTGCTGTTCACCGACATCGTCGGATCGACGGAGCGTGCCGCCGAGGTCGGGGACCGGCGTTGGGCCGAGCTTCTTGTCGCCCACCAGGCCTCCATGCGTCGCGAGCTCGACCGCTTCAAGGGGGAGGAGGTCGATACCGCCGGCGACGGGTTCCTTGCGACCTTCGACGGCCCCACCCGGGCCGTGCGCTGCGCGCTTTCCGCGGTCGGATCGGCGCGAGCGCAGGGTCTGCACATCCGGGCGGGACTCCACACCGGGGAGGTGGTCAGGGTCGGCGGCAAGCCCGGCGGCGTGGCGCAGCACATCGGCGCCCGGGTTGCCGCGCTCGCCGGCGCGGACGAGGTCCTTGTCTCGAGCACCGTCCGTGACCTGGCGGCCGGGTCCGGGATCGAGTTCACGGACCGCGGCAATCAGGTCCTCAAGGGCGTGCCGGGCGAATGGCGGATCTATGGCGCAGGCACTTGAATCTCGGCGCATTCGCCCCACTCGCCGTACTGTGCCGTCGTCACCCAGAACGCACAGACCGGAGGGTACGGTGGACGTCCTGCTCGTGGGCTTCATCGGCGGCTTCGTCTACGGCGGCTGGCGCAGCGGATTCCTGCGCCGGTTGATCGGGATCGGGTTCATGGCGATCTCGTTCGTGGTCGCGGGCTACCTGCGATATCCGGTCGGCGCGATCGCCAAGTCGTTCTTTCCGAACATTCCCCCCGACTACGCGGACCTGGTCGGTTACACGATCGCCTTTCCGGCAATCCTGGTCGTGCTGCATATCGCGAGCGCGTTCCTGCTGCGCAAGGTCGCCGTCACCGGCGTTTCCAGGGAAGTGGACGCAGCGGCCGGGGCCATCCTGGGTGGCGTCGAGGCGGTCCTGATCATCTCGGCCGTCATCGTCATCGTCGATGCGTACTTCGGAACCGGCTCGTCGCTCGGCAAGGCATTCCCGCCAGGCTACCTCAAGGAGCTGACCCAGGCCCTGAATGGCTCGACCACGGTCCAGATCCTGCGCGGCAGCACGGTGCCGCTGGTCCAGGGCCTGCTGGGACCGCTGCTTCCGAAGAGCCTCACCAACATCTTCCCGGGTGGGCTGCCGACGCGGCTGCCGTTCCCGACTCCCTGACGGCCGCAGCAGCCCGCCAGTGCGCCTCCGGCCGCGCGCCAACCCGTCTCGGGAGCAGGGCTCCGGCGGATACCATGGCCGCCGGCAGCAGGAAGAGCACGTTGAGGTAGAGGAAGGTCGGCGTCACGCGCGCGATGACCGTGAACGTCTGCTGGTGGCTGACCCAGATCCCTCCGATCGTGAGGAAGCCGATGACGGAGGCCACGAACTCGGTCCACTGGTCCAGGAGCGCGGATACGAGGTTCGGAGTCCCGGCGGGTTCGGGCGCGGGCGAGCTGTCAGCGCCGACCGATAGTGGACACGCGAGGCGCTCAGGCGCCGAGCGACCAGGGCGGATCGGGTGGCGGCGGGCCAGCGTCTGGCCCGACCAGGTCCACCGCGAGGCAGAACGAGGTCCGTGCCCATCGGCTCATGGGGCGGCCCTCGGTCCACGCCTCGTACTTCCCTGCGATACCGCGGCGCGCTCGCTGGTCCTCGTCCGAGCCGGGATCCGGCGCTCGTGCCCGTCCCCGGTACGTGCCCCCGCCGAGGCGTACCCGGACCTCCGGTTGCGCGACCGAGTTCCGCACCCAGGAGGCACTCTCTCCGCCGCCCGCGAGGAAGTACATTGCCGCCCCCTCCAGCAGGAACCAGAGCTCGACGGTGCGCGGCTGCCCGGTCCGGCGCCCGGCCGTGGTCAGCCATACATACGGCTGCTGGCCTGCGTCGGCCGGGAGCGCCAGCGTCACGAAGCTGCCTTCATCCCCACACGATACGGCCCATCGCCGCTGCGGCCGAGATCCAGCGCAGCACGGCGACCCACGCCTGGCCCGGGGACGCCGAGGTCAAGGTCCGCGTCGGCATCCACGCCGGCGAGGCGGTTCTCGGAGGACGCGACCACTCATCGAGATGCGGCTGCGGGAGCACGATGCCACCCTGGCTCGTTTTCGCGCCGCCCTGCGCGACTCCGTCGACGCCGGAGCGAATATCGGGACCGCACTCGCGCTGGAAGCGGTGGCGAACGTGGCGTTCGACCTCGGCGACGTCGAGCGTGCGGCCCGGCTCGCCAGTGCGGGTGAACGCCTGCGCTCGGAAATCGGCGGCGGCCCCTCGTTGGCCCTGGCCGGCTGGGACGAGGCGCTGCCAAGGATTCGGGCCACGATGGACCCGGAGGATCTGGAACGTGCCTTGCCGAGGGCCACGCGCTCACCACTCAGCAGGCCGCCGCGCTTGCCTTCCAGGTGGGTGGCGCCCTACCCGGGGAGCGACCGGGCTCCGGGCAAGCCCGGGTCTAGTGCTGCGACTGACTCGCGAGGTAGGCCGGCACGGCCTCGGGAGCGAGGGGGTGCGAATAGAGAAAGCCCTGGCCGTAGGGGCAGCCCATCTCCAGCAGTGCGGCCGCCTCTCCCTCGCGCTCGACGCCTTCCGCCACCGCCTCGAGCTGGAGCGTGCGGCAGAGCTCGAGGATCGCGGCCAGCAGTGCCGGACGGGTGCCGCGCGCGGCCCTGGAGCCGCCGTCGAGCTCCGACACGAAGCTGCGGTCGATCTTCAGGAAGGTGACGGGGAACTGCTGGAGATAGCCCAGCGAAGCGAAGCCGGTCCCGAAATCGTCGATGCCGATGCGGATTCCCAGCCCGACGGCACGGGCGAGATCGGATTCCACGGCGGCCGTGTACTCGATGAGCACGCTTTCGGTCAGCTCAAGGCGGAGCG
>JBBRYO010000020.1:0-31817 GCA_038237595.1 Candidatus Limnocylindrales bacterium | reverse complement strand
GTGAGCAGGCCCAGGCCCTGGACGAGATCCGTGCGCAGGAACGCGACCAGGACGTAGCCGCTGCCAAACGACAGCAGGCCGATCTTCAGGAACGTCACGAACAGCGCAGGCAGCCCGATGCCGCCGATCAGGCCGGGCAGCTTTCCGATCCCGATGGCGCCGGCCGCCTTTCCAGGCAACGCCACCGCCGCCACGGCAAGTGATCGAGCCGGTGCACCCGGCCGCCACCCGCGACCGATCGCCATCCCGGTCCCGAGGATCGCCGCCGCCAGCAGCACCACCACGGGATCCACGCCGAGGAGGAGTGCCCCGGTCGCCGCGATCCCGATCAGCCATGTCGCCGGTCCGCGCAAGGCCACTGGCGCGAGGCCGGCCACCGCCAGCCCCACGATCGCCACGACCACGGGCTGGATCCCGTAAAGCAGCCACCCGACCGCCTCCAGCGTCCCGAAGCGCTCGTACCCGATCGCCAGGACGAGCACGATGAGGGCAGCCGGCACGATGAACCCGAGCCCTGCCGCCAGGAGACCCAGCCGACCCGCCCGTGCCTGGCCGATCGCCAGCGCCACCTCGGTCGAGGTGGGGCCGGGGAGCAGGTTGGCGGCGCCGAGGGAGTCGAGGAAGGTGGCCTCGTCGATCCAGCCAAGGTCGCGCACGAAGCGCTGGCGGAACAGCGCCAGGTGCGCCGAGGGACCGCCGAAGCCGATGAGACCCATCCGCAGGAACTCGCGGAAGACCTCGGAGGGTGTTCCGGCGGTGGCGGGCGCCACCTCAGTCGATCGTGAAGTAGTCCGGGCCCTGGTAGCGGCCGGTGCGTTCCTTTCGCAGCTGCATCAGCACGTCGTTGAGCAGGCTGCTGGCGCCGAATCGGAACAGGTCTGGCGTCATCCAGCGCGGTCCGAGCGTCTCGTATAGCACCACAAGCCAGGAGATCGCCTCCTTGGCCGTGCGGATGCCGCCGGCCGGCTTCATGCCAACGACGCGCCCGGTTCGCCGGTGGAAGTCGCGGATCGCCTCGAGCATCACAAGCGTGACTGGCAGCGTCGCGGCCGGTGTCACCTTACCGGTCGAGGTCTTGATGAAGTCCGAGCCGGCAGCCATCGCCAGAATGCTGGCACGCCGCACGTTGTCGAACGTCTCGAGCTCGCCCGTCTCGAGGATGACCTTGAGGTGCGCGTCCCCGGCCGCGGCCTTGACCGCCACGATCTCGTCGAAGACCGCGGCGTAGTCGCCCTGGAGGAAGGCACCCCGGTCGATGACCATGTCGATCTCGTCGGCCCCGGCGTCGACCGCGTGGCGGGTCTCGGAGAGCTTCACATCGAGGTACGTCTGGCCGCTGGGGAAGCCGGTCGCGACGCTGGCCACCTTGACGGTCGAGCCCTTGAGGGCCTCCTTCGCGACCGGAATCAGTGCCGGATAGATGCAGATCGCCGCGACGCTGGGGATCGACGGATCGGATGGGTCGGGGCGCATGCCCTTGGCACACAGGGCGCGGACCTTGCCCTCCGTGTCCTTTCCCTCGAGCGTCGTGAGATCCATCATCCGGATCGCCAGGTTCAGCGCCCAGACCTTGGACTCTTTCTTGATCGAACGGCGCTTCAACGATTCGACCCGCTCGTTGACGCCGACCTGGTCGACACCCCCCGCCCGATCCACCAGCGCTCCCAGCGAGCCCGGACGCCCGACCCATGCGCGCACGAGCGCGGAGGCCTGCGATTCCGCGGAGGCACGCGCATCGGCCGCATCGGGGGCGGCTGCGGGATGCTCCAGCACTTCACTCATCCCGCAATCCTACGCCGTCGATGCGTCCGCGGCGCCTTGACAAGCGTGTCTCGAAGTGTGACCGTTCGGTCACTATGGCGACCAGCGCGGCAGCCGAGCTTGACCGCCTGTGCGGTTGTCTCGCCGACGAGACGCGCCGCCGGATCTACGACGACCTTGGCCGCGAGCCGGGCCTCACGACGGCCGAGCTGGCGGCTCGCCAGCCACGGATGACCCGCTGGGCGGTCATGAAGCACCTCGCCGTGCTGCGCTCCGCGGACCTCATCCAGACGCTGCCCCAGGGCCGTCGGCGGCGCCACTACCGCGACGAACGGGGCCTTCAGCCCCTGCGCGACTGGCTGGCGGGCGACCAGAAGGGATGAAGGGTGATCCGGGTCGGTTGAGTACGGTTGCCGCACGCTCGGGGCTCGCCGTAGTGCATCGGTACCATTGCCCGGACGCACCGCCATTCCCAGACTTGCAGACAGATGTTCCGACGCTATGCAGCTGGGTTCCGCGCGATCCTCATGCTCGCCGACGCCGTGCTTGCGGCTGTCCTGCTGGTGGGCCTTTCGCTGTGGCGATTCGGGCCCGACTGGGCGAACACGTGGCGCGAGTTCATCCCGGACACGGGAACGATGCTCGCGTTCTACGCCGCCACCTGGGTCGCCGTCCTGACGCTCAACGGTCTGTACCGGCCGCGCGCCCGCTGGTCGTTGCGCTCCGAAGAGTGGAACCTCATCGATGCCATTGCCACGTCTGCGAGGAGGAGGGCAAGATCGTGCGCATCCCGATGGATGCCCTCGAACGCGTGATCTCCGTCGGCAGCGTCGAGGAGCTCGACGGGACGCCGGTCATCTCCTTGGTGTCAGGTCCGGACCGCGCGCTGACGCTGGCCATCAAGCGAACCTTTGACCGGGCCGTCTCCGCGCTCGCGCTGGTGCTCCTCTCGCCGGTCTTCGTAGCGATCACGGTCGCCATCGCCCTCGACAGCGGCCGCCCCATCCTCTTCCGCCAGAAGCGCCTCGGCGTCCACGGTCGTGCCTTTTCGCTGGTGAAGTTCCGCTCCATGGTCCGCGACGCGGAAGCGCGCAGGGCCGGACTCTCGGCACTCAACAAGGTGAGCGGACCGATCTTCAAGCTCTCCGGCGATCCGCGGATCACCCGGGTCGGGCGCTTCCTCCGACGCACCAGCCTCGACGAGCTGACCCAGCTGTGGAACGTGCTGCGCGGTGAGATGAGCCTGGTCGGGCCGCGTCCGCCGCTCCCCGACGAGGTGAAGGACTACGATCTGTGGCCCGCCGCCGTCTCTCCATGAAGCCCGGCATCACCGGGCTCTGGCAGGTTCGCGGCCGCCGCGATCCCAATTTCAATCGGTGGGTTGCGGACGATCTGGAATACATCGACCATTGGTCACTGTGGCTTGACATGAAGATCCTGGCGCGGACGATTCCCGCGGCGCTCGAGGGACGTTGATGGCGACGAAGGCAATGATCACCGGCATCACGGGCCAGGACGGCTCGTACCTCGCGGAGCTGCTGCTCCAGAAGGATTACGAGGTCCACGGCCTCGTGCGGCGGTCCAGCTCCTTCACCACCGGCCGCATCGACCACCTCTACCGCGACCCGCACGAAGAAGATGTGCGCCTGTTCCTGCACTACTCGGACCTGACCGATTCGTCGTCACTGGTGACGCTCCTCAACAGCATCAAGCCCGATGAGGTCTACAACCTCGGCGCGCAGAGCCACGTGGCCGTCAGCTTCGACATGCCCGAGTTCACCGCCGATACGGCCGGCATGGGCAACCTGCGCCTGCTCGAAGCGATCCGGCACGCCGATTGGCCCGTCTGCTTCTACCAGGCCGGCAGCAGCGAGATGTACGGCAAGGTCTCGGAAACGCCACAGTCCGAGAAGACGCCGTTCTACCCGCGAAGTCCGTATGCCGTCGCCAAGCTCTTTGCACATTGGATGACGGTCCAGTACCGCGAGGCCTACGGGACGTTCGCCGCGAACGGCATTCTCTTCAACCATGAATCGCCCCGGCGCGGCGGCACGTTCGTGACCCGCAAGATCACGCGGGGAATCGCCTCGATCCTGGCCGGCAAGTCGGACAAGATCTACCTCGGCAACCTCGACGCGCGACGCGACTGGGGCTACGCGCCCGAATTCGTCGAGGCCATGTGGCTGATGCTCCAGCAGCCGGAGCCGGACGACTTCGTGATCGCGACCGGAGAAATGCATACCGTGCGCGAGTTCGTGGCCGAGGCCTTCGCGCTCGTGGAGCTCGACTGGGAGAAATATGTCGAGGTCGACCAGCGCTACTTCCGGCCGACCGAGGTGGACGTCCTGTGCGGCGACGCGTCGAAGGCCCAGGCGGCGCTCGGGTGGAAGCCGCGTACGACGTTCCATGCCCTCGTCCGCATCATGCTCGCGGCCGATCTCGAGGAGGAGGCCCTCAGTTCGCGCGATCTGATGTCGGCCCCAGTGGACGCGTGAGCGAGTTCTGGGCCGGTCGGCGGGTCATGGTCACGGGCGGCGCCGGCTTTCTGGGCAAGGCCGTGGTCCGTCGGCTGGCAGAAGCGGGAGCGACAGACGTCTTCGTGCCGCGCAGCCGCGACTATGACCTGCGAGTACAGGCGGACATCGATCGGGCGCTGGCGGACGGGCGTCCTGACCTGGTCATCCACCTTGCCGCGGTCGTCGGTGGCATCGGCGCGAACCGCGAGAACGCTGGTCGCTTCTTCCACGACAACTCGGTCATGGGCGTGCAACTGATGGAGGCGGCCCGGCTGGGAGGCGTGACGAAGTTCGTCCAGATCGGCACGGTCTGCTCATACCCCAAGTTCACGCCGGTGCCGTTCCGCGAGGACGACCTCTGGAACGGATACCCGGAGGAGACGAACGCTCCCTACGGGCTCGCCAAGAAGATGCTGCTGGTGCAGGGACAGGCCTACCGGCAGCAGTACGGCTTCGACGTCATCCACCTCATCCCGGTGAACCTCTACGGTCCGGGCGACAACTTCGACGCAGCCAGCTCGCACGTGATCCCGGCGCTCATCAAGAAGTGTGTCGATGCGCGCAAGGCGAGCGCTCCGTCCGTCGAGGTCTGGGGCAGCGGCTCAGCATCGCGTGAGTTCCTCTACGTCGACGATGCCGCGGAGGGCATCGTCCTGGCCACGGAGCGTTATGACGGCGCCGACCCCGTCAATCTCGGCACGGGCCGCGAGATCGCGATCCGCGACCTGGTTGGCTTGATCGTCGATCTGACGGGCTTCACCGGCCAGGTCCGCTGGGACCCATCCAAGCCCGATGGACAGCCACGCCGGGCACTGGACACGTCGCGTGCTCGCGATCGGTTCGGGTTCGTTGCCCAGGTCCCATTCGAGACCGGTTTGCGCGAGACAATCGACTGGTACGAGACGCTGCGCGTGACTACCCGTGTCTGACGCGCCTGTGGAAGGTTGGGCAGATACCGTCCCACATGGCGACATGGCGACATGGCGCATGATCGTCGCCCGAGCTCCGGCTTTCGTGACAGGTTCCTCCGTGGACGACAAAAGCTCACGCGATGGCTTGCGTCATCTGGCACGGATGGTGACGCCGAGAGCAGGCGATCGTCGGAGCGCAGGTTTGGCGAGCCGAACAGGAGCCCGGCCCAGCCCGGCCGGAGGGGCGGAGGCAGGCTGATGGCACCGACCAGGTTCCACTCCACTCACGTAGAGGCGACCTGCGCCACGTACGCGATCGCGACGACGATCGGAACGCCGACCAGGATCACGCGGATCCGGGTCCGGAACCACGGCTCCGACGCGAGGCGCGACACGAGCAGGAAGAGTGCCGCGACGACGAGACCTGCAAGGGTCGATTCGACGCTCAGTCGGGAGCGCTGCGAGAGCAGTCCGGTGAGCGTGAAGATGGCGGCGACGGCAACGATCGGACGCGCAAGGGGTGTGCGCGGAAGCCAGCCTGGTCGCAGCGCGGCCACCAGCAGCCATCCACCGATGACGACATATGCCGCGATCTGCGTGGCGATGCGGGACGGCTGGTCGTTGACATAGCCGTACCAGCCGCCGAGGTCGAGCACGAACAGGCCCGCCGCGAGGAGCCCGGCCCACGCCAGCTGCCGGAGGTCGACCGCGGTGCGCCGGACGGAAATCGCCGTCATCGAAGCCTCGCTCACACGTTCCCCGTCGCACAGCAGCATCTGCGACCCGTTCGGACCGCACTGATCTGCACCTTACGGAACAACGCGAGCACGAACGATGACCCAATGGGCCCAAGAGGGCGGCAACCTTCGGCGATGCCGGTGACGTTCAGCACTACGGTGTGCTCGCCGAAGGTCAGATCGTCGGGCGTGCCAGGCATGTGTGGAATCCCAGGCCGCCGCCCGTGGCGCTTGGCCACCCTGAAATCGCGCGCATGGCTACCGAGCCAGGAAGCGCGCGCATAAGCCCGTCACCGACCTGGCTAGTGGGATCGCGTATCGCGAGAATGGATATTTCGGCCGCTTGGCGCCCCCAAACCCTGAGATCGCCAGTCGGTCGCGAGCTAATCGTCGGCCAAGAGCTGTCGGTAACCATAGACGCGATATTGCGAAGCTCAAGCGCCGAGAACCGCAGGTCGAAGCGCGCGGGCGCAACCTGGAACGGATCACGGGTTGAGGGCTGAGGTCCGGAGCGCCCGGACGCGGCGGCGCTTGAGGCAGGCGAGGGTTGGCGTACTCGTCGGTCTAACCCAATCAGTCGAACGAGCCTCCGCTTTCCGCAATCGTGGAATTGGCTCGGCCGACCAGGCTTGGTCCGAGGGAGCTCAGCCAGGCTCGGCCCTAACGAGTTGCGACAAGCGCTCCGTCCACCCATCGCCCGCGACGGACGCGGCCAGGATTGCGCCCTCGCGCAGGCTCGAGTCGGATACCTCCAGGGCGGGCAGTTCGTACCGGATCAGCACCGCTTCCGCGAGCGCAGCGCCTGCTGCCAGCTGGCCGGCTCGGCGAAGGTTGACCATGAATGCATCGACGAGCTCCGCTGCCCGGCGCGTGGTCAACAGCGAGAAGACCCCCTCCAGTTGCGCTGCGGTGAGCGTTCCCCGCTCGGCGCCTTCGAGGATCTTCACCAGGTTCGTGCCGGTGCCGCCGACGATGACGCCGCGTTCGGGCTTGCCGCTCGGCATGGCGTCGACCAGGCGCTTGGCCTCCCCTCGCAGCGCGTTGATTTCGTACCACGTCGGCGGATCGTGAGCGACGAAGGCGGCTGTGAGCCGCGAGGATCCGGTTGGCAACGCGCCGACAACAGGATCGCCGCCCGGCGTGACGAGGATCAGCTCGGTCGAGCCACCACCGATGTCCATGACGAGCAGCGGCTCGCGCGGATGGCGGCCGTGCGTGACGCCGAGCAGCGTCAGCTCGGCCTCTGCGTCGTGGCTGAGAAGGTGAAGCGGTAGCCCGGTAGCCTGCTGGACGTCCGCCTGGAGGACGCTGCGATTGCTCGCCCGCCGCACGGGCTCCGTGGCGAGGAGCGTGACCCGTCGCGCCCCGAGCTGAGTGGCATTTGCGACGTAGCGGCGCAGCGCTTCGACGGTGGCCGCGCAGGCTTCCTTTGGGAGCCGTCCCTCGCGGTCGACGATCTGCCCAAGCCCCAGCAGGACGCTCTCGTCGAGCAGCGGGACGAGCGATTCCGGGCCGATCTGTGCCACCAGCACATGCACGCTGTTGCTGCCCACGTCCGCCGCCGCACCAACCTCGGCCGCGCCGCCCGGGGGATCGGAGCCTGCGGCGCGCTGACGGTCGATCACCTGATCGATGGTAGCGGGCGCCCCGGATTGGTCCCTCAGGGCACCCAGTAGCCGCCGAACTCGAGCACTGCGAAGAGCGCCAGAAGTCCTGCGGAGATGGCCGGCCAGCTTCGTCGCCAGAAGGCCGAGCCGCGGTTCGCCAGCACCCAAGCGAACGGGAAGGCGGCCGTCACGTAGCGCCCGATCGACTCCAGGTTGCCGCTCACGAAGGTCACGCCGATGAAGAGCACCGGGATCAGGATGTACTCGAGCCGCATGCCGTCCGCTCGTGCGTAGACCAGCGGCCGGATCGAGGCGCAGAGCACGGCCAGGAGCGCGAACTGGATCGGGTTGAAGTGCGCGGCGCGACGTTTCCCGTGACGCCCGTGGCTCCGACCGCAGCCCCGCCGCGGCCCCAGTCGGCCATGTTCTGGACAAACGCGTCGAACGAGCCGGTGAGCGAGGTGATGTAGACGAGGAAGCCGGCCACGGCCAGGGGCGCCAGCAGGACCCACGACTGGCTCAGCTTCGCCCGGAGCGCGTCCTGGCGGAAGAAGAGGATCCAGAGCGGGAGGAAGAGCACGGCGCCCTGGAGCCGGCACAGCGCCGAGAGCGCCAGCAGGATCCCGGAGACGGGCCGGTTTCCGCGCTCGGCTGCAAGGAACGAGCCGATGGCTAGAACCAGGAAGAGGCTCTCCCCGTAGGCCATCGAGAACACGGCGCTGAAGGGACTGATGGCGAGGAGGAAGCAGGCGAGGGCGGCCTTGCGGTCCCCGATGTGGCGCCGCCCGAGGGCGAACAGCAGGACCAGCGTGCGCGCGAACAGGGCATGCGAGAGCAGGACGGCGATGAGCCCATCGGCACCCGGAAACGGGCTCGACAGCAGCCGGACGAGCATCGGGTAGAGCGGCAGGAAGGCGTAATTGTGGTGGTCCAGTTGGAGCGGCGCCAGCTGGTAGCCATCGCGGGCGATGCCCATATACCACCAGCCGTCCCAGCTGGTGAGCGCTCGCAGGATCCCGCCGTCGGAACCACTCGTCAGGTACGGGTTGCGGATCAGCAGTGTGTCGGAGAACCACGCGGCGACCAATACGATCAGCCGTCCCGCCACGAAACCGCCCAAAAATCACGGACAGCGAGGCCGCCGTGCTCGAGCGCATCCGCACCCCTGCAAACCTGCCGGCGGGCAGCGTCAACGGCTGGCATTCATCACGGACAACGGTGGTGCACCCGGGCACCGCCCCGGAACCCCCGGAGGTCATGTGACCGCCGCGCCGGCGCCCTGGAGCCTTCAGGAGTATTCGGGAGCGTGAGTTCGGCGCCGTACGCTCCTCCCATCCAGGGCTGCCTGTTCATCTCGGGAGTCGCACCCGACTATACTTGCTACCAAATGGTAGCTCGTCTCGACTCTTCTCCGGCACCTATCGCTCGCCACGTCCGCCGCAAGGGAGCGCTCCTGGCTGCTCTGCTCGCGCTACCTACGACGATCGTGGCCGCTGTGGTTGCCATCCAGCAAGTGGCGACTCTTGGGGACCCTGGCGCCCTCTATTGGCCGCCAAACGGCGCGTTGGCGGGCGCCATTGGCATCGCTGCGATCGTCGTCGCGCCTCCCCTGGGGTGGCGGCTGGCCGACCGCGTCCGCCCCGGTCAGGGCGGCTTCCACTGGCGCCTGGCGATCTGGTACGCCGTGCTCTGCGACGTCGTCGGAGCGGCTGTTGCCGGCACACTGATATCGGCGACGACTGTTGGTCGCGGAGATTGGCTCCGCATGGTGTCCGACTTCGCTCTCACATCCGTGCTGTTCGCGTTCTCGGGCGTGGCGTTGCTGGGGTTCCCAGCATTCGGGTTGATTTTTCCCTGCGCGTGCATCTGGGTGTGGCTTATGGGACGAGGCCGTACTCGATCGGTTGAGAGCTCGACCGCTCCTGGATAGCAATCCCAATCCAAAGGACTGGAGATGGCCGAAGGAGAGGCGGGTGGCCGCCGGTCGACCCAGGCCGTCAGGCCCCGGCCGGGCCAGGCCGAAGGGGTGGGCTTGGCGAGCGCCGGACAGGAGCCGCCTCGCACGCCCGCAGACACAGACCCCTACAGCGGAGGCAGCCCCCGCTTGCCTTCGACCAGGTAATGCACAAACCAGTCGCGGATGTGCTCGAGGTTCTCCACGCGGCGGAAGGGCGCCCCGCTGCGGGTCAGCTCGTGCGACTCGTTCGGGACGCGCATCAGGCGAACCGGCCGCCGCAGCGAGCGCAGGACCGTGAAAAGCTCCTCACCTTGCGTGATCGGGCAGCGCAGGTCCTGCTCGGCGTGCTGGATCAGCAGCGGCGTGTGGATGTTCGCCGCGTAGCTCAGCGGGCTGTGCTGGCGGTAGAGCTCGGGCTCGTCCCATGGGTTCGCGCCGTACTCGTAGTGCCCGAAGAGCGGTCCGGCGATGTCCCCGCTGAGCATCTCGGAGGTCATGTCGTTGACGCTGCGGCAGGTCACCGCGGCTTTGAATCGATCCGTGTGTCCGACGATCCAGCTGGTGAGGTAGCCGCCATAGGAGCCGCCGGTGACGCCCATCCGGTCAGGATCCACGAGGCCATCGGCGATGAGCCAATCGACGCCGTCCATGATGTCGCGCATCGGGCCGTCGCCCCAGTCGCGGAAGTTGGCGTGGCAGAAGTCCTCGCCGTAGCCCTGGGATCCGCGCGGGTTGCAGGCATACACGCTGATCCCCGCCGCGAGCAGGCACTGCCACTCCCAGAAGATGCCCCAGCCGTAGAGCGTCGCCGGACCGCCATGGATCTCCACCACGAGCGGCGCCGGGCGCCCGTCGCGGCGCGGCGCCTCCAGGAACCAGCCCTGGATCCTGCGGCCCTCCGTTTCGTGCCAGCGGGTCACCGGCCGCATCGTCTCGATCCCGTGCCAGGGCTCGCCCATCAGCTCCGAGACCTGCGTGGCTTCCGTCACCACCGGCTCACGGGCGCCCGTCTCGCCGAGGACGTACGTAACGATCTCCGAGGGCTCGTGGCCCGTCATCCGCACCGCCGCCGCATGCAGGGTGTCGCCCACCGGCAGCACGTCGGGCCGCGACAGGCTGTGCTCGTCCTCGGTCAGGCGCTCGACGCGGCAGTCTGCCGTCGCCACCTGCCACAACTCGTAGGCGCCGTCGATCGGGGCGCTGAAGCAGATCGAGTCGCCCGACTCGCTCCAGAAGAGCCGCGGCTCGACGAACCCGAAGAGGTCGGTGTTGGCGTGGGCGGCAACCATCAGGTCGCTCTTGCCCGAAAGGTTCTCGCCGGCCTGGTCCGCCTGCGGCTTGAATCGCCAGACGTCGTTGCGTGACCCCGCGGCGGCCGGGAAGCGGTGACCATACGCGGCGATCCAGCGGCCGTCCGGACTCCACGCCGGTGCCTCGAAGACGCGATCGCCACGTCCGCCGGTGACGCGCGTGATGGGTCCGCCCTCGGACGGGACCAGGTAGAGGTCGTGGCGCCAGGTGAGGTCCGCGTCGGGATGGCGGTTGGAGACGAAGCAGATCCGCTTGCCGTCCGGGCTCCAGGCGGGCTGCTGGTCCTCGCTGATCCCGGAAGTGATGCGTCGCCCCTTGCCGCCCGCCACCTCGACGACCCACAGGTTGGGCCGCTTGTCGTACGTGTAACCGACGCCGTTGAGCATGTACTGGAGTCGATCGATCAGGTGGATGTCGCGCGGCGGCGGGTCACCCGGCTTCCTCCTGCTGCGCGGCTTCTCGGCGGTGGTCGCCGCCGACACGATGCACAGCCTCCCGCCGTCCGGGCTCCACGCGATCTCGGAGACGCTCTGCGGAAGCCGCGTCAGCTGCGACGGCTCGCCGCCGTCCATCGGAAGCAGCCAGACCTGTGTCGCATCGTCGGGGAGCTTGACCGGCGCGCCGGGCGCACCGTCCGCCCCGTCGGCGTGACGCTCGCCGTCCCTGGCCACGACGCCGCGATCGCTCAGGAATGCGATGGTCCGCCCGTCGGGGCTCCAGCGCGGGCTGGTGTCGTTGTTGGCGCCCTCCGTCAGCCGGCGGGATGGAGCCGAGCCATCGAACGGCGCAACCCACAGCGACTGGCGGTAGTCGTCCTTGCCGGCGTTGCTCTCCTTGGCCACGTATGCCACGCGATCTCCATCGGGGGAGATGCGTACGTCGGTCGGGACGCGCAGCGTGTAGAGGTCGTCGGGTCTCGGGCTTCGGGCCATTGGCCCTAAACGTACCTCATCGTACAGGTCGCGGCGCCCTGATCGCCTAGACTCGGAGGGTGGGATCGAGCTTCACCTCCGGCGGCGAATACCTGACGCCGGTTCGCATCCACGCCGACCGGTCGAACGCGAACCTCGAGATCGAGTGGGCCGACGGGCACCGGACGCGCTACGACTTCGTGACACTCCGCTGGCTGTGCCCCTGCGCCTTCTGCCGCGGAGAGGCCGGGATGCCCGGCTGGCTCGACTCGAAGCCGACCCTCAGCGAGGCGCAGACGCAGCTGACCGACATGCAGCTCGTCGGCCAGTACGCGGTGTGCCCGACCTGGGCGGACGGCCACCACACCGGCTACTACACGTTCCAGCGCCTGCGCGAGGAGTGTCCCTGCCCCGAGGACACCGCGAAGCGCTCCGCCGCACCGCACGCCACGCACCGCCTGGGCTGAGGGTCGCCCAAATGTGAAAAGCCGCCGGGAACGGGTCCCGACGGCTTCTTCGTTGCTGGGTGTCCGGGTCGGCTATTCCTCGCCCTGGAACTGGTGATCGACGTTCTGGCCGGCCGGGTCCTCGTGGCCGCCTGGGCCATCGGACGGGGCCTCTGTCTCACCCGAGGTCTCGCCGGAGCCCTCGCCGGGCGTCTCGCCTGCGGTGGCCCTGGCAGTGCGGTGATACGCGGCCCTGTGGGCCTTTGCCGCGGTCTGGCGTGAGGTGTGCCCGGCGGCTGCGCCGTCAGGACCGCTCTGGTCGCCCTGCTGGATGTTGTCCGTGTCGGGGCTGGTGGGCTCGGACGAAGTGCGCGTGGAATCGGGCGTGGTCTGGTCGCCCGACTGGACGTTGTCCGTGTCGGGACTGGTGGGCTCGGACACGGCCCGCGAGACGCTCACCGTCGATGAGGCCTTCAGGGCGGTAAGCGGGCTCTTTGCACTGGCGGCGCCGACGCCGGCGACGGCGAGAGCAGCGATGCCCATCACGACCAGGGCACCGCGGAATCGATCGAGCTTCATGGCTCGTCCTCCATGTTCGCGCCGGCACGCTCGGCCGGCGTCAGGCCCACCCTGTACTCGGGCCCGTGAGTCCACGGTGAATCGAAGGCTCGCGCTGATTCACCCCGCATTCACATTCGCGCCGCATCCTCGGGTGCGGAGGCTCGAGTGCCCTGAAGATCCTGTTGCTGGAGGACGACCTTCGGCTGACCGACGTGCTGAACCGGTCTCTGCGCCGCTCCGGCCACGTGGTCGACCTTGTCTCGACCGTCGAGGACGCGGCGTGGCTCGCGACGGAGTCGCGCTACGACGTGCTGGTTCTCGACGTCATGCTGCCCGACGGGGACGGCTTTTCCCTCTGTGCGCGGCTGCGCGACGAGGGCATCTGGACGCCGGTGATCATGCTCACCGCGCGCGACGCCGTCCCGGATCGGGTTCGCGGCCTGGACGTGGGTGCGGACGACTACATCGTCAAGCCCTTCGTCCTGGCCGAGCTGGAGGCGCGGCTGCGTGCGGTCGCGCGGCGCGGCCGGGTTGCGCGACCAACGGTGATACACCTCGGATCGCTGCGGCTCGACCCCGCGCGACGAACCGCGACCCTCGGCTCGGAGGACCTGAGCATGACCGCCCGCGAGTTCTCGCTGCTCGAGCATTTCGTGCGCCACGCCGACCAGGTGCTCAGCCGCGCCCGCATCATCGAGGAGGTCTGGGACTGGGCCTTCGACGGGGACCCGCGCATCATCGACGTCTACGTGCGCTCCCTGCGACGCCGGCTACGCGGCGACCCGGGCGCTCCGGTGCTCGCCACAGTGCGCGGAGCGGGGTACGTCATGCGCGATCCCGGATCGCTGCCGCGACCCGCTGCCCGACGCCTGCTCGTGAGCCGCGCTCCGCGGTGAGCATCCGCCTTCGCCTTGCACTGACCTATGCCGCGGCACTTGCTGTGACCATGGTTGTGGCCGGGTTGGTCGTCTGGTGGCAGGTCGGGGCGGCCCTCCAGGCATCGTTCCAGGCGACGCTCGAGATGCGGGCCCTCGGAGTGCTGACCGCGCTCGAGAACAACGGCCAGGGCGGCCTCCAGGAGGGAGATGCCACGAGCGCCGGGACCTTCACGGCCATCTTCCGGGCCAATGGGACGTTTCTGGACGCCTCTGCCAACGCTCCGCTGCCGCTCGCGCCGGCCACCGGGTTCGTGACCATCAACTCGACCGGCTACCTGCTTCGCCAGGACGTCGCTCCCAACGGGCAGATCGTGATGACGGGCGCGGACACGGCACCACTGACCGCGGCGCGCGACGAGCTCGCGCGGTCGATGTTGCTGGCCGCGGCCGCCGCCGGCGCCATCTCCCTGGCCTTCGGGTCGTGGCTGGCCGGCCGCGCGCTGCGGCCGGTCGACGCCATGACCCACCAGGCGGCCGCGCTGGGCACCCATGACCTCGAGTGGCGACTGCCCGAGCCGCGGCGCAACGACGAGCTCGGCCGGCTCGCGCGCACCCTCAACTCGATGCTCGAACGGGTGGCGCACGCCGTGGGACAGCAGCGCGACTTCGTGGCTGGCGCGTCGCACGACCTGCGGACCCCGATCTCCGCCCTGCGCGCCGAGCTGGAGCTCGCGGACAGGCCCGATGTCACCGAGGCTGAGCTGCGTGCCGCGGTCCGTGCCGCACACAGCGACGCCGGCCAGCTCGCGAAGCTGGCCTCGGAGCTCCTCGCGCAGGCGATGGCCCCGGCAGACCACGCGGCGGTGGTCCGTCGCCAGGTCCGCGTGGACGAAATGCTCCGCTCAAGCATCCACCACGTCGAGAGCGCCGCCCGGGTGCGAGGGGTCCGCATCGACGTGCAGTCCACCCTCGAGCAGGTACGCCTCGACCCGCTCCGGATGGAGCACGCCCTCGTGAACCTACTCGACAACGCGGTCCGGCACAGCCCGCCGGGAGCGGTGGTCGACGCGTCGGCGCGGGTGCTCAGTCGTGCCGGTCGCTCGAGGCTGGTGATCCGGGTCCTGGATCGCGGCCCGGGCCTGCCGCCCGGCCCTCGCGAGGTCCTCTTCCAGCGCGGGTACCGCGGCCGCGATGCGCGCGGCGACGGAGTCGGGCTGGGGCTCGCGAACGCGCTCGAGAGCGTGCGTGCCCACGGCGGGGCGATCGGGGCGCGCGACCGGCCGGGAGGCGGTGCCGAGTTCTGGATCACCCTGCCGCTGTCGGGCGGACGCGCCATCGGATAGTCCGATCCGCGGAGCGGCGCCGGCGGGCGAGGAGCGCCGAGGGCGCCGAGCAGCAAGGTACAATCTCGACCCCCTGAGCCCCAGGAGCTCGAGCGCACTTTGACCGCCCTTCGACAACCGACGACACGACGCGCGCCGCCGCGCGCTGATCGCACGCTGCCCTACATCAATCGCGAGCTGTCATGGCTCGACTACAGCGCGCGGATCCTCCACCTCGCGCAGGACGAACGGAACCCGCTCCTCGAACGGGTGCGCTACCTGGCGATCTTCGCCAACATCCTCGACGAGTTCTTCCAGGTGCGCGTCGCCGGCGTCAAGCAGCAGGTCGCGGCCGGACACTCGACTCCGACGCCCGACGGGATGTCCTCGCCGCAGGTCCTCGACGCCATCCGCGGCCGGGTGCTCCAGCTCCAGACCCTCCACTCGCAGGCCTTCTCGGAGATCCGCAGCGCCCTCGCAGAGGAAGAGATCCGGATCGTCCCGTACGAGGACCGCGCCGAGCGCCAAAAGGAGCTGCGCCAGCAGTTCCTCGACGAGATCTTCCCGGTGCTGACGCCGCTCGCCGTGGATCCCGGTCACCCGTTCCCCTACATCAGCGACCTGTCGCTGTCGCTCGCCGTGACGGTGCGCGACCCCGAGACCGGTGAGCGGCGCTTCGCGCGCATCAAGGTTCCGCCTGTGCTGCCGCGCCTGTGGGAAGTCGGCGTGCGGACGTACGTGCTCTTGGAACAGATTATCGCGGCAAACCTCGACATCCTCTTCCCGGGCATGGAGGTGCTCGAGCACCACCTCTTCCGAGTCACGCGCAACGCCGACCTCTCCATCGAGGAGGACGAGGCTGACGACCTGCTCATGGCGATCGAGGAGGAGCTCCGCAAGCGGCGCTTCGGGAAGGTTGTGCGCCTGGAGGTCGAGCGCTCGATGCCCCACGCGACGCGGGCCCTGCTCCAGCGCGGCCTGGCACTCGAGCAACAGGACGTCTACGAGATCTCAGGCATGCTCGACCTGAGCGCGCTCCTCCCGATCGCGGACCTTGACATCCCGCAGCTCCAGCCGCACCCCTGGCAGCCGGTCGTGCCGCCACGCCTGCTGCCGCCCGACCCGGACGACGACGCGGACGTGTTCGCGGCGATCCGCGAGGCCGACATCCTGCTGCACCATCCATACGAGTCGTTCGCCGGGTCGGTCCAGCGCTTCATCGAGCAGGCGGCCGAGGATTCCGACGTTCTCACGATCAAGATGACGCTCTACCGGACGAGCGGTGACTCGCCGATCGTGCGCTCCCTGATCGCCGCGGCCGAGGCCGGCAAGCAGGTCGTGGTCATGGTCGAGATCAAGGCACGCTTCGACGAGCGCGCCAATATCGTGTGGGCCCGGGCACTCGAACGTGCCGGGGCGCACGTCGCCTACGGCCTGGTCGGCCTCAAGACGCACAGCAAGGCCGCGCTCGTGGTCCGCCGCGAGGGCCGCGGCCTGCGCCGCTACGTCCACATCGGCACGGGCAACTACAACCCGTCCACCGCCCGCGTCTACGCCGACCTGGGCCTCCTCTCGGACGACAGCGAGCTGGCCTCGGACGTGACGGACCTGTTCAACGTCCTGACCGGCGTCGCCCGCAAGGTTCAGTACCGCCGCCTGCTGGTCGCACCCGTCGGCCTGCGCGACCGCATCCTCGCGGTCATCGAGGAGGAGATCCATCGGCAGCGCGAACACGGGGACGGCCGCATCGTCATCAAGAACAACGCCACCGTCGATCCCACGATCGTGGCGGCGCTCTATCGGGCCAGCCAGGCCGGCGTCCCCGTCGACCTCATCGTGCGCGGCATGTGCGCGGTGCGACCCGGAGTCCCGGGCGTCAGCGAGACCATCCGGGTGCGCTCGATCGTGGGGCGCTTCCTCGAGCACTCGCGCATCTTCAGCTTCGGCAAGGGCGAGCGCGAGCGCTTCTTCATCGGCTCGGCCGACATGATGGAGCGCAACCTTGATCGTCGGATCGAGGCGATCACGCCGGTGACCGATCCACCGCTCATGGATCGCCTGCGGCGCATCCTCGAGGTGATGCAGGCCGACGATCGCCGCGCCTGGGTGCTCGGCAGCGACGGCGAATGGCGCCGTGCGGAGACGCTCGTGGCGGAGCCGTCCGGCATCGACACCTTCGAGACGATGATGGCGTTCGCGCGCGCCTCCCTCGAGCCCGCCGGGTGACGATCGAGACCATACCCGCGAAGGCGGACCCGCAGGAGGTCGAGCTCAAGTACGCGGTCCGCGACGTGGACGCGGTGCGCGAGTTCTTCGATCGGCAGCTGGATCCCGGGATCACGGGCGGCGCGTGGTCGACGCGCAATGACGAGGACGCCTATGTCGACACCGAGGAGGAAGCCCTCGCCAGGGCCGGCTTCGGCGCACGACTACGCCGGCGCGGCTCGCGCTTCATCCTGTCGCTCAAGTCGAAGGGCACCGTCGGGGCGGACTCGGCAGAAGACGAGGCCGGTCAGGCCGTCTCAGGCGCCCTCCACCGGCGCGTGGAGATCGAGGGGCCTGCCACGCGCTCGCTCGATCCGAGAGAGTGGCCGGACAGCCCCGCGCGCGAGCGCCTGCTCCAGATCGTCGGCGAGAAGCCCCTGGGTATCCGTTTCGTGGTGCAGCAGCATCGGGGCGTGAGGGAGCTGCGGGACGCGGACGGTCATGCGGCGGAGGTCAGCCTGGACGACGTGCGCGTCAGGTCGGGCGGAAAGATCGTCGGAACCTTCGCCGCGCTCGAGGTGGAGGCGATCGGCGAGTCGCGCGCGCTTCTCGACCAGATGGCGTCCGACCTCGAGTCGAGCGGGCTGGTCGAGCCCGAGCGGCGCTCGAAGGAGGTCATCGCGGCCGAGCTCGTCGCACGCGCCGGCGCGGAGGCACGGGACGGCGACACGGCAGGCAGCGCGGCGGAGCAGCCAACCGTTTCGGCAGACGCGTTGGGAGCCGCAGAGGACGACGCGACTCCGAAGCCGCCGAAGAGTCCCGGCGTCTCCGTCGACGACACGCTCGGCGCGGCCGGCCGGAAGGTCCTGCGCATGCACCTCATGCGGATGCTCGCCAGCGAGCCGGGCACGCGCACCGGCGAGACGGCCGAGGACCTGCACAAGATGCGTGTCGCGACCCGCCGCATGCGCGCCGCGTGGCGCGTCTTCGACGGTGCCTACCGGCCCAAGCTCCAGAAGCGCTACGTGCGCGAGCTGCGCGAAACCGCGACCGCGCTTGGCGAGGTGCGTGACCTCGACGTCCAGATCGAGGGCGTGGACGAGTACCTCAAGTCGCTCTCGCCTGCCGGCGCGGCCGCGATGGAGCCACTCCGCGACGAATGGAAGCGACGCCGCGAGGCCGCGCGCGAGCGCCTGCTCGAGCTCCTCGACTCGAAGAGCTATGCCCAGTTCGTGATCGACTATGGCGAGTTCGTGGAGACGCCCGGCAAGGGAGAGCTGGAACCGCCGCCGAATGCCCCGATTTTGGTACGTGACACGGCCGGCGGCCGCATCTGGGAGGCCTACGAGCGCGTCCGGGCGCACGACACCACGCTCGCCTGGGCAGACGTTCCGGCACTGCATGCGCTGCGCATCGACGGGAAGCGGCTGCGCTACACGCTCGAATTCTTTCGCGAGGTCCTGCCGCGCCAGTCCGAGGAGCTGATCGCCCGCGTGACCGAACTCCAGGACCACCTGGGGCTCCTCAACGACGCCGACGTTGCGTCACACATGACACGCACTTTCCTCGTCGGCCAGGCATCGCGGCTGACGCCGGGGTCGCGCGAAGCCATCGGGCACTACCTCGACTCGCGCGAGGCGGAGATCGCGCGGCTGCGGCGGCTGCTGCCCCCGATCTGGCGCCGTATCACGGCCATTCCGTTCCGCCGCCGCCTGGGGACGTCGATCTCGGCCCCGTAGGCGTCCCCGCCACGCGGGGGACTCGGAGCGTTCACGGACCGTTAACGCGGGGGCAACAGAGCGTTGACCGAGCGCTCTCAGCATCGGGCCCATGGCAGTTGAAGGTTTCGGCGCAGAGGTCCTGGTGCTCGCCGACCCGCACACCTTCGATGGCCTCGCGTTTCATATGCCGGGCCTGTCGGTGCGCGTGCTGGAACGTCCCGAATCGTTCCTCGCCGCGCTGAGCGACCTTCGACCGCGGGTGGCGCTCGTCTACCTGCCCCCGGCCACGCAGAACGTGATCGCGTCCGTGGCGGCCCTGCGACGACGTCGTACCGCCCTGCGTTGCATTCTCGTCAACGAACTGAACGGGGTGGAGGCCAGGCTGCATGCCCTCGATGTCGGCTTTGACGAGGCACTGACCTCGCTCGTCACCGCCGAGGAGCTCGTCGGGCGCCTGGCGATCCTCGCGCGTACGCAGCGCAACGGCAGGGACCGCCTCGCCGTCGGCGAGGGCTCGGAGCTTGATGTCTCCACGCGCCAGCTGGTGCGCGACGGCCGAAGGGTCCACCTGCGGCCAAAGGAATTCCGGCTGCTGGAGGCGCTCGCCAGGCACCCCGGCCGCGCCCAGAGCCGCAGCCAGCTGCTCGACCGCGTCTGGGGACCCGGCCGTGCGGGCGACCCGCGGACCGTCGACGTCCACATCCGCTGGCTGCGCGCAAAGGTCGAACCGAACCCCGACAAGCCGGTGCACCTCGTGACGGTGCGGGGCATGGGCTACCGGCTCGACCCTGCCGGCACTGAGCGCGAGCTCACTCAACCATTCGCCTCCTCTCCTCCTGGCGGCCCGGGTCTCCCTGACCCCGAGGCCCGGGCCGTCCCTCCTCGTTAACCGAGCGTTAACCGGAGAACAAACAGGCGTTCACGGGCCGGCGTCACGCTGAGCCCGGACAAGGTCAAGAAGCCCACCGCGATTGCGCGGCTCAAATCTGAGGAGAAGCAGATGCAGATCGGAAAGAGGATTGCCACCCTGGCAGTCGCAGGGGCGTTGTTCGTCGGCGCCTGTGGCGGCTCGGGTTCGTCGGCTCCCCCGTCGGTGGCCGGCCCGGCATCCGTCGCACCCGGCACCGCCGGTGCGGGCAATTGCGTGTCGGGCAGCATCATCGCCGGCGGCTCGACGGCGCTCCAGCCGCTCGTGGACGCAGCCCAGAAGGCCTACACGGCAGGCTGCCCGGGGGCAGGCATCTCGGTCCAGCCCGGCGGCTCAGGTACCGGACTCACCCAGGTCCTCGCAGGCGCCTTCCAGATCGGCAACTCGGACATCTTCGCCGAGGAGAAGCTCCAGCCCGCCGACGCGAGCCAGCTGGTCGACCACCAGGTCGTCCGGCAGGGCTTCGTCATCGTCACGCATGCGGGTGTGACCGGCGTCACGAACCTGACCACGGACCAGGCCCTCAAGATCTGGACCGGCGTGACCACCAACTGGAAGGACGTCGGCGGACCCGATCTCCCGATCGTGCTGATCATCCGCCCCGCCTCTTCGGGCACTCGCGCCACCTTCAAGCGGATCGTCCTGGGTGGCACCGCCGAGGCTGCCGGACAGGCACTGACCGAGGACTCCAACGGTGCCGTGGCCACAGCCGTGTCAACCACCCCGGGTGCCACCAGCTACGTCGGGTTCACGTTCTACCAGTCGAACAAGACCGGCCTGAACGCCCTCCAGCTGGACGGCGTCGATGCCTCCGTCGACAACATGTCGAACGGCACCTACAAGCTCCGAACCCTCGGCCACATGTACACCAAGGGTGCGGCCACCGGCCTCTCTCAGGCAATCATCGATTACATCCTCAGCCCGACGGTTCAGAATGGCCTCGTGAAGACGATGTTCTACGCGCCTATCGGCACCGGGCCCGCTGCGACTCCGCCGGTCGTCGTCGGACCCGGCACTCCAGCGCCGGCGAGCCCCAGCCCGAGCTGACCACCGCTCGGCAACCGAACTCCTCCAACGGCTGGCCCGGCGATTGCCGGGCCAGCGAAGTCCCATCTGGAGCCAGGTGATGGCCGCAACCGCCACGATTGAACGGGGACCGATCGATCGGGTGATGACCCTGCGCGAGCGGATCGACCCGGCCCGCAGGATCACGCTCATGGCTTCGGCCATCGTTCTCCTGCTGGTCCTCTTGCTCCTGGTCTTCATCGGCCTGAACGGCGTCCAGATCTTCACGTCGTCGGGGATCCCGTTTGCCGCCGTCTTCAACACGCAGTGGTTGCCCGGCGACCAGTTCGTGTCGGGCGAGGTGAGCTTCGGGATCTTTCCCTTCATCGCCGGAACGCTGGGCGTGATGTTCGTGGCCGCGCTCATCGCCACACCCCTTTCGGTCGGCCTGGCGATCTACATGGCCGAGGTCGCGCCTCGCTGGGCGCGCTCGATCACCCAGCCGTCGATGGAGGTCTTCGTCGGCATTCCCAGCGTCGTGTGGGGCTGGTTGGGCATCACCGTCCTGGTGCCGTTCCTCAGCCACAATCTTGCCGGCATCGGGTTCACCCTGGGCTTCAGCTGGTTCGCCGGCTCGCTGGTGCTGGCACTGATGATCCTGCCCACGATCACGAGCATCGCGTACGACGCCATCACCAGCGTTCCGGCGGAGATGCGAGGAGCGTCGGTGGCGCTTGGCACGACGCGCTGGCAGACGATCCGCCATGTCGTGATCCCAGCCGCGCTGGGCGGCATCGCCACCGCGGTCGTCCTCGGCATGATGCGCGCCGCCGGAGAGGCACTGGCCGTCCAGATGGTCATCGGCAACCGGCCGGTCATGCCCACCAGCATCACCCAGCCACTGACCACCCTGACCGCCCAGATCACACTCGACATGGGCAACACGGTTGGCGGCACGCCCTGGAACCAGGTGCTCTGGACGATGGGCCTGGTGCTCCTGCTGATCTCGTTCGGGTTCGTCCTGCTCGTGCGCCGCCTGTCACGCAGCCGGCAAGTGCCATGAGCCAGACCACCTCCACGAAGTCGACGGGTGCGATGCGGCGGACGCTCTACGCGGATCGCGTCGCCACCGGCGTGCTGTGGGCGATCGGGATCCTGGTCGTGCTCATTCTCGGCGCGATCATCGTGCACTTCCTGCTGGCGTCGATCGGCACGATGTCGCCGAGCTTCCTGTTCGGCGATCCGAGCGACACGACGGTCGGTGGCATCGGACCGGTGCTGTGGAACTCCGTCTACGTGCTCGTGCTGACGCTGCTCATCACCGTACCGCTCGGCCTGCTCGGTGGGATCTACATGGCCGAGTACGCGGGACAGGGCCGCATCCCGAACCTCATCCGCCTCAGCCAGGAGCTCATCAGCTCCGTTCCGTCGATCGTCGTAGGGCTCTTCGGCCTCGCCCTGTTCGTGAACGCCACGCACTGGAGCTTCACGGCCCTCGGCGGCGCGCTGGCCCTGTCGGTCTTCAACCTTCCGCTCCTGACGCGCCTCACGGAACAGGCGCTCCGTGCGGTGCCGAGGGATGAGCGAGACGGAAGCCTGGCGCTCGGAACGACGAAGTGGCAGACCATTCGCCACGTGGCCCTCCCGCTGGCCATCCCCGGCATCCTGACGGGCGTGATCCTCACCGCGGGCCGGATCTTCGGCGAGGCCGCAGCCCTCATCTTCACGGCCGGTGTCGCAACGCCGTCCCACTACGACTTCGCCAACTTCAACCTTGCGGATCCGCGTTCGCCGTGGAGCCCCTTCCATTCGGCCACCACGCTGGCTGTCTACATCTGGGCCCAGAATTCGGAAGGGCTGGGCCAGTTCGTCCGCCAGATCGCGGATTCGTCCGCGGCCGTGCTGGTGGTCATGGTGCTGATCTTCAACCTTGGTGCCCGCGGCCTCGGTCGTGTCCTTCAACGACGTGCCACGGGCGTTTCTTGAACCGATGGCCACCATTCCGGAGGAGCCGATGTCCGTTGCGGGTCCACCCACACTGACCAGTCCGCCCATTCCGATCCCCGCCGTCACGCGCGAGCAGGCACAGGCCGCGAGCGCGAGCGAGGTGAAGCTCCGCGCTCGCGGGCTCAACGTGTACTACGGGCCACGCCGCGCGGTCCGCGACATCGACCTCGAGGTCGGTGCCAACGCGATCACCGCCTTCATCGGGCCGTCCGGATGCGGCAAGAGCACGATCCTGCGCTGCTTTGATCGCATGAACGACCTCATCCCCGGCGCCCGCGTCGAAGGCGAGATCCTGCTCAACGGGGAGGACATCAACGCAAAGGACGTGCTCCCGGTCGAGGTTCGGCGTCGTGTCGGGCTCGTCTTCCAGCGGCCGAACCCGTTCCCCATGACGATCTACGACAACGTCGCGTACGGGCCCCGCCGCCACGGCGTGAAGGATCGCAAGGTCCTGGACGAGATCGTCGAGAACTCGATTCGCCGGGCGGCCCTGTGGGACGAGGTGAAGGACGACTACCGGCGCAAGTCCGGGCTCTCGCTCTCGGGTGGGCAGCAGCAGCGGCTGTGCATCGCGCGTACGCTCGCGACAGAGCCGGACGTGATCCTGATGGACGAGCCGTGTTCGGCCCTCGACCCGATCGCCACGCTCAAGATCGAAGACCTCATGAGCGAGCTGCGGGAGCGCTACACCATCGTGATCGTGACCCACAACATGCAGCAGGCTGCGAGGGTCAGCGATCGCACTGCCTTCTTCACCCTCGGCGAAGACCGGGCGGGCTTTCTCGTGGAGATGGGCGCGACGAGCGAAATCTTCACCAACCCGCGCGAGCAATTGACCGAGGACTATGTTTCGGGCCGCTTCGGCTAGAGAGCGAGGACATGGACCAGCAGGACGAACTCCGGGCAAATGAGCCGGCGGGGACGGAGGGACCGCTTGCGGCAGGCCTCGTCGATCGCCAGATCGAGGGCATCGTCGACCGGCTCGCGGCACGCTCGACGCCGGCGCACGGTGGCCAGCACTCGCGTGAGGGCCTCGATCGCGAGGAACGCGAGATCAAGGACAACGTGCTGCGCATGGGGAGCCTGGTCGCTGAGCAGATCCTGGCCGCGCTCGCCTCTCTCGAGTCGCACGACACCGAGGCAGCCACCGCGGTCATCATCGGCGACGCGCGCCTCAACGAGGTCCAGCGCACCGTCTCCTCGCTGATCGCGAGAACCATTGCCACACAACAGCCGGTCGCCAGAGACCTGCGCTTCCTGCTCACCCTCGACCACGTCAGCTACGAGCTCGAGCGCATGGGCGATCATGCAGCGTCGGTCGCCAAGCAGGCACGAAAACTGGCGCCGGAGCCGCCGCTCCAGCAGTACGTGCACCTGCCCGAGATGGGCGCGCTGTGCGCCAGCCAGGTGCGCGAAGTCCTCCGGGCCCTCGTCGACGTGGACGAGAAGCGCGCCCGCGAGGTTGCCGCCATCGACGACGACGTCGATCGGCTGTACCACGCGATCTTCGACGAGGTCCTGGAGCTGATGCGCGCGCATCCGGATAACGTGGACCGGGGCACCCGGATCCTGTTCGCGGCCCACTACCTGGAGCGCATCGGCGATCGCGTCACCAACATCGCAGAGGACGTGGTCTTCCTCTCCACTGGCGACATCGAGGATCTGAACCCGTGAATAGCGAACCTATTCGTATCCTGTTCGTGTGCACCCACAACTCGGCCCGCAGCCAGATGGCCGAGGTCGTGCTGCGTCGGCGCGGAGGCGAGGCGTTCGAGGTCCACTCGGCCGGGACCGAGGTGAGCCGGGTGAATCCTCTCACGCTGCGCGTGCTCTCGGACGCGGGCTACGACACCTCCGTACTGCGCTCGAAGTCCGTGACGGAGTTCCTCGGCCAGAGCTTCGACTACGTGATCACGGTCTGCGACCGCGCTCGCGTGTCGTGCCCGGTGTTCCCGGGCCGTGCCGAATCTCTGCACTGGGGCTACGACGACCCGTCGGAGGCGCAGGGCACCGAGGAGGAGCGCATCTCGGCGTTCCGTCACGTCTTCACGCAGATCTCGGAACGGATCGGCCTGTTCGTGCCGATCGCGCTCAAGGCCCACGGCCGCTCGCTCGCCGCGGTCACGGACTGACGCGGACCATGGCGGGTGATTCGGGTGGCGCCACGGCGGTGCGTGTCCACCTGCTCCGCCACGCGGACGCGGGCGATCGCGAGGACTGGAAGGGATCGGATGACGAGCGGCCACTGACCGCCAAGGGCCGCGCGCAGTCGGAGCGCCTGGGGACCTTCCTCGACTCGGTCTCGTTCAAACCTGACGTGATCGCGAGCAGCCCGAAGGTGCGGGCGGCGCAGACGGCGGAGCTCGTGGCCGAGCACCTCGGCATGAAGGTCCGCATCGACGATCGCCTCGGAGAGCAGCTCGGCATTGCCGAGCTCGAGGCGTTGGTCGCCGAGCTCGGCGTCTCGCGGCCGCTGCTCGTCGGGCACGATCCGGATTTCACGATGCTGATCGAGTCACTCTGCGATGCTTCGGGGGTGCAGATGAAGAAGGGTGCCCTCGCGCGCATCGACTCGGCCCGACCGCTGGCTGCCGGCGGTGGGCAGCTGCGCTGGCTGGTGCCGCCGGATCTCCTCAAGGGCGGCTGACCCGGCGTGGCCGGCCTCCGGCGGCGGCTGGACCAGGAGCAGGGGGCGGCCCTGCCCATCGAGGGACGCGCGGACGCCCCACTGGCGGAGGTTTTCGGGCCGCCTGGCTGCCCGGTCTGCCGGCTGCGCCGGCGCACCGCGCGGCGCTACCTCGAAGCGATCCTCTGGGAGAGCGTCAACGACCGCGGGTTCCGCGCCCGACTTGCCCGCAGTCGCGGCCTCTGCCCGGCACACACGCGCGAGGCGCTGGAGGTTGACCGCGACAAGAACGGCGGCCAGCTTGGCGCCTCCATCCTCTTCGGGTACATGGTCCGGGATCGCCTCGCCGAGCTGAACGGCGTAGGCACCAGGCCGGGACGAGGCTCCGGGCACGCCCTCGAGGCGGCTCGCAATGCCCCGAGATGCCCGGTCTGTGCCGAGGTGGCAAAGACCGAGGCTTCGGCCCTGCCGCGCCTGATGGATCGCATCGCCGATCCCGCCTGGGCCGAAGCCGTCTCCGGTGCGCAGCTCTGCCTGCGCGACCTGCTGGTGCTGTGGACGACGGGCGCCGGACGGCGGACGGCGGCGTGGCCGCCGGTTGCGGATGCTCAACTGGCACGCGTCACCGAGCTCCTCGCTCGTCTTGACGGGTACGCTGCCCACAGCGCGTACAACCGGCTGGCCGAGATGACGGCGTCGGAGCGCACGGCGGCCGACGAAGCCGCCACCTTCCTGTCCGACACCCGCGACTGAGGAAACCTCGATGCCTGAAATCCGCTTCGGCCTCTTCCTGTGTCAGGTCAACAAGACCTGGGCGCAGGTGCTCGACGAGTTCCGCATGGCCGAGGCGCTGGGCTTTGACCATGCCTGGCTCTGCGACCACCTGCTCAACACCGAAGGGCCGCCCGACGACCCCATCCACGAGGCCTGGACGCTGCTCGCGGCGCTGGCGGCAAGCACGTCGCGTATCCGGCTCGGTGTGCTCGTGAGCAGCAACACCTTCCGCAACCCTGCCGTGCTGCTCAAGCAAGCCGTCACCGTGGACCACATCAGCAATGGACGGTTGATCCTGGGCCTCGGAACCGGCTGGTACGCGGACGAGCACCGGCGCTACGGGATCGAGTTTCCGCCGCCCGGGCCGCGCGTGGACCGCTTCGAGGAGGCGGTCCAGGTCGTGAGCCTGCTCATGGGCCAGGCACGCACGACCTTCAATGGCCACTACTACCAGTTGAACGACGCTCCCCTCGAGCCGCGTCCCGTGCAGAAGCCGGGCATCCCGTTGCTGATCTCGGCGCACCGGCCGAGGATGATGGCGATCGCCGCTCGTTACGCTGACCAGTGGGATACGTTCGCGGTGACCGCGGGGACGGCCACCGAGGGCGTCGAGGAAGACATGGCGTCCCGCATCCGCCGCCTGGACGAGGCATGCGTGAAGGTGGGCCGGGACCCGGCGACGATCCGCCGCTCCACCTGGGCGACCGCAGATGTGCTGCGTTCAAAGGAGGCGTACCTCGAGTTCCAGCGGGGGCATCGAGCCCTCGGCTTCACCGACTTCATCACGAACCTGCCGGCGCCGGAGAACCAGCACGTCCTGGAAAGCGTGGCGAAGACGATCATTCCCGAGCTCCGCAGGGAGCACGCAACGGGCGCGAGCAAACCTCCGTCCTAGCCAGGGGCCGGCTGGTCCGGCGGCCGTGCTGGGCGCGCGCCCCAGTCATCGAACTGTCAGGATCGCTGCGTTAGCGTCCTGCCCGATGCAGCAACCGCTCCGCCTTCGGCGCTCCGTGCCCCCGCTTCCCAGGACATGGCCGATCCATCCGGTCGAGATCTGGGTCGTGGTCATCGCAAACGCGGTCGTGGTTGCCGGGATGTGGGTGCGCCACGGCGGCATGGACCAGCTCGGAACGCAAGGTGGGCTATTCACGGCTGCCGGTCAGATCACCGCGCTGCTTGGGACGTACCTCGCGCTGGTCGGAATCGTCCTCATGTCGCGCAGCCCATGGCTGGATCAGCTCTTCGGCATGGATGGGCTGGCTCGGTGGCACCGCTGGGTTGGCTTCGCAACCCTGTGGCTCCTGGTCGGTCACACTGCCTTCACGACCGTCGGCTACGCAGCCCAGGCTCGCAGTTCGGTGATCGACGAGGGCGTCACCCTCCTGACCACGTATCCGTACGTTCTGATGGCGACCGTCGCCCTCGTGCTCCTGGTGGCGGTAGCTGTTGCGTCAGTGAGGGCTGCGCGGCGGCGCCTCTCCTATGAGACCTGGTACGGGATCCACCTGTATGCCTACCTCGCTGTTGCGCTGGCATTCCTGCACGAGCTGGCCGTCGGAACGGACTTCGTCAGCGACACGCTCGCTCAGGCGTATTGGGTGGGTCTGTACGTCGCGGTCATCGCGCTCGTCCTCGTCTTCCGGATCTGGCAGCCGATCCAGCTTTCGTTGCGGCACCGGTTCCGCGTCGCGGATGTGCGGCAGGAAGGTCCGGGAGTTGTCTCGATCTACATCAGCGGGCGTCATCTCGAGCGGCTTCCCGTTCGAGCGGGACAGTTCTTCATGTGGCGGTTCCTGGCCGCCGGCGGCTGGTGGCGCGCACATCCGTTCTCAGTCTCGGCGGTTCCGAACAGCAACTACCTGCGCATCACGATCAAGGGCACCGGTGACGACACGCGGGTACTCCAGGGAGTCGCCACCGGTACCCGCGTGTTCGCGGAGGGACCCTATGGAACCTTCACTGCCGCTCGTCGGCGCCAGGAGCGCGTACTTTTGATCGCGGGCGGTATCGGCATCACACCGTTGCGCGCCCTTCTCGAGGATCTGCCCGCGCAGCCGGGTGCGCTGACCGTGCTCTACCGCGCGAGCTCCTGGGATGACGTGGTATTTCGCCAGGAGCTCGACGCTCTGGCACAAGCGCGAGGTGCGACGGTTCAATACCTGGTCGGGCGCCGGCATCCGACCCACAAGGGAGCGGACCCGCTTGACGCCCGGTCGCTTCGTCGCCTGGTGCCCGATGTCGAGGTCCGTGACGTCTTCATCTGCGGACCGGATCCAATGATCGATTCCGTCCGGCGAGCCCTGCGCTCTCTGCACGTCCCCAGCGGACAGATCCATGCCGAACGCTTCGCATACTGACCACGGAGGTTTCAGTGCCGTGCCGAAGCGTGGCGCTGTTGCACTCGTGACCACGGTCCTCGCGGTCATCCTGCTGTTCGGGTTCAAGACCGCTGATGCGCCCGCCATCACCCCGGGTCGAGCCACCCCAGGGATCGGTGGAGCGCCCGGTCGCAGCTCACCCAGCCCTATTGCCGCGGGGGCGACTCCGCCGCCGTCCCAGGACCTCACCGGGGGCACGACGGCGGACCCCACTCGGCCTCCGGCGACGCAGGCGCAGGCGGGTGCCTCGGGGACCTTCACGGGCGACACGATCCAGACGCCCTACGGCGCCGTCCAGATTGCGATCGTGATGAAGGCCGGCAAGATCGTCGACGTACAGGCACTCCAGATGCCGTTCGATCGACGGCTGTCCCAGCAGATCAGCCAGCAGGCAGAGCCCATCCTCCGCAGCCAGGTCCTCCGCGCGCAGAGCGCCAACATCAACGGCGTTTCGGGAGCGAGCTACACATCCGAGGGCTACTACGAGTCGCTCAAATCGGCGCTCGCGCAGGTGCCCTGAACCAGTGCCTGTACTCGAAGGGTCGCGCCGCGTCGAATTCATCATGGGCACAGCCATCGTGATCGAGGTCCGCGACTCGGTGCTCGACGCCGACGCCGTCGAGGCGACGTTTGATCACTTCCGGGACATCGATGCCCGCTTCAGCACCTTCAAGGCCGAGAGTGAGATCAGCCGGCTCGCGCGAGGTGAACTGAACGTCGCCGATACCAGTCCGGACGTGCAGGCAGTGCTCGCCATGTGTGAGGAATCGCGGATCGTCAGCGACGGCTATTTCGACGCATGGCACCATCGACCAGACGGCGCCCTCGACCCATCAGGGATCGTCAAGGGCTGGTCCGTGGACGGCGCGTGCGAGATCCTCGACGCCGCAGGCATGCAGAACTACTGCATCAATGCGGGAGGCGACGTGTTCGCCCGCGGAGACCAGGAGCCGGGGAAGCCGTGGCACATCGGCATCCGCAATCCCTGGGACCCTGCGACCGTCGCTGCGGTCGTTGAAGCACACGACCTGGCGATCGCGACGTCGGGAACGTACGAGCGTGGCCAGCACGTGCTCGTTCCACACACAGGGCGACCGCCTGAAGGCGTCGTCAGCATGACGGTAATCGGCCCCAACCTGGCACGCGCCGACGCCTGGGCCACGGCGGCCTTCGCGATGGGAGTGCGAGGCGTCGACTGGGCGGCGCGCGAGCTGGACGGATACGAGGCGGGCGCGATCACGAGCGATCGCCACGTCATCACGACCGTCGGGTTCGAGCGATTCAGGATTACGCCTTGACGATGCCGGCCTGACCGGATTCGCCCGTCTGTTCGGGGCTCGGGTAGTTGAATCCCTTTCCCGGGCTGCGCGGCCACGAGACAGACATCCGCGCGCCGCCTTCGGCGGCCTCACCGATCTCCCAACGGCCGGTCGTCGAGCGGACGATCGCATCCGCGATCGCGAGGCCAAGGCCGGCGCCACCCGGCGTATCGCTCGCGCGGTGGAAGCGGTCGAAGATGTGACTGCGTTGCGCAGCGGGAATACCGGGGCCCGTGTCTTCGACCGTCAGCTGCACCGTCGTGGCGTCGCCATGAACGATCACCGTTACCGAGGCGCCGCTCGGGGAATGGCGCACGGCGTTGTCAAGGAGGACCGACAGGAGCCGCGCGACCCACTCCGGAGGCGCGGTGATGATTGGACTGACGCTGCCGGTCACGTGGGTCGTGAGGTGCATGCCGCGTTGGTCGCAGATAACCTTGAAACGCTCGGTCGTGGTGGTTGCCAGGGCTCCAACATCCACGGGCGCCGCGTCGGGGGGCCCGGGAGCCGAATCAAAGCGGGCGAGCCAGAGGAGGTCATCCACGAGCCGCCGCAGGTGCCGCGTCTCCTCCTGGATTCGCTCGAACGTCTGACCGTCGGCCGTTGGCTCGCGCGCGGATTGAAGCGCCAAGGAGCTCTCGGCCTCGATCACGGCGAGTGGCGTGCGCAGCTCATGCGATGCATCGGCGGTGAATGCGAGCTGGCCCAGCCGGGCCTGCTCGATGGGCCCCGCCACCCGGCGCCCGATGGCGAGAGCACCGACGAAGACCAGCAGGAGCAATGCGGGCGCGATCAGGACCTCGGCCAGGATCAGGGTGCTGTGAGCACTGGTGGCCTCCGCCATCGTCTGCGCGATGGTGATCCAGCCTCCGCCATCTGGAGCGCTGAACTGGCCGCCCACCAGGCGCATCTCGGCTCCGCCGATGGTGGCAGTGATCGGGCCGGTTGCGTTCTGAAGATCGACCGGAAGCGCCGCGGTCGAGTCGCTCTGATAGGTGTCGCCGCCCGGCCCTCTAATCCAGACCAGCAGGGGCGCGTCGAATCGCCGAGCGTCGCCATCGTTGTCCAGATCGCCGACGCGGCCGCTGTTCAGGGTGGGGATGAGATCCGGGCGCCCTTCAATCGCTGTGAGTTGTTGTGCCAGCCGGCTGTCGATGGTCGCGACAAGGTTCTGGCCCACGATCAGGGCCACCGCGATGGCGACAATCACGTAGAGCGCCATCACGACAATAGTCGTGATGGCGGCCACGCGGATCGGAATGCGATGGAACCGCGTCATGGGACCGGGCTTCACACGTCCGCGAGCCGGTAGCCCGCGCCGCGGACGGTCAGGATCTCGGCGCCGCTCCCGGCGAGCTTGGCTCGGAGACGCGCCATCCGAACGTCGATCGCGTTCGATCCGATCGGATCGGTTTCGTCTTTCCATGCGTGCTGGGCGATCAGCCGGCGATCGACGACGCCGGGCGCTCGCAGCATCAGCAACTCGAGGATCCGGAACTCTGTGCCGCTGAGGTGCAGCACCAGACCACCGGCAACCACTTCGCGCGTTGCGGGGTCCAAGACGAGCTGGCCGCGCCGAAGCGTTCGTCCATCCCTGTTCCCCGGGCGTCGCTGGAGGGCGCGCACGCGCGCCACGAGCTCTCCGAAATCGAACGGCTTGACCAGGTAATCGTCCGCGCCCGCGTCGAGACCGCTGATCCGATCTGCTGGCGCGTCGCGCGCGGTGAGCATCAGGACGGCGCTGTGCAGGCCCCGCGAACGCACCTGTGTCACGACTTCCAGTCCACTCATGCCAGGCAGTCGCCAGTCAACGATGAGCACCGCGTAGTCCGTGAACTCCAGCAACTCGATGGCCTTCTCGGCCGTGGCAGCCGTGTCGACGAAGTATCCGGTTGCCTCGAGGCCGCGCATCAGGACAGCACGGAGGCGTGGGTCG
>JBBRYO010000019.1:0-32296 GCA_038237595.1 Candidatus Limnocylindrales bacterium | reverse complement strand
GGCCGATGATCGGCAGCCGCTGGATCGCGTCGTCGTAGGCGCGCTTGGAACCGCGCCAGGTGCGCGACAGCTTGATCCGCGAGAGGTACGTGGAGAACGCGCCGACGGTTGGCGAGATGCTCATCTCGTTGTCGTTGAGGACGATCAGCAGCCGCGTCCGGCGATGCCCGATGTCGTTGAGTGCCTCGAGCGAGATGCCGGTCATCAACGCCGCGTCGCCAACCACGACGGCGATGATCTCGTGTGTGCCGCGCTCGTCGCGGGCGAGCGCAAGCCCCTCCCCGATGGACAGGGCAGTCCCCGCATGGCCGCCGTCGAAGACGTCGTGCTCGCTCTCCGACCGTCGAGGAAAGCCGCCCACCCCGCCGAGCTGTCGGAGCGTCCCGAATCGATCGAGCCGGCCGGTCAGGAGCTTGTGCGCGTACGCCTGATGGCCGGTGTCCCAGACGATCTTGTCGACGGGCGAGTCCAGCAACCGGTGGAGCATGACCGCAAGCTCCACCACGCCCAGGGAGCTGCCGAGGTGACCGCCGGTGTGCGCCACCGTCTCGATGATCGTGCCGCGGATCTCTCCGCACAGCTCCGCAAGCTGCGCGTGGTTGAGCTGCTTGAGGTCACGCGGACCTGACAGGCTCTCGAGTAGGGTCACACACGACTCCAGACTGCGGACGGGGGCCGACCACGCTGCTCGTTCCCATGACGAGCAAGCCCCATGACCTGCTTCGTTTCAAGCGCCCCGAGGGATGGCTTTTTCGGATTCTACGCCGCCCTGCCGGTTCTTCCCCCGTCAGGCGTCCTCGTCGGGACGCATGTCCATCGTTCGGAGGCTGCCGCCGGCGCCCTCGACCAGCCGCTGGACCCGGAGCTCCGCCCCGGTCAGCAGCTTCGCGCACTGGTCGTGGAGCGCTACGCCGCGTTCGTAGAGGGCGATCGATTCCTCGAGCTGGAGGCCGCCAGCTTCCAAGCGTCCGACCACGGCCTGAAGCTCGGCCAGGGCCTTGTCGAAGGGCAGCGCGGCGATGTCGGCGTTGGGCGAAGCGCCGTTCTCCGGCCCAGCGGCCGCGCCGTTCTCCGGCCCTGCCGCCGCGGCGTCCGAAGGGATTGCCTGTTCGGTGTCCGTCACGGCCCGGAGTCTCGCACGCGCTCGACGCGGACGTCCAATGCGCCCCGCGCGAGCTGGACCTCGAGCGGGTCACCGGGCTTGTGCATCGCGGCCTCGCGGGCGATCGCGCCGCCGGGTGCGCGCACGATTGCGTAGCCACGCTCCAGCGTCGCGAACGGGCTCAGCGCGTCCAAGCTCGCACGGCTCCGCCCGACGTCGGTGCGCGCCCGTGCCAGGCGACCTTGGAGCAGGAGCGGCAGGCGATCGTCGAGCCGGGTGAGGCGGCCGCGCTCGACCTCGAGGCGCCCGTCGATGGCACGGGTTGCACGATCGAGCAGCAGGCCGACCCGCTCGCGCTCGGCAGCGAGGTAGGCGGACGGGCGAAAACCCTCGAGCGCGCGCCGCTCGGCGTCGAGCTGGCGGCGCGGAACGGCCACCGAACGTTGAATCGCCGCTCCCAGGCGAGCCTGCACGGTGCGAAGGCGCGCCAGCTCATCGGTACGCGATGGAACCACGAGCTCCGCGGCAACCGACGGAGTTGCGGCACGCACGTCCGCCGCGAACTCGGCGAGCGTCACGTCCATCTCGTGGCCGACGCCGACCACGACCGGGCAGGGATGGGCAGCCACGGCCCTCACGACGGACTCCTCGTTGAATGCCCACAGGTCCTCGAGTGAGCCGCCTCCGCGCGCCAGGATGATCACGTCCGTGGCGCGCCCCGTCTCGCGGTCGGTCCAGCGGCCGAGCCGCCGCAGCGCCGCCACGATGCTCTCGGCCGCGCCGGGTCCCTGCACCTGGCAAGAGGAGACGACGACGCGAACGAGCGGCCAGCGGCGGCCGAGCACCTTGGTGATGTCATGCAGCACGGCGCCGGACAGGCTTGTGGCGATTCCGATGGTGCGAGGCTGTGGAGGGAGCGCCCGCTTGCGGCTCGCATCGAAGAGCCCCTCGGCGGCGAGCCGGGCCTTCAGCGCCTCGAACTGGAGAGCGAGGTCGCCGAAGCCCGCCGGCTGGAGGGCGTCGACGTACAGCTGGTACGTTCCCTGCGGCTCGAAGACGTCCAGGCGTCCGTGGGCGATCAGGCGAAGGCCGGTGCGCGGCTCGAACGGGATGACCAGCCGGTCGTCGCGGAAGATCATGCAGCGCAGCTGTGCCTTTTCATCCTTGAGCGTGAAATAGGCATGCCCTGCCGAGCTGACGGTCAGCTGGCCGACCTCGCCCTCGACCCAGACGTCGCGCAGACGCGGCGCTTCGCGGATAGCGTCGCGGATGATCCGGGTGACCTCGCCGACGGCCAGAATCCGAGGAGTCGGAGGCGCGCTGGTAGGCGGACGTGTGCCACTGGTCGGGGCAGGTCCGCCGGGGCTCGGGGCTGCTCCGCGGGGCTCCTCTCCCCCCGCCATGCCGGTCGGGGCATGCCTGGTGTCGGAACTCGAACGTGTGGTCGGAGCGGGCGCGGAGACGTCCCGTCCCGCGGCCATGCCGGTAGGGGCATGGCCCGCTTCGGAGCTCGGGCGTGTGGTTGGTGTCGGCTGGGCGACGTCCTCACCCTCGGCCAGTCCGGTTGGGGCGTGGGTTACGCCCGGGGCGATTGGCGCAGGAGCTGAGCCGGCGCCTTCGGGTGGGCGCGCCCCGCTCGCGATGAAGTCGTCGAACGGAAGCCACGTCTGTTCCTCGGATTGGCGGCTCACCGCGTTCGCGACCATGACAGATGTGCATCCCTGGCACCGTGGCCAGGTATGGCAGTGGGCAGTAGAGGGACTCTCATGGCGCGGCAGCCGTCGGCGGCTATCGATTCCACGTTTCCGCCTCGTCGAGACCTGCGAACGCGGGCGCTCAACTGGCTACGGTGCCCCAGGCGCACATCTGTCAAGAAGCGCCCGCCACGGGACGGTGGCGAGCAACCGCGGCGGAACATTGAGTGCCCGGGCTCACGCTTGTCATACAGAGACGTCCCCGTGGCCCGACACGAGCGACAACTGGCTCGCCGCGGAGCAACGCTCGACCGTCCCTCACAACCCGATGCTCAGACGCGGGTCTGGTACTCGCCCGTCCGCGTGTCGATGCGGATCGTGTCGCCCTCTTCGACGAAGATCGGGACCTGCACGACCAGACCCGTCTCGGTCGTTGCCGGCTTGCGCGCGCCCGACTGGGTATCACCGGCAAAGCCAGGCTCGGTGTCGGTCACCTTCAGGTCGACGGTGATCGGGAGCTCGACTCCGATGGTCTCGCCCTCGTAGGTCGTGCGATCGAGCGTCATGCCGTCCTTGACGTAGTTGACCGCGTCGTCGAGCTGCTCGGCGCTGAGCGTGAACTGCTCGTACGACTCCATGTCCATGAAGGCGAAGTCGCTGCCGTCGCGATACAGGAACTGGATCGGGCGCTTGTCGAGGTAGGCGCGAGGCCATTTCTCGCCCGCCTGGAAGCTTCGCTCGACGGTCTGGCCACGCTTGATGTTCTTGAGCTTGATCCGGATCTGCGCGGAGCCGCGGCCCATCTTGATGTGGTGGTAATCCAAGATCTGCCAGAGCTCACCGTCGAGCTCGATGGCGATCCCCTTGCGCAGGTCGCCGGTGGAAATCATGAGATGTGCGTCTCCCTGGAGTCGGTGTCGTGCAGGCAGCCGGCCGGGCGCCGAAGGCGGGTGGGTTCGGCCGATTCTACCGGACGGGCATCCACCGACCGACGAACGGAGCGGGTCACGCCTGCTCGCGGCCCGCGCGATAGGCGATCACCTCGACTCGTTCGAGGGTGATCAGGCCGTCCGCGACCATCGCGTCGAGGTCGGGCAGGATCGCGCGAAGGCGGTCCTCCTGGTCGACGATCTCGATCAGCACGGGCAGATCCTGCGACAGCTGCAGGATACGGCTGGTGTGCAGGTGGGCCTTTGCGCCGAAGCCCTCGATTCCCCGAAGGACGGTTGCGCCGGCAATGCCGCGCTCTCGCAGGAACGCGACGATGCCCTGGTACAGCGGCTTGCCGCGCCACTGGTCGCTTTCGCCGATGTAGATGCGCACCAGGAGCCCCTGCCCCTCGACGCGCATCAGAGCTGCCGCCCAAGCGCAAGCCCAAAGAACATCGCACCAAGTCCCAGCAACACGGACCCTCCGATGTTCGCGAAAGCGGCGACGAGGGCACCGTCCTCGACCAGCCGCCAGCTCTCGAGCATCCAGGTCGAGAAGGTGGTGTAGGCCCCGATGAAGCCGATCATCACGGCGGGACGAATCTCGGCCGGCAGGATTGCCCGCTCGGTCGCCGCCGCGAAGAGGACGCCCAGCAGGAACGATCCCGACAGGTTGATGACGAATGTGCCCCATGGAAACGCGCCGCCCGTCGCTCGCGACACCCAGCCGTCGACGAGGTAGCGCGTCATCGCACCAAGGAGACCGCCCACTCCCACCAGCACGAGCGTCATGTGCCGATTGTCCCAGACGGCCCGCGACGGCGCAGCTCTCGACCTCTGGCTCCGGCGATGAAGGAGCGTGGATCCTGGGTTAGGGTGCGCAGCGATGCTCGTCCGAACGACCCGACGCCTTGCTCTTTGCCTGACATTCTTTCTGGTCGCCACGTGTGCGGCTCCTGCACCGATCCCGAGTCCGGCGGGCAGCCCGGTCCCCGGATCTGCGGCGCCGCGGGCGAGCCCGGGGCAGGCGACGCCAGGCGGGAGCGCGGTGCCAGGCTCGGGCGCGTCGACATCGCCGGGGCCAACGAGCCCTCCAGGAATGGCCAATGCCGATCGGCCTCTGACCGCGGCTGAACTGGCGGACGTGATCGTTGCAGTCCAGGCGACCGGCGACAGTGCGACAGTCGTGGCTGACGTCTCGGTGACGCCGGTGCACGAGGCCTGCGAGGCGCCGTCGCCCTGCCCGTTCGGGAGCATCGACCTGCCGGGGCTCGACCCTGTTCAGGTGACCGCCGGGGGCGACGTCCGCACGCTCTTTCCGAACGCGACTGCGCCGATCGCCGGACCGCTCGCACTTCAGCTGGGTTCCGACGTGGCATTGCTGGGAGTCGTGACCCTGCCCGGCGGCAAGCTGGTCGTGCCGGTCAGGACCCCGACATTGCCCGGCGCGGATACGAACTCAAGCGGTGCCGTATTCGCCGTGAACGGCTGGCTGACCGTCACGTCCTTTCCGTGTCCGATCGAGCCACCGCTCCCCACCGACAGTCCGTTCGATCCTTGCGGCCACAGCTACCTCATGAACGATCCGGCCGACGCGGACAACGGGCCGCCCGGCAACGACATCGCGGTCCAGCGCTCGGCCTACGAGACCTTCGCGTCGAAACCGGTGATGAATACCTACGAACCGCGCCAGGGCAACTATCTGGTCCGCCAGGTGAAGGACCCGCGCCCGACCTGCACCGCGAACTGCTACGGCTGGCTGATGGTCGGGCGACTCGACCCGATCCAGTAGCTTCTCACTCGGGCGTACATGGCCCTACTCCCCGACGACGGTGACCTCGCGCGGAAATGACGTCAGGCGCTCCAGGCGATGGACCGCCGGATCGAAGATGACCAGGTCCTCGATGCGAACGCCTGTCTCGCCGTCGAGGTAGACGCCGGGCTCGACCGAGAAGACAGTCGGCGAGGGCAACGCCGCTTCCGGCGCCAGCCGCCCCAGCGAAGGCAGCTCATGCGTGGCGAGTCCGATGCCATGCCCCAGACCGTGCCCGAAGTGCTCCTCGTGGCCGGCCTCAGCGATGACGTCGCGGGCCGCGGCATCGATGGCTCGGTTGCTCGGGTGCTCCCCTGCCGAAACCGCCGCCTGGAGCGCAGAGAACGCAACCGACTGCGCCTCCGCGACCAGCTCGTAGATCTCCCGGTCGCGCTTCGAGGGTTCGCCAACGAAGAGCGTGCGCGTCATGTCCGAGCGGTACCCGAAGACCTGCGCCCCGAAGTCGAAGAGCAGCACCCCGCCGGCCACCACCGGACGGTCTCCGGGGGTGCCGTGCGGCAACGCGGCCTGCGCGCCGGCCAGGCACGCGACGTCGAAGGCAAGCGCTTCCGCTCCATTGGTCCGCATCTCCCATTCGAGCGCGAGGGCCAGTTCGTGCTCGGTCATTCCGGGCCGGATCGTCGGCAGGATCCGCTCGAGCGCCGCATCCGCGACCGCGCAGGCCGCTCCGATCCGCTCGATCTCGGCCGGCTCCTTGACCTGGCGCAGCTCTTCGACCCAGCCCTCGACCGGGACGAGCTCGACGTCGGGGGAAGCTGCCGCGATACGCGTCCACGTCGCGTGGCTCACGAACCCGGCCTCCACGCCCAACCGCCGAACCCTGCCTGCCGAACCCGACCGCGATGCCGCCGCCGGTCCCGGTCCCCGCAGCGACCCGACCAGCTCGGGCCACCGGGCCGCGAAGTCCCCGTAGACGTTCTCGATGCGCGCGTCAGGGCACTCCGACTCGGCCTGGAGGCGATACCGGGAATCGGCCAGCACCACGACCTCGTCGGGCGAAACGAAGAACTGGCCGGAGAAGCCCGCGACCTTCTCCTCGCCATTCGCCAGTGCGAACCCGGTCAGGTAGCGAGAGTTCTCGGCGCGGACGCCGAAGTAGCCGTCGACGCCTTCCCGATCCAGGCGAGCCCGCAGCCGCTCGAGACGAGCCGGGCGGGCCACTCGGTCGGCTTCCTTCCAGCGCAGCAGGTGCCCGGGCGTGGGAAGAGCCGCGTCGGCAATCGGCGGGGAGAAGTGATCCGCGCGCGTCCCGGAGATCACTTGCACGAGTTGACGTTCGCCTGCTGCTGCGCGCTCGTCTTGGCAAACTTCGTGACCTTGGTCGAGGGACAGGCGTAGAAGTACAGGTAGCTGCCTTTGGTGTCAGGCGAGAGCGCCGCGTTGATCGATGCCAGGGACGGGGACGCGATCGGGCCGGCCGGCAGGCCGGGTGTCTGGTAGGTCTGGTAGCTCTGCAGATCGCTCGGCACCGCGAGGGTGTTCAGGTTCTGGCCCGTCGTTGTCCAGAAGACGTACTTGGACCACTGGTCGAAGGGCAGATTGCGCAGCTTGTCGGTGTCGACCGCGTAGATCACGGTCGGATCGGCGTTCAGAAGCTGCGTGGGGAACAGGCTGTGGTTGAGTCGGTTCGCGTAGACGCCGGCGACCTTCGCCCTCTCGGTGTCGTCGCCAGTCTCCTTCTCGACGATGCTCGCGAGCACCATGGCCTCGTAGAACTTCGCAGTGCCGAGCTTGTCCATCTGGTCGAGGGTCGGCTTGCCGACCTGGTTCGACCAGCCCGTCAACAGCATGCGCAGGAAGTCCTCGGCACTGATCGAGGGGTCGACCTCGAAGACGCCGGCGCCCAGGAAACCCTCGAGACTGGCGCCCTTCGGCAGCACCTTCAGGAACGGGTAATCGGCCAGCAGGCTCGGGGTCGGGCGCAGCGCGAGGTCGCGGAACTGCTGCACGTCCATCTGGATCGGCAGCGTCTGGAGCTCGGCCACGATCTGCTCGATCCGCAGGCCGCCACGCAGCGCGATGGTGGTCTTGGCGGGCGGCGGATCGGGCGGCCGCTGGAGCCGGTCGACGATGGCCTGTGGGGTCATGGCCTTGTTCAGTGTGAACGAACCGGTCTGGAGCTTGCCGTCCAGGCTCTGCGTGACCACGAGGTACTGGAAGACCAGTGGCTGCTGGATGAGACCGGCGCTCGTCAGGCCGTCCGCGATCTGTGCCACCGTGGAGCCCGGCTGGACGTCGAATATGAGGGGCGTCGCGTCCGTGCCGACAGCCTGCGTCAGCGCCGTCCCGAGCTCGTCGCGTACGACGTCGCCCACGAACGGCAGCCGCATCGTTTGCGGGTTGCTGCGCGCCATGCTCCCGGCGAAGTCACGGAATGCCGGCGCCAGCAGGTACGCGATGCCGGCAATGACAAGCGCCGCCAGGATCAGAATGACGATGACGCCGCGCCACGTGGCCGAGCCCCGCCGCGAGCGATAGCTTGTCCCCGTCGCGGTGGTACCGGCGATGCTGCCGGGCCTGATGCCCGGCGCCCCGTCGTTGCGAGGCCCTCCGTTGCGTCCCGGCATCGTCATAGCTCCACCTGCACGGCAGCCCGGGCGTCGAGCTCCGCCTGAAGGATGGCGATTGCGGCCTCACGGTCGATCCTGGCGCGGTAGGCGTTGCGGGCCGCTGGAGACGGCGGACCACCGGAGCGACCGCGGCCCATGCGCCCGAGACGCGCTTCGGCATCCACGCTTGTGCCGCGCTCATCGCGCCAGGAGACGGGAAGGCGCAGGAACGGTCCGACCTCGTCCGCCCAGCGACGCGTCGCGGCAGCTTGCGGACCCTCCGACCCGTCGAGGCTCAGCGGCAGCCCCACCACCAATTCGGCGGCGCCGTGCTCCTCGGCGATGCGCCGGAGCGTGGCCGCATCGTGTTCGGGATCGCCACGCCGGATCGTGGCCAGGGCGCGCACCCGTCCGCTGGCCGGATCGCCGACGGCCACGCCGATGCGGCGCTCACCCACGTCCAGGCCGAGCAACGCAGTCACGCGGCGTCCTCGAGGAGCGCGGAACCGCGGGACAGGTGGGGCAGCGTGATCGGGCGGTCGGTCACTCAGCGGTCCTCATTGGGAGATCTGGGGGTCGTCGATGGCCACATTGATGCGCCGCTCATCATCCGGGATCGTGGGGATGAAGTCGGGCCAGACCGAGACCTCGACAGTTCCGTAGGCGGCAAGTATGGACCGCGCCTCCGAAACGGTCTTGCCGTGGATATCGTGTTTGAGCACCTCCGCGTCGATCGGGGCGTATTGCTGCGCCGTCGCCGTGACCTCGAAGACGATGCGGTTCCCGCTCACGATCCCCGGCGACACCTGCGTCCGGACCGTGTCGGCGAAGATGCGCACGCCCGTGGGAGCCGAGCCCGTCAGCTGCCCCGCGGCGACGGACTCGATCTGGGTTGGATCGACGGCCAATGCCGAGCTCTGGCTGTCGGCAGTGAGGTCGAACATGTTGGTGGCTATGGCGACGAGGTCGGAGGCGGCCTTGTCGGTGCCGACCTTTCCGAGAGTGGCAGTTTCGGGGAAGAGCTGAAGGCCGCGCGGCGTCGTCGCGGGGTCCTTCAGTACCAGGCCAAGCTGGGCCTGCAATTGCCTCGTGAGCGCCTGGACTGCGCCGTCGTAGTCGCCCCGCGTCACCACCAGCGACTGCGTCTTCTTGCCGCCCGTCGTTGGCTGCGGGTTGGTGCCCTGGACCTGCTCCGTCCCGAGGATGGGTGGCTCCACGGTGATCGTTCCGGCGTCGACGTTGCCGTCCGGCCCGGGCTTCAGCGCGCGGATCGGCGTGTTTGCCGTGCTCGGCGTGATCGTGGTACCGGAAACCGTGGCACGGGGAAGCGTCGTCGGCTGCGTCGTTTCGAAGTCGATTCCGGAGGTGGTGGAGAGCGTCGTGCCATCGGGCACTATCACGTCGGTCACGGTGTTCTGGCTGGTGAAGCGGATCGTTCCCGTCGCCTTCGTGAGGTTCACCTGGGTCCCGGTGGCGGCGAAGGAGTCCGTGACGCTCAACGGAATCGGGACGCTTTCGGCCGGTATGACGCCCGCGGCCGAGTCCTTCACCGCAACGCTCGGATCCGCGGTCACCGTCACGGTCAGCGGCCCGAACGGGCGAGTCGTCGGCGTGACCTGGATCGAGGCCGTGGGCAGGTACAGGTAGGCGCCGTAGGCCGCAGCGCCGAGGAACGCGGCGACCAGGGCCAGACGGATGAACAACCCGATGAGACGCCGGGCACGACCGCGGCCGTGGCGCTTGGCGCGAGCGCGGTCCGCCTCCTCGAGGGCTCGCGGGTCCGCCAGCATCGGGTCGCCAAAGCCACCCGGATGGGTTACGGAGCCGGCGGTCGCTCTCGGTGTGACCGCGAATCCGCTCGTCGGGGGTGGGCCGAGTTGGCCGCCCGGACCGAGGCCCACGGGGCCGCCGGGGACGAACCCGTTCGGCAGGAGCGGGGGTTTGCCGAGCGGTCCGGTCCTGGGCGCGGCTACGGGGGCTGCACCTGCCGCGACGGCTCCAGCGATTGGCGCGACCGCCGTGGCACGAACCACGTCCGCGGGCGCGGCGCCATCCGCAGTTGGGGGGTGGTTCGCCCTGGGGCCGACGACGGCCGGCAGTGATGGCGCGACCTCGCGCAATGAAGCCGCGCCGTCCGATCCATCGACCGGAATCCCGAGTGCCGCCTCCGCCTCCGCGACCGTGCCGTGGGTTGGCATGCCGGCCGAGACGGCCAGTGCGCGTACCCCCGAATCGCCGCTCACCAGGGCAATGGCGATCCCTCGAGTCTCCGCCTCGCGCGCGAGCAGACGGAAGTTGATACGGCTCGTGCCGATGCGGGAACCGGGTGGGAGGACGACCACGACCCGACCATCGCGTGCCGCTCGCAACCTGGCGACAGCATCGGTGATCTCGTCGTCGACCTCGAGATAGCAGACACTCATGCGACGCGCTGAGTCTGACCTAGACGCGCATCACCCGCAGGACGCGCCTGAGTGCGGTGTCGAGCGGCGCTTCGGGCGCCGCCATCTCGATTGCCTGATAGGCGAGAGCCAGCGGCGTGATGTCCTGCTGGTCGACCAACAGCTCCGTGGCGTCGTCGATGGCCTCGACCTGCCCCGGCGCGATGATGTCGACCTGGGGAGGTCGAGCAAACGGCAGGTGCCTGGCGAACGCGGGCTGGCGCAGCGCCCCCGCGATCTCCGGAAGGCGCGATCCGCCACCGCAGAGATAGATGCGCCCCGGCAGCAGGCCGTTCTTTCCGAACTCCTCCAGAACGAGCTCGACACCCGCCGCCCAGACCGCCACGTCCTCCGAGATGATCCCCTGGACCTCGTCGGCGCGATCGACTGCGACCCCCTTGGCGTAGTCGATCTTCAGCTCCTCGGCGCGGCCGAACGGCAGCTCCATGCGATCCGCCAGGGACTTGGTGAAGGCACGGCCGCCGAGCGCGAACATGCGCGTTCCCTCGACGCCGCCCTGGCGTAGGACCGCGATGTCGGTGGTGCCGCCGCCGACGTCGATGAAGAGCGCGCCGGACTGCTGGACCTGGTCACCGCCGAGGCAGCGGGCGACCGCGTAGGGCTCCGCCACGATCGCCAGGAGCTCCAGGTCGAGCTGGCTCGCGACGGTCTGGAGCGCGCCGAGGTGGATCAGCGGGGCGAACGCGTTGAAGACGCTGATCTTCACGTGCCGGCCCTGGAAGCCGACGGGGTTCGTGACCGGATACCCGTCGATCGTGGCGCCCGTGACGGCCGCGTGGACGAGCCGGATGTCCACGTTCGGCAGGCCGCTCTCCCAGGTGATTGACCGCTCCGCGTCGCGCATGGCCTCGTGCTGGACACCGTCGATCAGCTTCTGGAGCTCCTGCTCGGTGATCGGCTGGTCGGGTCGCTTGCGTTCCTGGTTGTGGCTCGTGGTGAAGCCCTTGACCAGCTCCCCGGCGATTCCGATGACCACTTGGGTGGACCGAAAGCCTGCCATCTCCTCGGCTTCCTGGAGGGCGACCTGGCAGTTGTCGACCACGGCGCGGATGTCGGCCACGGTTCCCGACTGCATGTGCGAGAGGCCCTGGCGCTTGCGGGCGACGCCGTGGACGATGCCGTGTCCGTCGCGGTCGATCTCGAAGACGAGCGCCTTGGCAAACTCCGTGCCGATGTCGAGTGACGTGCAGGCGGCCAGCGCCGCACTCTCGTCGCGTTGCAGCAGGCGGCGCCAGAAGGCCACGGGCGGTCAGCCGGCCCGGGGAAAAGCGGCGGCGGCCGGCGGCGCGGTGCGGCTGATGGGAACGGGCGCAACACGGAGAGGGTCAGACGCGAGTCGAGAGGCACTTCCTTCGACCAGTGGCGCGGCGGCGCAGGTGGGAGTGGTAAGCGGCCGTGGCGCGGCGGGAAAACAGCCATATGTCGCCATAGCGGACGTTATCCAGGGGCGCTCGGCTGTCGCGGCCTCGAAACGCACTCCAGAGCGCTCAGTTCCCGTGATAGCCAGCCGTTTTTGGACTACTCCCACCCCTCGAAGCGGCGTCAAGCCCGGGTGGAGGCACCCTCGGGACCGAGATCTGTTGGATAACGTCCGCCAGGCGCGCCTATGGTTGAACTCGCGGGCCGGCGCCGCATCGCCGGCACCCGTCATGCCCCGACTGGACCGATCGGCACGAATTCCCTCCGGGCCGCCTACCTCACCCCCGGGACAGCGCATGCCCCGACCGGTATGGCGTGCCGCGGGTAACCCCGTGGGGGACGCGCTCACGATCCCCAACCGTCCCGTCACTCGGCCGCCGGCTCGGGTGTAGGCCCGCCAGGGGCCTCACCACCGGCGAGCGACCTGGCGAGCGCCTCGCGGATGGCTTCGAGCGCGCTGGGGAGCCGATCGCGACGGACTCCGCGAGCTTCGGCCATCTCGGGGCGGCCTCCGCCCCTGCCCTCGATGACCGGAGCGCCTGCTCCGACCAGTTGCCCCGCCGACACGCCGCGCTGTACCAGGTCGTCGCTGACGGTCACGAACAGTCGCGGCTCGTCCGCTTGGAGGGCGAGTGCGATCACGCCGTTTCCGAGCACGCCTCGGACGTCCTTGGCATAGGCCTTGAGGTCACTCATCGAGTCGAACGACGCGGCGTAGGCGAGGAATCGGGTCCCGTCCACGGATTCGGCCGAGCGCACGAGCTCCGCCGGGCGCAGCGGACCGCCTGCCACCACACCGCTGCGGACGCGCTTCTCGAGGTCACGCACGCGGGTCTGGAGCTCGGCGACCTTGTCGGGCAGCGCATCTGGCGTCTGGGCCCCCACGGCAGCGGCCGCTCGACCGAGCAGCGCCAGCCGTTGCTCGACGAGCCGATCGGCCGCATCTCCCGTGACCGCCTCGATGCGGCGCATCCCGGAGCCGATGCTGCGCTCGCCGGTGATCACGAACCCGCCGATCTGTCCCGTGGCGCGGCAGTGCGTCCCGCCGCAGAGCTCGTGGCTGTAGCCCTCTACCCGGACCGTGCGCACGCGCTCGCCGTACTTCTCGTCGAAGAACGCGTCGGCACCGGCGGCGATTGCCTCGGCCATGCTCATGTACTCGACCGTCACCGGGCTGTCTTCGCGGATCACGCGTCGCACCTCGCGCTCGACGCTGCGCTTCTCTTCCTCGGTGAGCGGCCGATCGAAGGGATAGTCGAACCGCAGGTAGTCCGGCGTCACGAGCGAGCCGGCCTGACGGGCACTCTCCCCCACCGTGTGGCGCAGCGCGCGATGCAGCAGGTGCGTACCAGTGTGATTGCGCATTGTTCGGGCGCGGCGGACCGCGTCCACCTGGGCGCGCACGACCTGCCCCACGACCACGCGGCCATGCAACTTCCCCCGGTGCACGATCAGGCCGCCGACCGGCCGCTGCGTGTCCTCCACGGTGAAGAGCGGCACACCGGCACCCGTCGCGCCGGTGGCCGCCGCTTCCCGCTGTCCCGCCGCGTCGCCATCCGCTTCCCGCTGTCCCGCCGCGTCGGCGTCCGCCTCGGAGCGATCCCCGACCCAGATGACTCCCCGGTGGCCGACCTGCCCGCCACCCTCCGGGTAAAAGGGCGTGCGATCCAGCACGAGCTCTGCCTCGGCGGCGGCATCGGTGCGCAGCTCGACTTCCGGCTTGGCCTCGAGCTCCTGGTATTCGGTTCCGTCGCGGAGGATGGCCACCACCCTCGCCTCGCTCGCCGTCGTGTCGTAGCCGACGAACGTGGTTTCGCCGGACTGGCGCACGATTGAGTCGTAAAGGGCGACAAGCTCAGCCTGGCGCGCAAGGCCGGCCTTCTTGCCGGAGCGGCTTCGATCGCGCTGCTCGCCCAGGGCGACCTCGAACCCGGCGCGATCCACCCGGACCCCGTACTCGCCGGCGAGCTCGACGGTCAGGTCGATGGGAAACCCGTACGTGTCATGCAGCCGGAACGCAACGTCGCCCGGCAGCACGGGCGCGTCCGCCGGGAGATGTTCGAAGGAACGACCGACCGTTCGCTCCGCGCTGGTCACCGGGATGAGCGCCTCTTCCAGCAGGACTGTGCCGGCGTCCAGCGTCCGGGCAAAAGCCGTCTCCTCCCTGACGATCGTGCCCAGAATCACGTCACGCCGCTCCACCAGGATCGGGTAGGCGTCACCCATCGACTTGAGCACGACCTTCGCCGTCTCGGCGAGGAACGGCTCCCGCCGGCCGAGGAGCCGGCCGTGCCGCACGGCGCGGCGGATGATCCGCCGCAGGACGTACCCGCGTCCCTCGTTCGACGGCAGCACGCCGTCGGCGATCAGGAAGGCGATCGCCCGCGAGTGATCGGCGATGACCTGGTAGCTGAAGCGCTCCTCCTCGAAGGCGGCGGGGTCATGCCCGAGCAGCTCCCGCATGCGCTCGTGGATCGGCGTGAACAGGTCCGTGTCGAAGTTTGATGGCACGCGCTGGAGGACGGACGCCAGGCGCTCGAGGCTCATTCCCGTATCGACGCTCTTGAACGGCAGCGGGACGCGCCGGCCATCGGGCTGCTGGTCGAATTGCATGAACACCAAATTCCAGATCTCGAGCCAGCGCGGGCAGGTCTCGCTATGGTCCGGGATGCACTGCGGGCCCTCCGAGAACTCGGCGCCGCGGTCGTAGTGGATCTCGCTGCACGGCCCGCACGGCCCGGTATCGGCCATGCGCCAGAAGTTCTTGTCGTCGCCCTTCTCGACGTCCCCCCAGACGGCCATGTGGTCGGGGGGCAGGCCGATCTCATCGCGCCAGACCGCCCTGGCCTCCTCGTCGTCCCTGTAGGTCGTCGCCGCCAGTCGATCGCCCGGGATCCCGAACTCCTGCGTGAGCAGCTCCCACGCCCAGTGGATCGCTTCTCGCTTGAAGTAGTCGCCGAAGCTCCAATTGCCGAGCATCTCGAAAAACGTGTTGTGACGAGTTGTCCGGCCCACTTCCTCGAAGTCGTTGTGCTTCCCGGCGACGCGGAGCACCCGCTGCACGTCGACGGCCCGCTTGTAGGACCGCTTCTCGACGCCGCGCAGCACGTCCTTGAACTGCACCATGCCGCTGTTGGTGAACAGCAGCGTCTGGTCGCCGGCCGGGACAAGGCTTGCGCTGGGCACGATCGTGTGACCGCGCGCGGCGAAGAAGTCGAGAAAGCGCCGGCGGATCTCGGAGGCAGGCAGCGGCTGCATCCGAGGGGCATCGCCGGGCTGCTGGAGAGTTGACTCGGGCATCCGTCCGAGTGTACCGAACGAGCGGGCCTCCGCCGACGTTGATGCGGACCCTGGGCGCGACTAGCCTTTCGAGCCGTCCTCGTCGTCGTCGCGGGAGATGGCGCGCCGGATTCGATCCGCTCCGGACATCACTCCCTCGCCGAGGGTTCTCGCGGAGCGCTTGACGTTCGAAACGGTGGCGGCCGGGCCGCCGACGAGGCCGTTCAGCGAGCTCGAGACCTCGCGAACGGCGACCAGGGTGGCCTCCGCCTCGTCGAGGAGGGCATCCAAGCGCTCGATTGACGGCGTGGCTGCCGCGGTGAGCTCCGAGATGCTGACGCCGAGAACGCGGACCTGCTGGATCGTCGGCGGCAGGTCGCGTTCGAGGATCGTGATGAGCGCCTGGCTGTGCTCCGCGATGTCTCCCGCCTCCCGGCTGAGGCCACGCACCGAGATCGCGATGAGCACGAAAGCGCCGGCAACCACCGCGGCCGAGATCGCGATCACGACCATGGCCAGGTCCTGGGTGGTCATCGCGCGAACCCGCTCATCCGCGCTGCCGCGAGGGCCCGAGGGTCGTGGCCACGGCGACGATACCGATGCCGACCCAGGCAAGCATGGACGCCCAGAGCAGGCTGAAGTCGCCCAGTCGAACCGGGTCCCCCAGCCGAGCCCCGAGCGCCTGCCCCGCAAGCGTACCGAGGACCGCGGCAAGGAGGATCAGCAGGATCCGCACGCCCGCCGCACCGCGCAGCAGCATGTAGAGGCAGGTGTGGAAGGCTCCGACGACGAGCGACAGCACGAGCGCGGGTCCGACGTCCGGAAAGGTCATGCGATGCGCCCCCCACCGAGGACTTCGTCACCGCGATAGAACACGGCAGCCTGTCCAGGCGCGGGAGCCCAGGCAGGGCGCTCGAGCTCGACCGACCAGCGGCCGGCGCGATCCGGCTGCGAGTCGTCAGCGCGGGTGACGACGCCCGACACCGGCTCGCCGCGATGGCGGATCCGGACCTCGGCCTCGAACGCGGCACGCTCAGGGGGCGCACCCGCCACGAAGCTCACGCCCTCCACGCAGAAGCTCCGCTTGTTGAGGTCCTCCCGGCGTGCGAGGGTGACAAGGTTCGCGCTCGCATCGATCGAGCCGACGTAGCGCCGCTCGCCCAGCGCCACGCCGAGCCCGGTGCGCTGGCCGACGGTGTACGCGGCCGCCCCGCGGTGCAGCCCCAGGATGGCCCCGTCCACGTCTCGCAGCGGCCCGGGCGTTTCCTTCCAGCCGGCCCGTTCGCGGAGTGTCTCGCGATAGTCGCCGCCGGGCACGAAGCAGATCTCCTGGCTCTCCGGCTTCTCCGCAGTGGCCAGGCCGTGACGCCGCGCCACGTCCCGCACCTCGGGCTTCGTCAGGTCGCCGAGCGGGAAGCGTGTGCCCGCCAGCTGGTCCTGACGCAATCCGTAGAGGAAGTAACTCTGGTCCTTGTCCATGTCGCGGCCCTTCAGCAGCCGGTAGCGGCGGCCTTCGTGTGCAGCCACGTCCTCGACCTCGTCGATCCGTGCGTAGTGCCCGGTTGCGACAGCGTCGCATCCGTAGAGGTGCCTCGCACGGCCGAGCAGCGCGCCGAACTTCACGTAAGTGTTGCAGTCGACGCAGGGACTCGGGGTGCGGCCGTCGAGATACGTGGCCATGAAGGGCTCGAGCACGCCCGCCGCGAACTCGCGCTCCAGGTTGAGGATGGCGAAGGGAATCCCCAGCTGTCCGGCCACCCGGCGCGCGTCGTCTGCGGCATCCAGCGAGCAGCAGCTCTTGTTGAAGGCGCTGTACGTGTCGGCCACATCGTGCAGGCGCATCCAGACCCCGACCGCATCGACGCCCTGGTCATGCAGCAGTGCCGCCGCCACGGACGAATCCACGCCACCGGACATCGCGACCAGCACTCGTTCGCTCATGGCCATCCGACCGATCGACCCCGACGGTGGGGTCGGCTCAGGCCACGACTCCCTGGCCAAGGGGGTCGGCGGCCAGCGCAGCCGAACCGAAGCGAAGCCGGGCGATCGACTCGGGGATGACCGCGATCGCTCGATCGATCTCCTCGTCGGTGGTAGTTCGCCCGAGCGTCAGGCGCAGCGACCCGCGGGCCTCCTCGTCGGGAAAGCCCATGGCCGTCAGCACGTGGCTGGGCTCGCTCGATCCGGTCGTGCACGCGGAGCCCGTGGAGCAGCACAGGCCATCGAGGTCCAGCGTCACCACCAGGGCGTCCCCGTCCACGTCGCGCGCGACCACCGAGAGATGGCCCGGAAGGCGCTGTCGGGGGTGGCCGGTCAATTCGACGTTCGGGGCGGCAAGTACCGCTTCCCGGAGCCGGTCGCGCTGGCGCCGAAGCCGCCCGACGGTGGCGGGCCGCTCGGCACACGCGAGGTCCCAGGCGACCGCCATGCCGACGGCCCCCGCCACGTCCTCGGTGCCGGCGCGCCGGTAGCGCTCCTGGCTGCCGCCGTGGATCTGCGACAGGATCGCGGTCCCGTGGCGCAGCCACAGGGCGCCGGCTCCCTTCGGCCCTTCGAACTTGTGGGCCGCCAGAGACACCAGGTCGACGTCCAGGGTCTGCACGTCGATGTCGACGTACGGGGCTGCCTGGACGGCGTCGAGGTGGATCAGCACGCCAGTGTGGCCGCGGACCCGGCGAACGAGCTCTGCCACCGGCTGGAGCGTGCCCACCTCGTTGTTGGCCAGCTGGAGCGAGACGAGGATCGTCTTCTCGGTCAGTGCGGCGGTCAGGTGGTCCGGGTCGAGCCGGCCATAGCGGTCGACGGGCAGCACCACGACCTCGAACCCGAACTTTTCGAGGTGCCGCAGCGCGTAGAGGACCGAGTGGTGCTCGACGGCACTGGTCACGATGCGATTGCCCATGCCCTTGCCGGCCCACGCGGCTCCCTTGAGCGCCAGGTTGATGGCCTCGGTGCCGCCCGACGTGAAGACGACCTCGCGCGGCTGGGCGTTCAGCCTGCGGGCCATGGTCTCCCTAGCCTCGTCGAGCGCGGCGCGGGCCCGTCGGCCGATCGCGTGCGGCGACGAAGGGTTGCCGTAACCCTCCGTCAGCACCGGGAGCATGGCCTCGAGGACCTCGGGGCGGAGCGGCGTCGTCGCGGCATGGTCGAGGTAAACGGTCACGCGGCGATTGTAGGCGCCAGGCCATCTACACTCCGGCCATGTCCACCTTCACGATCACTCCGCGCGGACCGTTCCACCTCGAAGCGGCCCAGGACTTCGCCGGCGGCTTCGCGCCGGGGCTCGGCGCGCACGCACCTGGAGCGTCCGGGCCGGTGCTCCTCATGGCGTTTCCGGTCGAGGGCTGGCGTTCGAGCGCAGCGGTCAACCTGTGGCAGGACGCGGACGGCGTGGTCCAGGGCGACGTCGCCGGGTCCGACGAGGTCGAGCAGGTCAAGGCGCAGGCCGCTCGATCGCTATCCCTCGACCACGACGGCTCGGGCTGGCCGGTGGTCGGGAAGCGCGATCCGATCGTCGGTGCGCTCCAGAAGCAATACCAGTACCTGCGACCGGTCTGCTTCTACTCCGCGTACGAGGCCGCCACCAACTTCGTGATCGGCCAGCGCATCTCGATGCGCCAGGGCGCCAAGGTCAAGCGCTGGCTGGCGGACGAGCACGGCGACCACATTGAGATCGGCGGCCAGACCGTCAGCGCGTTCCCGCGACCCGAAGCGCTCCTCGGGATCGAGTCCGTGCCGGGCATCAGCGCGGAGAAGGTCAAGCGGGTGCGCGGGCTCGCGCAGGCGGCGTTGGACGGGAAACTGGACACGGCCGCGTTGGCGGCACTCCCAGAGGACGAGGCGCTCGCCCGGTTGCGAGACCTGCCCGGGGTCGGCCCGTGGACCGCGCAGGGCATCCTGATGCGCGGTTGCGGAATGCCCGACACGATCCCGACCGAGGACGCGATCAGTCGCGAGGCCGTCCGCCAGTTCTACGACCTTCCCTCGGCCCCCGACGACGCTCAATGGACCGAGATCTCCGATCGATGGCGCCCCTACCGCATGTGGGCGACGGTCCTCCTCCACATGGCCTGGCGGCGCCGGGACCCGGGCACGCCGAGCTACCGTCAGGGGGGCCGCACGTCCGCCAGGCACGCGACCTGATCAGGGCAGGAGTAGCCCGACTACGGCATCGTGACGACGCACACGCCCTGGTACATCGGCTACCGCGCCTGGGAAACGACCAACTCAGCGAGGCTGGCTCCCGTCTGCCAGCGTCCTTCAGTCCTCTTCGGAGGATCTCCGGATGTCCGCCTCTCGGCCGCGCCCGCGGCGGCGGTCGTGGAGGGAGAGCGCTCGCTTGCGCAGCCGGATCGTGTTCGGAGTGACCTCCACGAACTCGTCGCCCGCGATGAACTCGATGGCCGATTCGAGGGTCATCGGCGGCGGCGGCACCAGGTGGAGCGCGTCGTCGTGGCTGTGGGTCCGGATGTTGGTGAGCTTCTTTTCCTTGGTCGGGTTGACGTCCATGTCGCCGGGACGGCTGTTCTCGCCGACGATCATGCCCTCGTAGACCTCCTCGCCGGCGCCGATGATCATCGAGGCGCGTTCCTGGAGGTTGAAGAGGCCGTAGGCGTTCGAGACGCCGGACCGGTCGCTGACCAGGACGCCGGAGGTGCGGTGGGTCACGTCCCCCGCCCACGGCCCGTACCCCTCCCCGATCTGGTGGAGCAGCCCGGTGCCGCGCGTCTCCGTAAGCAGCTCGCCGCGGTATCCGACGAGGCCGCGCATCGGCATCACGAACTCCATGCGCACGCGTCCATCCGCATCGGTGGTCATCTGCTCGAGCTTGGCCTTGCGCGCTGCCAGTGACTGGCTCACGGTCCCGATGAACTCGGGCGGGATGTCCACTGTGACACGCTCGTATGGCTCGCGAACCTTGCCGTCCTCCTCGCGCAGCAGCACCTCGGGGCGCGACACCTGGAGCTCGTACCCTTCGCGGCGCATCTGCTCGATCAGCACCGCGAGCTGGAGCTCGCCGCGGCCGCGCACTTCAAACGTGTCCGCCGACTCGGTCGGCCGCACCTCGACCGACACGTTGCCCAGGACTTCGCGCTCGAGTCGCGCCTTGATCTGCCGCGAGGTGAGCAGCTTGCCGTCCCGTCCGGAGAGCGGTGAAGTGTTCACGCCGAACGTCATTCGCAGCGTCGGCTCATCGACGTCGAGGCGCGGAAGCGGGCGCGGGTCGCCGGGATCGGTGATCGTGTCGCCGATCGTGACTTCGGGCAGGCCGGCGACCGCCACGATCTCGCCCGGTCCGGCCTCGCGGATCTCCTCGCGCTCGATGCCGCGCGCCGTTGTCAGGGACGTCACCGTGCCGGTGAGCGTCACCGTGCGGCCCGGCTCGACGCTGCCGTCGGTGGAATCGGCCTCCTCGCGCACAACGGTGATGCGCTGGCCCATTCGGATCGTGCCGTTCCACAGCCGCCCGACGGCCATGCGGCCTACGTAGTCGTTGGCCGCAAGGTTCGTGACGAGGAGCTGGAGGGGGTGCCCGGGCCGGAATACGGGCGCCGGCGTGTGCTCGACCAGGAGGTCGAGCAGCGGCCGCAGGTCCTTGCCCGGAACGGCGAGGTCGGGCGTGGCCGTGCCCAGCTTTGCGTTGGTGTAGACGATCGGAAAATCGATCTGGGCATCGGTCGCGCCGAGGTCCATGAAGAGCTCGTAGACCGCGTCGACCACCTCGGCCGGCCGCGCGTCGGAACGGTCGATCTTGTTGATCGCGACGACGACCGGCAGGTGGCGCGCCATGGCCTTCTTGAGGACGTAACGCGTCTGCGGCAGCGGCCCCTCCGCGGCGTCGACCAGCAGCAGCACCGAATCGACCATCAGCAGCGTTCGCTCGACCTCGCCGCCGAAGTCCGCGTGCCCCGGCGTGTCCACGATGTTCAGGCGCACCGGACCGTACTGAACGCTTGTCTGCTTGGCGAGGATCGTGATGCCCTTCTCGCGCTCGAGGTCCATCGAGTCCATCACTCGCTCGGCCACGATCTGGTTGACCCGAAACGAGCCTGTCTGGCGCAGCATCGCGTCCACGAGCGTGGTCTTGCCGTGGTCGACGTGGGCGACGATTGCGAGATTTCGCAGGTCGGCTCGAGCGATGGGCGGCGCGTCGGGCGGGGTCGTGTTGGGATTGGCGGGCAGCGTCAGACGGGGTGCGGTCTTCATCGGGAGGCCTGCATTGTCTCACGGGACTCACGTGACCGCCGTATCCTCGGTGGGAGTCGAACAGCCAGAGGATTGGAGGCCGTGTCCGACCTGGTCCACCACGAGCCGCTTCACAGGGCGCCGGAGGTGGTCGCCTTCGAGATCGTCGTGACCCTGGGGCAGGCCTACCTTGCCGGCGTCTGCCTCCTCCTCGCGGTGCAGACGGGACAGCCGGGCCTTGCCGCAGGCGTGCTCGGCGTGCTCGCTCTTGGGACGGTGGCCGGATACGGCCTGTGGCTCTTCGGCGGGCCCGGCACCCTCATGACCCTCGTCAACGTGCCGCTGCTCCTCCTCTCGCTGTTCGCACTGCTGGTGTCGGTCCAGCCCGATTCGACGGGGATCGCGGGTGCTGTCGTGCGCTCGGACGCCCTGGGGCTGGCACTCCAGATCGTTGCGCTCGGGTCTGCCGCGCTCGGCATCGTGGGAGGCATCTTCCTGCCCGGACCGCGGCGCCGGCGCTGGCACCACGCCCACCACGCGACTGCCACCGTCCAGGGGTCCGCGACGCCCGCAACGGAGGCCCTCGGGGCGCTCACCGAACGGCTGCGCGCCTCGTTCCGGCGCGTCGGCGCGACCGCCGCTGAGCGACGAACTCGGCGCGCGTCCGAGTCGCCGCCGGGCGCCCGTGCCATCCCCACCCACGAAGACCTGCACGGCCGCGAGCCCACGTACACGCTGCGGGAGGACGAGGGCTGGGACGATGAGGGACACGACGAAGCCGGCGCCCTGGATGACAGCGCCGACGCCGGCGAGTCGGTCCGATACACGCCGCCGCAATGACGGTCGCCGCGGTGATCCTCGCCGCTTCCGTCGAATCCGCGCTGGCCGATGCCGCCGGGCGGCGGACCGTGCGACGGCTGGTCGAGATTGCCTGGTCCGGCGGCGCGGTGCCGATCGTGGTCGTGGCCCCGGACGTGGACGGCCAGGTCGCGGCCGCGCTCGCCGGTTCGGGCGCCGTGCTGGCCGAGCCCGCTCCGATGGAGGGCGGCCCCGTCGCACAGATCGCCCGAGGCATCGCCGTGGCGCGCGAGAGCGTGGGAGAGACGGACGCGGCGATCATCTGGCCCGCGCGACTGGTGTGGGCGGACGCGGAGACGATCACCTCGATGATCCAGGCGCACGGGATGGACGATCAGAGCTTGCTGCGGCCGACCTGGCGCGGCGAGCCCGGCTGGCCGGTGCTCGTGCCCGTCGTTCACGCCGCTCTCCTGGCCGCGGTCGCGCCCCACCGTATGCCCGACGACATCCTCGACGACCTGGTGCGGCTCGGCGCGCCGGTGCGGTTGATCGACCTTGGAGACCCCGGCGTCACGCACGATCGGTCCACGCCGCGCGAGGAGCTTCCTGAGTACGAGGGCCCACCCGGGCCTGTCGTGGCGCCGCCGGAATGGGGCGCGGCGGCGGCCGAGCACGAGGACGACTCCCCGCTCGAGGGACCGGCACTCGCGCCATACGGGCAGGCAACCGACCCCGACCAATAGCGGACGCGCCACCTCGCCCCGGGCACCAGACCACGGAATGAGCATCAGCCGCCCGTCACGTTCGGGATCGGCAAGAGCAGCACGGTCAGCTTTTCGATCGACGTGCCGTAGGGCAGCGCCAGCACACGGCCGCCTGACATCTACGGCGTGCCCGGGAGCGGTTGCCTGACCGATTTCGACGGCAACTCCATCCTGAGCTTCGGCGGAAACGTCTCGAACCCGCGATCGCCGGACCTGGCCCTGGCTTGGCGGACGGATGCAGGGGGTCTACGATGAGCAGCGACCTTCCTCGGCAGGTGGCGAACGCATGGAATTCCTGATCGGCGTGGCACAGATCTTCGTGTGCTCGGTGCCGATCGCAGTCATCGGCGCCTGGGTGAGCTCGCGCGGTGCGACCGGCATGCGGGGACTGGTGAGTCCATGGCGTGCCGATCCATGGCCGGTCGGCGTCCAGGAGGAAGACCCCGACGTTCCGTGGGGCCATCGGCCGCCCTCGCCGCCCGAGTCGCCGACCGAGCTCGACCCTTCGGCCGCGGCGACCTCCGGGATCGAGGACTTACCCGAGGGGACAGCAGACCCGGCCAGACCGCAGGTCACGCGCCTGCACGGCTCGGTGCACCGCCTTCACTGACGCCGCGGCTTGAGCGCCAGGCCAAGCTCATCGAGCTGAGCCTGATCAACTGGCGACGGCGCCTCCAGCATCAGGTCGGTGCCCGACGAGGTCTTGGGGAATGCCATCACCTCGCGGATGTTGACCTGGTCGGTGAGCAGCGCGGCCCACCGGTCGATGCCGATGGCGATCCCACCGTGCGGCGGCGCGCCGTACTCGAACGCCTCGAGGATCCCGCCGAACTTCTCCTGCATCCCCTCGGGGGAGTGGCCCATCAACGCGAAGGACAGTGCGAGCAGCTCGCGCTTGTGGAAGCGGATCGATCCGCCGCCGACCTCCCAGCCGTTGAGCACGAGGTCGTACTGAAGCGCCCGCGCCGTTCCCGCCGGGTCCCCGGGGTCCGGCCTGTAGGGATCGCCTGACGTCGTCCGCAGCAGGGGCTCGTCCTCAGGGACGACGCCGCTGAACGGGTTGTGGGTGGCGTCCCAGCGCCGGCGCTCGGCATCCCACTGGTACATCGGGAAGCGATGGACCCACGCGTAGGCGAGCACGTCCGGCTTTGCCAGCTTCAGTCGCGCGGCGACCTCGACACGCAGCTGCCCGAGGGCCTCCTGCGCGTGGATGTCAGCGTCTGCGACAACAAGCACGAGGTCGCCGGGATTCGTCCCCGCCGCGGCCACCAGCTCGAGCGCCCGAGCTTCGCCCAGGAACTTGGCAATCGGCGAGCGAACGGTCCCCTCCCCCTCGACGGCCAGCCAGACCAAACCCTTGGCCCCGGCTCGCTTGGCAACTTCCGTCAGCTCATCGATCTGCGAGCGTGTTGCCGACCCCATGCCCGGCGCTGCGAACCCGAAGACCCGGCCGCCCGCCGCCAGCGTCTCGTCGAAGACGCGGAACCCACTCCCTGCGGCCTGCTCGCCGAGGTCGTGCAGCTCGAGGCCGTAGCGCAGGTCCGGCTTGTCGCTGCCATACCGGTCGATGGCCTCTCGGTAGGTGAGGCGCGGGAGCGGGTCCTGCTGGAGCGGCCGATCGGGCAGGACCTCGCGGCTCACGCGGATGGCCATCTGTTCGACCCACGCCATCACGTCTTCCTCGGTCACGAAGCTCATCTCGAGGTCCAGCTGGGTGAACTCCGGCTGCCGGTCGCCCCGCAGGTCCTCGTCGCGCAGGCAGCGGGCGATCTGGAAGTAGCGATCCATGCCGCTGACCATCAGCAGCTGCTTGAGCTGTTGCGGACTTTGCGGCAGGGCATAGAAGTTGCCCGGCTGAAGCCGCGAGGGCACGATGAAGTCCCGCGCGCCCTCGGGAGTTGACTTGATCAGCAGCGGCGTCTCGATCTCCACAAAGCCCGCATCGTGGTGGGCGTCGCGAATCGCCTTGACGAGGCGGCTACGGGTCAGGATCCGCCGTTGCATGCCCTCGCGCCGCAGGTCCAGGTAGCGGTACTTGAGGCGGACGGCCTCGTCGATCTCCGCGTCGGGCTCGTTGATCACAAAGGGCGGCGTCTTCGCCATCGCGAGGATCTCGATCCATGCGGCGCGAAGCTCGACCGCGCCGGTTGCGAGCTTCGGGTTCTCGGTGCCAGGCAAGCGTTTCGCGACCGTTCCCTGGACGCGCAGCACGTACTCGTTGCGCACGTCGGACGCGGCCGCCTGGGCCTCCGCGGACTCCCTGGCGTCGACGACGACCTGGGTGATGCCGTAGCGATCGCGCAGGTCGAGAAAGATCAGCTGGCCCATGTCCCGGCGCCGGTGCACCCAGCCTGCCAGCGACACGTCCCTGCCAACCAGCTCCAGGCTGGCGTCGGCGCAGGTGATGTCACGGTAGGCGGTCTTCATGGGACGCTGAATGGTATCCGGTCAGGCGGCGGCCGAGTCCGCGCCCGAGTCGTCAGCTCGTGCCGTGATGGTGCTGCGTCTCGCCGCGTTTCAGCTCTTTCGCGAGGTCCGCGAGGTTGACGACGCGCTGCGTGCCGGCATGGAGATCCTTCAGCTGGACCTGCTTCGCCTCCAGCTCGTCGCCGCAGATGACTGCGAAATGCGCCCCGTCGCGCCCAGCCCCTTCGAGCTGCTTGCCCAGCTTGCGAGGCGCCAGGTCTGCGCGCGCCGAGATGCCGGCCGCCCGCAGGTCCGTGGCGATCCGCAGCCGGGTGATGGTGTCGGCGGGGTCCGCCCCGACCACGACCACGGTCGCGGCCGGCGGGGTCCGCACCGGCGCACCGGAAGCCACAAGCGCCAGGGCCACGCGGTCGAGGCCGAGCCCGAAGCCGATGCCGGGCGTAGGCCGGCCGCCCAACAGCTCCGCCAGGCCGTCGTATCGACCGCCGCCGCCGATCGCGTCCTGTGCGCCCTCGGAGCTCGACGAGGGGAAGAACTCGAAGGTCGTGCGCGTGTAGTAGTCGAGGCCTCGGACGAGGGTCGGCGTGAGCCGGTACGCGATGCCGAGCGCGTCGAGGTGCGCCCGCAGCGACGCGAAGTGCTCGCGGCACGCATCGCAGAGGTGGTCCCCGATGCTCGGCGCGGCCGCGATGAGCGGCTGCATCAACGGGTCCTTCGAGTCCAGCAGCCGCAGGGGGTTGGCTGCCAGCCGCGCACGCTCGAGCTCTGGAAGCTCGGACGTGTGGCCGGCGAAGAAAGTGCGCAGCGCCTCGATGTAGGCGGGCCGGCACACCGGATCACCGATCGAGTTCAGGCGCAGCTCGACGCCGGAGAGGCCCGCCTCCCGGTAGAAGTGGAGCGCGAGCTCGATGATCTCCGCGTCGACAGCGGGTCCGGGATCGCCGATTGCCTCGACGTCGAATTGCCAGAACTCGCGGTAGCGGCCGGCCTGCGGGCGGTCGTAGCGAAACATCGGACCGGTCAGGGTCAGCTTCACCGGCTGCGGCAGCGTCTGCATGCCGTGCTGGATGTAGGCGCGCACGATGCCGGCCGTGGGCTCGGGGCGCAGGGCCCAGCGCTCGCGCTCCTGGTCGCCGCGGCCCGCCTGGACGCGGAAGAGCTCCTTCTCGACGACGTCCGTGACGGCGCCCACGCCCCGCTCGAAGACCTCGCTCTGCTCGAAGGTCGGCGTCTCGATCGGCTGGTACCCGTACTGCGCCGCGAGGTCCTGGCCGAGTCGCTCGAGGCGCATGAAGACGACCCGTTCGGCGGGCAGCAGGTCACGGGTCCCGCGTGGGGCCTGGTATCTGGGCATCGGGCCCGAGTCTAGCGAGACTCGGCAGCCTCGTACGAGGGCATCCGCAGCTCGATTCCCTGCTGTCGCGCGAAGGCCTCTATATGCTGCCTGACCGGTTCGTCGATGAAGTGCGTCACGAAGTCGTGGCTCCGTTGGAGCAGATCCTGGACCAACTCGCGTGGCGCGACCGGACTTCTGCTGCCGCACCGAAATCCTCGGCTGCAATGGCCGAGGCCGCGCGGTCCGCCTCCGCTCCCATGGCCAGCCTCAGGGCCTGAGCGCGAGCCGCGTCGGTCTCTATGCTGTTTTCGAGCCCGGCGACATCAAGCCGCCTCGCATCATCGAGGCGCCCTTCCGCCCGGGCCAAGTCGACCGCTACCATCAAGAACAGGCAATTTATCCACGGAGGTAGGGACTTGGCCGTGAGCAGCACCGGCTTCGTGGGGTTCAGGCCAGAGGCGCTCCAGTTCCTGGTCGATCTGGCGGGCAACAACGAGCGCAGCTGGTTCCGTCCGCGCAAGGAGACGTACGAGCGACTGCTCAAGCAGCCGCTGGAGTCGCTGTGTGAAGCGCTCCAGGTACGCTTCGAGGCCCGCGGACTGCCGATGCGGGCGGATCCGAAGCGCTCGCCGTTTCGCATCTACCGCGACGTCCGCTTCTCCCGTGACAAGTCCCCGTACAAGACGAACATCGGCGCGGACTTTCCGTATGTCGAAGATGAGCCGGACCCGGGCGAGCCGATCCATTCGCGCGCCGGCGGCTACTTCCACCTCTCCCCGGAAGAGAGCTTCGTCGGCGGCGGCATGTGGCACCCGGAGCCGTCGCGCCTCGCGGCGTTCCGCGCCGAGGTGGACGCGCATCCCAAGCGCGTCATGGAGGCACTTGAGGATCCGACGTTCGCCAAGCGCTTCGGCAAGATCAATGGCGACATGCTCAAGCGCGTGCCCACGGGATTCGCGGCAGACCATCCGCACGCGGACCTACTCAAGCTCAAGGACGTGGTCTTCGGGCGAACTCTGACCGACGAGGAGATCTTTTCGCGCGACCTGCCGGACATCCTGGTCGCGGACTTCGCGGCCGCGATGCCGGTCTACCGGTTCCTGTCCACGCTTGCCACGGCCTGATCCGGAGGCGCGCTTCGACATGACGGCCTCCATGCCCCGGTATCGCCTGCACATCTGGGGCTGGCTCAAGTGGCCGGCACAACGGGTGCTCATGTCCAATTGGCTGGCGATCACGATCGGCCACGACATCTTCGCCTGGCGCGACCTGGACGAGTTCGAGCTCACGCATGAGGTCGTCCACGTCCGACAGTGGTCCGCCAACGGGATCATGTACGTGCCGCGGTACTTCGAGGCGGGCCGCGCCGCGGTCGTAGCCGGCAAGAACCGCTACTACGGCAACGCCTTCGAGGTCGAGGCGTACGACGCCGCCGACACCCTGCGCGCCGCCAGGGCGGCCGCGGGATCCAACCCGATCCCCGCGGCGCCCAACCCGGTTCCGCCCGCGCCTCCTCCGCCGCCGGGCCCGTGACCGACTCGACCGATGGCTCGCAGCGCCCCGCCTCCGCGCTCGAGTACGTGGTGTTCCCCGCGAGTGTCGTGGGGCTGACGTTCGCGATCGCCAGCCTGTGTTTTGGCGTGCGGGCGGTGATGGATATCGGCGGGTAGTGCGCATCGGGAGGCAATGCCTATGAGATCGCGGTTCGATGCCCGTCGGGCGTCGACGGGGGCACGAAGCCGATCCAGGTGATCGCGGGTAGCTCGATCCAGGCCGACAGGCTGCTGAGCGTCATTCGCTGGAGCGAGCAACTGACAATGGTCTTGACGCGGATGCTACGGCCTCCTCGACGAGCACCACCAATGCATGACCGGGTCGGGGCGTCCGCAGCCCGAACCGGACTCAGTTCAGGTCGCGCTGGACCGAGTAGACGTCCTTCAGCTGCTCCAGCCGCGACATGACCTTGGCCAGCTGCGTGACCGAGGTGACCTGGAGCGTGGCCTGCACGGTCGCGCGATGGTCGGGATGGGTGGTCACGTGCGCGGCCATGATGTTGATCTTGCTGTCGGCGACAACGTTGGTGATGTCGGAGAGCAGCCCCGTCCGGTCGTACGCCTCGACGCGGATGGCGATGGGGTAGGTCTGCTCCACCTGGCCCTCCCACTCCACCTCGATGAGGCGCGCGACGTCCTTCTCGTTGACCACGGTCGGGCACGCCTGGAGATGGACCGTCACGCCCCTGCCGCGGGTGATGAAGCCCACGATCGGATCGCCGGGGATGGGGTGGCAGCACTTCGTGAAGCGGACGAGCAGGTCCCCGACGCCCTTGACGCGGATGCCGCCGGTGCGTGCTGGCATGACCGGCGCCACCTGCGGCAGCACGACCTCGCTCGTGTCATCGACAACGCCGAGCCGGGTGACCACCTGTTGCGGGCTGACGGCGCCGTAGCCGATCGCCGCGTAGAAGTCGTCGATCGAGCCGAAGTGGTAGTGATCGACGATCTCCGCGAGGCGATCCGCGGCGATGCGATCGAGCGAGGTCCGGGCCAGGCGGCGCAGCTCCCGGTCGAGCGTGGCCTTGCCGTGGACGATGTTCTCATCACGCTGCTGGCGCTTGAACCACTGGCGGATCTTTTCCTTGGCGTGGGTCGTGGTGACGATGTTCAGCCAGTCGCGTGACGGACCGTGGGCGCTCTTGGTGGTGACGATCTCCACGATGTCGCCGTTCTTGAGCTTGTAGTCAAGCGGCATTAGGCGGTTGTTGACCTTGGCCCCGATGCAGCTGTGACCGACGTCCGTGTGGATGCGGTAGGCGAAGTCGAGCGGCGTGGCACCGGCCGGCAGGTCCTTGACATCGCCGCGCGGCGTGAAAACGAAGACCTGGTCCTGGAAGATGTCTAGCTTGAGGCTCTCCACGAACTCGGTTGCGTCTGCGACGTCGCGCTGCCAGTCCATCAGCTGGCGAAGCCAGGCGAGCTTGGCGTCGTAGGCGCGGTCGACCTTCGAGCCTTCCTTGTAGCGCCAGTGCGCGGCGATGCCGACCTCAGAGACGCGATGCATCTCGTGGGTCCGGATCTGCACCTCGAGGGGTTTGCCGTCGAGCGCCACCACGGCCGTGTGGAGGCTCTGGTAGAGATTGCCCTTGGGCGTGGCGATGTAGTCGTCGAACTGGCCGGGAATGGGCGGCCAGAGCGAATGCACGATGCCCAGGGCCGCGTAGCAGTCGCGCACGTCGTCGACCAGCACGCGCACGGCGTGCACGTCGTAGATCTCGCCGAGCTCCGCGCCCTTGCGGTCCATCTTCTTGTGGATGCTGTAGATATGCTTCGGCCGGCCGGAGATCTCCGCCTCGATGCCCGCATCCTTGAGGGCCTTGCCCAGCACCTCCATGGCGCGCTTGACGTACGTCTCACGCGTCCGGCGATGCGTCTCGAGCTGGTTTGCCAGCGTCCGGTAGGCGTCCGGCTCGAGCGTCTTGAAGGCGAGATCCTCGAGCTCCCACTTGATCTGCCAGATCCCCAGGCGTTCCGCCAACGGGGCGTAGATCTCGGCCGTCTGTCGCGCGATCCGGTGCTGCTTCTCGATGGGCAGCGCGGCGAGGGTTCGCATGTTGTGGAGCCGGTCGGCGAGCTTGATGAGGACCACGCGGATGTCCTCGGCCATGGCAAGGAACATCTTCCGGATGTTCTCCGCCTGCTGCTCCTCGTGGGAGCGGGCGCTGAACTTGGAGAGCTTGGTGACACCGTCGACGAGCCGCGCCACCTCGGGGCCGAAGCGCTCCTCCACGTCCGTCAGGGAGTACTCGGTGTCCTCGGGGATGTCGTGCAGCAGGGCCGCCTGCACCGCGACAGGATCGAGGCCCAGCTCCGCCAGGATGTGCGCCACGGCCAGCGGATGCGTGACGTAGGGCTCGCCGCTGGCCCGCCTCTGGTCCTTGTGGGCCTCCCGCGCGAAGTGATACGCGCTGGCGACACCGGTAAGGTCAGCCTGTGGGTATCGCTCCTGGAGCTCGGTCTCGAGCTTGCGCTCGGCGGCGTCGAGCGCCCTCGGCGTGAAGCTGACGGGGACCGAGGGCTTGCGGCCGGCGGCGCGAGTCGGAGTGGTGGGAGTCGGGGTTTCGGGACGCAGAGGTTGCACGGACATCGGCTTCTCAGTGTAGCGTGACCCCCTCACCGCCCCGGACCGGAGGCCAGATGGCGCCTGACGCACCGATCGGCCGGACAACGCGGTCGGGACGCTGCCGGACGCCGGCGCTCGGCGTCCTGGTCCTCGTCTTCGTCCTCTCGGCATGCTCGACCAGCGATACGGTCACGCCACCCGGAACCGCCTCGTTCGCCGGCGCAGGTCAGAGCTCGCCCGCGCAGGCCAGCCGCCCTGCTTCTTCGCAGCCTGCCTCGACCCCGCCGGGAGTCTCGCTGCCACCCGGTCCGACGCCATCCGGCCCAGCTGCCAGCCAGGATCCGTCGGGGACGCCGCCCGCCCCCGCCGTCGGCGGGCTCGATTCGGGCACACGCGCCGCACTCCAGGCGATCCTCGACCGTGCCAGGCAGCAGAACAACGTGCCTGCCATCTCGGTGGCCGTGCTGCTGTCCGGCGGGCGCAGCTGGATCGGGTTCACGGGGAATCGCCAGCGAAGTCCTGCGAAGGCCGCGGATGGGGGCACGGAGTTCGCGATCGCGAGCATCACCAAGACATTCGTGACGGCCGTGATCATGCAGCTCGTCGACGAGGGGAAGCTCTCGCTCGACGATCACCTCTCCACCTGGCTGCCGAGCTTCCCGCACGCGGACGCAATCACGATCCGCGAGCTCCTCGGCCACACGAGCGGCGTCTATAACTACTTCGAGAACCCGCGCTACAACGACCTGGTCTTCTCGCGCCGGTCGCACCGCTGGACTTTCAACGAGATCATCGGGCTGGTGCGCCATGCCTACTGCGCGCCGGGCGCCTGCTATCACTACTCGAACACCAACTTCGTGCTGCTCGGCCGCGTCGCCGAGCTGGTGACGAGCAAGTCGATCGCCGTCCTCATCCGCAATCGGTTGCTCGATCCGCTGGGCTTGGCCCACACGGCGTTCCAGCCGGAGCAACCGACCTCGGCCGACCGGGCGCACGCCTACCTCTACAACACGGACTGGACCCTCAGCAGCCCGGCCCTTCCGATGATGTCGGCCGCGACGGTCGCCTGGGCCGCCGGCGCCATGGTCTCCACGCCCGGCGATCTGGCGCACTGGGCGTCGTTGCTGTACACCGGACAGGTCGTGCCCCAGGCGCTGCTCGACCAGATGGAGTCGGTCAGGAAGTGCCACGACAACTACGGCCTCGGCACGCGCTGGATGGTGATCAACGGCCGCGCGGTCTACGGGCACCTCGGCAGCTTGCGTGGTTACAACGATGCGATGTGGTACTTCCCGCGCGAAGGGGCCACGATCGTGCTGCTCAGCAACCAGGGTGCCTGGTCACCGGATGCGACCATCCGGCACCTGTCAACGGCGCTGTTCAACCGGATCGGAGCGG
>JBBRYO010000018.1:0-32454 GCA_038237595.1 Candidatus Limnocylindrales bacterium | reverse complement strand
GTCCCTGATCCGGTCCCGTTCGGCGACGGGTGACGGAAGGCTCGGGATGCGGCTCATGGACCCCCAGGCCGCCGGCGTCCAGAGCGGCGCCGAGGCGACGGGTGACGGAAGGCTCGGGATGCGGCTCATGGACCCGGCGGCTCCCGCCAAGGGCGGATTCCCGCTCCGGGGAAGTCTTGGATGTTGCCACCCGCGCCTGGGAAGTCATGGAGAGGGCGCAACGCCTCCATCCAGGGCAAAGCCGTCAAGTTGCCGGCGTCCCGACAAGCCACGGCGGTCATCATGGGCGCAACCCCTCCATCCAGGGCAAAGCCGTGATTCCCGCTCCGGGGAAGTCTTGGAAAGTCCCGTCCGCGTTGTTCACCCCATCCTGGGCTTTGTTCTGGCGGTCGATGATCTTCTGGTTGGCGGCCTTGTCCTTCTCCTGGGCCATGCGGATCAGGTCCGACGGTGCGAACATCATCTCGGATGAGTCGCCGAAGTTGCGCACGGGGAAGCCCGTGCGCCCGTCGGCGAGCATCCAGAACCTGGTGGTCGGGCTGGGCCGGAGGGTCAGATCCGAGGCGTCGATCCCCTCGTCCTTGCCGTGCTTGTCGGCCCACGCCTTGATGATGTCCGCGGCGAACTCCGGCATTCTGGCCCGCACCGCGTCGGGCAAGGCCGCGTCGCCGGTGGGGACGGCCCATTTGTTGATAATGATCCGGCTGTCGCCGATCTGCTTGGCGACGCGGTAGACGGCATCGTCCGGCGAGAGGCCCGCGCGGATGAAGACCCGGGCGCGGCGGTCGATCTCGGCCGCGATCTCGCCGCCGTTCTTGGCGTCCGCTCTGAACAACCGATCAGTGATGTGCGACGCGGCGTTGGCGAGTTGCCTGTTCTTGATGTCGCCGAGAGGCCCGAGCCCTGGGCCGGACATGATGCGTCTGGCACTGAGCAAGGCTGTCTGATCGTTTGGGTCGCTGGCGTCCTCCTGAAAATACATGGCCGACTCATAAAGGTCCCGCATCTTCTCATCGTTGACCATCGTTTCGTAGAGACCCGGGGCTTGGGACTTGAGCCTCTTTGCAATGTCGAACCCGGCGGCGGTTGCGGGCGGAATCGGCGTGTCCTTGCCCTCGGGAGCGAGAGCGGTTTCCGTTGCTGCGATGTATCCGGCGGCGAGTGTTCGTTTCCACTGTGGCGGTTGATAGCCGTTGCTGCTGGCAAGATCGGCCATTTTGGCGAAGGCGATTTTTTGATTCGGCTCGGACGACGCGATCTGCGCGAAGGCCCGGTCCATCGCCTTCTTCATGGCGTCCTCAGATTGGAGTTTCTTCTCTTCGCCGTTCGAGAGCGTGACGGTGCGGTCTTCGAGCGTAAACCCCTGCCCGGCGTGGACGGCCGAATCGGCCTCCGCGTCGAAGGCCGCCTCGTACTGCCTAAGTTCGGCGCGGAGGGCGTCGGCCCTGGCGCCGCCGACGGCTTCGCGCTCCTGGGCGTCGATGTGCTCGATGGTGCTGACGATCGTGTCGGCGGGAATGCCGCTGTCGGCCCGCTGGTAGGACCGCGCCTTGGCGCGCAGGGCGTCGAACGATTCGCCGGCGAGCCGGGACGTCCCGATGTCGGCCTTGAAGGCGTCGATTTTGTCGCCCTGCTCTTTGTGTTTGGCCGTCTGGAGGTTCGCCCAGGCGATCTCGATGTCGCCTTCGCCGACGCCCGCCTTGACCATCGCCTCGGTGAAGATTTCTGTGGCCGGAGCGTTCCCCGTCTGGGCCGCGGTATGCAGCGCCGGCGTTACTACCTTGTTGTAGAAGTCCTCTTTGGTGTGCTTCGGATCAAGGGCCAGGTACTCGCCGAGCTGGGTCTGCACGTCCGCGACCGTGTGGGCGTCCTGCACGTTGGCCGCGAGTTTGCTCGTGGCGAAGGCAACGTCCTCGTTTTTCTGCTTCTGCACCTGTTCGGCCACCGCGCCGGAGTAGGCGGCCTTGGCGGTTTCGAGGTACTGCCGCTGGTACGCCGCGCTGTGCTTTTCGAGCCGCGGCGCGAAGTCCTGATTGAGCAGTTGCGAGATAGGGAGTTCGTCGTGGCTGAGCGGGTTTCGGGCCGCGATGAGGGGCTGGTCTTTCTGGAAGTCGGTCGATGCGTCGATGCGGGCGCGGCCTTTTTCCAGTTCCGCCAGTTTTTCATCTTCCCGCTGCCGCTCGCGGGCCACCTGGGCCGCGAGCTGTTCCGCGTCAACCGCCAGTTTTTCATCTTTCCGCCGCCGCTCGCGGACCACCTGGGCCGCGAGCTGTCCCGCGTCAACGGCGGTGTCGCCGATCACCCCGAGCGTCCGGGCCATTTGGACGGCGAGGCTGGCCTTGCCGCTGACCGGCGGCGGGGTCGAAAGGTCCGGCACCGCCAGCGTGCCGATCTGCTGCCGGGGGATGCGGCTCAAATCGCCGCGACCTCCGCCACCTGCTCGGCCGTCAGACCCGCCGGCCGCAGGATCACGTCCACGCCGGGTATCGCCGAGAACTCATGGCACTTCCGGACCTTCTCCTTGGCCCACTCGGCCAGGTCAACTTGGTCGGCGTGCGGCGCGGAGCGAGTGACCAGCACCTTCGGGATGCCCCCGAGGTCGATCACCTGCTGGAGCGGCATCAGCCACTTGCTGATCCCCTTCCACATCCACCATTCGGCCAAGACGCACACGCGGCCCTTGTGGTGCTTGATGAGGTCGATCAGCCAGGGCCGATTCGCGTTCGCCTCGTAACCGATGGAGAACCCGTTGGCGAGGGCCTGCTTTACGAGAACTTGCTTCTCGCCGTAGAGCGAATGATCCACGGGCACATTGTCGAAGCCGATCCATTTGCAGCCCTGGTACGGCATGAGTTCCTTGTGCCGGTCGATCGCCGTGGTCGGGATGAGTTCGGTCCCGATGTAGGGACACCATGCCGATCCGGCGTCGGCGCACACCGACTGCGCCGCCTGGATCGTCGCCCGTGACAGCCCCTGCGGGAACACCATGTCCTGATCGCCGTTGGCCTCGCCCGGGAGCCAATGCCAGACCTCATGCCGCAGCGCGGCGGGGTAGGACAGGACGCCGCCCGGGGCTTTCAGGATCGCGGCGGGATCGAACGGGCCGGTTCCAGCCGAGCGGGGGTTGACCAAAGACAGGTGGATCATTGGGATTCCTTTACGAGCCGTGTTTGAGGCTGTCCGCGCTACCGGCGATTGAGAGGCCCTGTTGGGCGCCCTGGAACCCGCCCATGAGGGCGGCGAGGCTGGTGGACTGGATGTGGCTGCCGATCTCGGCGAGTTGCGCCTCGGCGCCGCTCTGGACGCCGGCGGCCTGGGCCGCCCGGTTTTGCTCGGTGATGGCCTGGTTGAGCCCGTCGTCATAGGCGGCGGTGCCAAGAAGGGCATCGTAGGAGCCGCCCGTGCCCTGGGCCTCGCCGACGCGGGTGCGGATCAGGCCCCGGATGCGGTCGGATTCCGCGAGCCGCTTCTGCTGCTCGAGCGCCGCGCGATCGTTGACGGCTTTGCCCTGGATGGAGGCGTTGCGCCCGGCGATGGTTGCCGACCGCCGGGCCGCGCGGTTCTGCTGCTGGGCCTGGCGGTAGGCCAGACCGGCTTCGCCCGCGGCCAAGACCCCGCCGATGATGAGCGCCGCGACAAATGCCGCCATAGTTCAGCCCCCCTCGATCAGCCCGGCCGCCGCGGCGATTGCGGGCGGGTCGTTCACGCCCAGATAGGTGGCGATGTTCGCCACGGTCCGGGCGGGGTCCGCGACGAGCCGTTCATACCGGACTCGCAGGTCCGGAATGCCCAGCAGGGCGTCGATGATGAGTTGCTGGGTTGCGCGGACGGCCGGGAGGTTGTCCGCGAACAGGACCGCGTGGCGGGCCGAGAAGGACCGTTCAAGCCCCTCGGGGTCACGGATGCACACGATGACCTTGGCGTCCGGGACGACGGCCAAAATCTCGGGCATGAACAGGGCGAGCGAGGGCGACTTGAACGCGACGCCCGGGAAGCCGCCGGTGAGGTTGCGGACGGGAGGTTCGAGACGGGCCAGCCGACGATCCACGATCTCTCTGAATCGCTCAACAAACTCGGCCCGTTCGTTCTCTCCCGGTGCCTCGCCCCACGGGGCCAACTCCATGAGCAGCCCGAGCAGTTCCAGGTCCTCCCACTCCGGCCGCCACTTGGGGGCGAACGGGGGCGCTGTCCACAGGGCCGCGGGGAAGCCGAGCCGGTTGACGACGCCGGCGACGGCGCTCGTGCCGCTGCCGAGCGGGCCGGTGATGATGACGACCTTGGGTTTGTTCAAGTGCGTGGCCTCGGGGCGTATTCGCCGGCGTGCTGAATCTTCGTGATGGCCACCGGCCGCGGGTCGGACGATTCGATGTAGATGTCGAAGTTGGCGCTGTCGCCGGCCGCCGACGCGAAGACCGTGCCCGCGTTCTGCGTGCCGGTTCCCGCCGGGGGCGCGAACGCCGTCGTGACGTCCGACGGCCCGCCGGCGGGGTAGTCGATGCGGACGCTGTAGGAGCCGGAGATCGAATGGGACGTGATGATCTCCCGGGAGAGGAGGTAGGCTTGCAGGTCGGCCTCGCCCTGGTCGTCGCGCAGGAACGGCGTCGAGAGGCGGACGCTCATGGCGTAGAGGCAGCCGAGGGCCGCCAGCCCGGCGTCCCATCGGCCCGGGAGGCGGACATCGGTGCTGCCGTAGACGCTGAACGGCCCGTAGACCGACCCGGGGCCGGGCCGGACGACGGTGCCCGTGGTGCCCACCGCGCCCGCGCTGGTGTCCACCGGGACGCTGAACGTCGTGGCCGACAAGACCGTGACCGGATAGTTGCCGTCGATGACCGGGGACGAGTCCGTGCCGCCGATGGTCACGCCGTCATTGGTGGTGAATCCATGCGCGACGCTGGTGGTGACCACGGCGGCGACGGCCTTGCTGATGGCCGTGATCGTCTTGCTCGCGTAGGACGGGAAGGCCGGACCCGGGACCATCCGGTTGAGCGTCGATCCGTCGCCGACGAGCGAACTGGGGAGCGTCCACGCGGTGTAGTTGCCCCCGGCGTTGTATACCCCCAGGAGGTACATCTGCCGGTCAAGGTGGACCGGGTAGGGCCATGCGGGGATCGCGCCGTCGGCGGGGCGGGTGATCTCGCGGCTGAGGGTGACTTTCTCGAAGTAATAAACGCCGCGGGCGAGCCGGGCGGTCCCGGCCGTGGTGACGGCCACAAGAATCGTGAAGTGGTCGGCGTCGATGACGGTGTTGACGGTCCAGGCCCCATCGACGCTGGGCGCTGTATTGGAGTCGATCAGCCGGATGGTGTTGCCGACGATCAGCCCGTGGCCGATGTAGGTGAGCGTAACCGGACTTCCGCCGGCGGCGATGCTGACCGTCGCCGCCTCCTCGACCATCAGCCAGAGGTTCTTGCCGACCACGGCGATGTCCACGATGCGGTAGGTCGGATCGAACGTCCACCGGCCCCACGCCGCCTGCTGGGTCTGGTTGCCCTTGCGGCTGGTTCGGTACACATAGAGGCCGTAGTCGTCGGCTTTGAGCAGGAACGTCAGGCCGTAGTTCGGCGCGGTGACGAGCGTGCGAGCCGTGGCCGGGAGGTAGTCCGGGACGTGCTGCGAAACGTCGTCGGCCGATTGGGTCTGGAGGATGTAGTCGTAGGAGTAGGCCCACAGGGCCGCCGAGCGCGTGGTCGGCCCGATGAACATGAGGTCCTGCGTGCCCGGCCGCGGCTGGAGCCCGGCGGTCGGGTCGCCCGCCTCAATGGCCGTGGTGGCTTCCAGCGCCGCCGTCGCGGGCGTGAGGGCCTCGGGGCTGGCCAGTTCGTACTGGCGGCCGGGCCGCGTGAAGACCACGAGCGTTTTATTGTGCGGGACGAGCCAATCGACAAAGGCCGCTTCGCTCACCGTGATGTCGATGGGGTCGGAGTCGAGCACGTCGCTCGCCTTCTCCTTGAAGAAGTTGTAGAGGTCGCCGGACTGGCTGGCGACGACCAAATCCGCGCCGCCGAAGAACAGACGATTACGCGCTATGGTGAGATCGTTGAGGCCGACCGCCCCGTAGAACCACGTCCCGTCCGTGCCCGCGACCGAGACGTTGACCGGCACGGAGAAATGGTCGGTGTCGATGACGGTGACAACGCGGTTGCCGTCGATGGTCGGCGTCGAGTTGGACCCGATGATCGAGACGGTCTGCCCGGTAGTCCGGCCGTGGGCCGTGCTCTGGACCACGGTCGGGTTGGCGAGCGTGTTGGCGATGATCGCGCCCTGGGCCGTGGCCTTGGTCCACAGGCTCGGGGGTGGGTTGCTCTCTGAGTCGCCCGAGAGGCGGGTGTTCCACGCCGGATGGTCGAGATTGAACTTGGCACCAGGCCCTTTGACGGTGCGGAAGAGTTTGATCGGCATGGTCCGCTCGTCGAGAGCGGCCTTGGGATCGTCGGGCGCGGCCCGCCGCGTCCACCGGCTGTCCACCGGGAGCGTGTCGGGCGTGTTCGTCCCCGCGCCCGCCGTGCCCACGCCGGCGGTGATGACGACCCCGGTGCGGTAGAAGGGGTCGGTGGCCGCGGCTCCGTTGTCGGTTCCGCTGGCGGGGGCCGCCGGGTCAAGGATGGTTGCGTTGGAGCCGCGGTACGGTCCGGTGATCGTGAACGAGCCGTAGCCCGCCCGCGTGGTCCGCCACGAGACGACGGCATTCGCCGCCCCCGCGCGGGCGAGCGCTGCCGTCCAATGGGCGGCAACCTCGTACATATCGGCGGCCGTGGGCTGGTCGCTCCGGTAATCGACCTCGCATTGAAGCCCGATGCTGTCGGCCGTCACGTTGGCCGGGTTGGCCCCGCCGATGTCCATTTCGAGGACGACGGCGTCGGCGCTGACCCGGCGGGCGACTCTGTACCATCCGGTGGCGACGCCCGTGCCTCCCGTGATCCGGATCGCGTCCCCATCGACAAAGACATAGTTGGTGAAGGCCGCGGCCTTGGTGAGCGTCTTGGTCGCGGTGGTGAACGTGGCCCCCGCGACGGTGAGCGGGAGCCGTTGGAAGCGGATAATGAAGCCCTGATGCTTTGTCGAAGCGCCCGCAAAGTCGTCGTAAAGTCCGCCCGGTTCGGTGTTCCCGCCGGTGAACTCCGGGAAGACGGCGGTGGCGAAGGTGACCCCGCCCACGTCGTACTTCCAGTAGCCCGCCTCTTCGGCCGTCACAGCCTCGTCCTCCATCGCCCGGTGGTAGGTGGCGTCGGTGGGCGTCTGCGCGACCATCACCCCGTGGTCGCGCCACGCGGCGGTGGTGGTGAACGCGGCCGACGCCCGCGTGACCACGGCCGCCGTGGTGTTGAGAACCAGCGTCGTGTCTTCAACCGTGACCAGCCGCATCGCGTCGGCGTTGGCTGTGTTGAGGTCCGGGTAGGATGCGGCGTCGCCGACGGCCGTGACCGTCGCCTGATCTCCATTGACCAGATCGAAGACCTTGATCTCGGTGTCGCCGTAGAGCACAAGATACTGTTCGGTGGCGTCCCGGTTGATCGGGTGGAGGCGGTAGTTGCCGCCGGCCACGAGCGGGATCCCGTGAACGATGATGAGTTTGCGGTCGAACCGAGTGCCGGGCCGCTTGCGTATCCCCGCCGCCATGTCGAACTGGACGTTGAGGGCCTCTTCGACCTGGCCGGGGAACCGCTCGGGTGGCGGCTGGCGGCTGACCCCCTGGGCCAGCCGGGCCACGTCGAGCGTGCGGCCGTAGTCGGTCTCGGCGCCCCTGGGACGCTGGATCGACACGGCTTATCCGCCCTGCCCGCCCTGGGGCTGTGTGGGCTGATTGAGGACGCCGAAGGGGTTGATGATGCCCGTGTTGGGGCTGGGCCGCGGCTTCTTGGCGAACAGTTCGGTCTTGGCCGCCTCCTGCGTGAGCGCGGCATCCTGCTCGGGGTTGCCCCGCCAGCGCCGCTGGTACACAATCGCGGCCTCGTTGGCGATGAACTCCTTGTTGGCCGGGTCAAGGGTCTCGAAGTCCATGTAGCGGATGATGTCGAGGTAGATGGTCCCGGCGGCCGCGCCGAGAACGTCGGTGTCGGCCTCCTGGTCGTAGACCTTATCGCTCCGGAGCGCGTAGTCCCTGCGCTGCTGGGGGCCGGCCCCCTTGAGGCTCAGGGTGTCCGAGCCGATGGTGAGTTTGCCCGAGCCGTCGAGCGTATTGGCCTTGCAGAAGACGGTGTTCTCGTGCAGGCCCCGGATTTGGACGGTGAGCGAGACCTCTTCGAGAATCTCCTGCGCCCGCGCCGCATCGGACGTGCCACCAGCGCCGCCGGCGTCGAGGGCGCTGACCGGGGGGCGGAGGTTGGCCCGCAGGATGCGGTTGACACCCAGGAGCTTCGTCATTCCGAGTACGGCCATCTATCACTCCCTCCACGAAATGCGGGGCAGGCACGTTGAGGCCGTTGCGCCGTTGATGACACACAACGCGATAATCCCGCCGGACGGGACGTAGATGCCCAGGTGATCCAGGCGATAGGGCTGGCCGGATTGCAGGTGGATCATGGTCTCCCAGACGACGTCCGTGAACGTGCCGGCGGACAGTGTGTGCTTCGCCGTGGTTTTGGCCGGGATGTTCGCTTCGGAGTCGTGCATCATCGGGGTGAGGTCTGTTCCGGTCGCCGCCGCCGTCAGGCGCACAAGGCGGATTCTGGCCTTCTCGGCCGTGGACAGGATGCCGAACGGCTCGCACCCGACCTCGATGATCTTGACGGCGGGGCACGTTGACGGAACGACCAGCTGGAGCAGCTTGCTCCCCGGCTCCGACGGGCTTGCGCCGATGGTCAGAAGTAGAGCGGGCCGCGCGGTATACATGCGATCTGCCATCAGAGGCTCCTAAAGGATTGCCAAAGCCACGAACGTGCTTGGGCTGTAGCCCAGGGTCACGCCGCCGCTCTTGTCTGGAACATGAGACTGCTCGCCGGACCAGTCCCCGTCCTCGTCGTACCATGTGTCCACAAACCCGAACAGTTGCGGGTCCAGGCCGACCGGGTCCACAAGCACGGGCATATAGATAAGGTGCGGCTCGAACGGCGTGGGAAGAAACAGATTCAACGGGTCGAAGTCGTCCGCCTCGGTTTCCTCGAAGGCGGCGGCATGGACAAACGGCGGCTCGCCGCCGTCGTCGCCCTCGCCGCCGTCCGGGCAGCACGACACCACCGTCACTTCGCCGGTCCCGCACAACGTCTCCGACACGACGACCTTGCCGTCGCACGGAATCCCCACGTTGGGAGGCGGCGGCACGAACGGCGGGTCCGTGATGAGGGGCGGGGGCGCGTTGACGCTGGCCGCGTCGAGCAGGTCCTGCATCGGAAAGCCCTGGTCGGCCATCGGCTTCCACTTGACCAGCGACCTGTACCCCGCCAGGAGGATCGCCTTCGCGTCCTTGAAGTCCACCCACGCCGCGTTGCGGAAGATGACGGTCGGGATCGTGGCGAACTCGGCCGGCTGATACCGGGTGGGATCGCCAAGATGGTTCACGAATGTGTCGTACACCGCGATGAAGGAGTACGCCAGCTTCCACGCGCCGTATGCCTTCGGCGGTGTGGCTTCGAACCCGAACGCGCGGGCGTAGCCGTTGATGAAGGTGTTGGCGTACCCCGCGGCCGCATGCACGCCCGGCGCGGCGAGCATCGCGGCGATGACCGAAGAAGTGTCGCCGGGGCTGAGGTCGTATCCGCTGGCGTCCGAGAAAATCTGCGCCGCCCCGCCGTCGAGGAACTCCCCGATCTGGTATCGGATGTACGCCAGGTCGGCCATGTTCGCGCGGCCGGCGTCCCCGACCTGGTTGCTGATGTCGGTGAGCCAGTTCCACGGCGGGCCCGTGGTGTCGTCCTTCGGCATCATCCGCCCGAAGTAGCCCGAGACGTACTGGTTGTAGTTCTGCACCAACCGCGAAACCGTGGACTCCCAGCCTTCGAGCCACGTCAGGCCCGCCGCGGCGGCCTGGGCACGCTGATGGAAGTGCATCGTCCCGGTCGAGAGTTGCCCGTTGAACTGGTACTTATACAGGTTCGGGCTGGCACCGTAGGGGTTGTGGAAATGGGTCCACAAACAACCCTGGTTGATCGGCTCGCGAACGCGGGGGATGTTCCATACGTCCGCCGCCGTCTTGCCGTTGGCGTGGTCGATGATCGTGAACTTGACCTCACGATCCGAGTAGTTTCCCTCGGCGGTGCCGCCGACGAGAACGAAGTTTCCGACGCGGCTTGCCAGGCTGACAGGGGCGACGCTCATGCCCGTCCTCCGGTGTCGCCGGCCGGGTCAGTCATTGGGCATCCCGATCGGGACTCCGCTGCCGTCGAAGTCGCTGGAGGACGCGCCGAAGCGGTTGCCCAAGACGCGGCGGACTTCGGCGGTGTCCAGGATGTTGACGTCCTTCTGCTCGCAGTCGTAGCGCATGGCGTCCACCCGTGTCGAGCGGCATTCGCGCTCGAGGATCGGCTGCCGGGCGCGGTCGGCCCCCCATCGCCGGTTGAACCGGGCCGCGGCGCAGGCGGCGATGTAGTGCTGGATCGGCGGCGGGATGCAGCCCCACTCCATGCGGACGACCACTTTGGTTTTGAGGGAGTCGGTCCACGCGAAGGTGTTGTTCTCGCGGTCGTAGAGCCGCGCCCCGACCTGGGCGGCGTCGGCGTAGAAACTCTCGGCGTCGGTGTCGATCTGGAAGGTTCCCGCCGGGCTGTTGACGTTGCCGCTGGCGTCGGGGGTGATCTCGTAGCCGATGAGCGTGTTGTAGTGCCAGCCCTTGGATTGGACGAGTTGCTCCTCGGTGTCGAGGGTCATTTCCGCGAGCGATGCGTTGGACGCCGTGGCGGTTTCGAGTTTGCCGACCGGGCGGTCCCCCGCTTCCTGGAGGACGTGGTTGACCGCTTCGAGTTTGGTCATGGCTTAGATGAGCCTGAGCGCCTGGACGCGGACCGTGATATCGGTGATGGCGGCGGTGGTCACGTCTTCGAGGCCAAGCCACCACTCAAAGCCCGCGGACTTGCCCACTTCGCGGTCTCCGGTGTAGTCGGCTCCCGCGAGGTCAATGAACCGCGTGCCGGAAAATGCCCAAGCAACCGGAGCGAGGTAGTTGCCGCTGGCCCCGTCGGCTCCGTTGCGGTCGGCGCCGATGGTGGCCGTGCCGTGGAAGCGGGCGACGCACCCGACAAACGCGCCGGCGGCATCGACTTCGACCAGGGCGAGCTGGAGCGTGATAACGCCCGTGGCCGAGGCCGACTGCGCGAAGGTGACGAGTGATTGTGCGCCCTGGCCCGGCCCCGGCGAGGTGTCGTAGGGGGCTTTGATCCGCTGGAAGTTGCCCGCCACGGACAGGTCAACGCCCTTGGCGGTGAACGTGAACTTCTGGCTCATGATGGCTCCTTAGCGGCCCCCGCGGCCCTGCCCGAGAGGGACGGACGCGGCAATCCCGGCGGCAATCTCTGTAACCGCGTCGGCCGCGATTTCAGACGAACCGAGCGCGTCGGCCGCGATGGACGACGCGGTGACGGCGTTGGCGGCAAGGCCGTTGAGCAGCGTGACCGTCCCGATGGTGGTGCCGGAGAGGCTGACGGTGCTGGCCGGGGCGTTGACGTTGCCCCAGTCCGGCCCGACATACCCAGCAGCCCCAACGCTAGCCGCGCCCTTGAAATGGGTGACATCGACCTTTGGAACACCGGTGGAACTGACCGCCGGGATCGCGCCGCCGAGCCACAGGTTGACATCGACCTTGGGGATGCCATTTGTGCCGGGCGTGGCGGGCGCGGTGCCGAGCCAGAACCGCACGTCGGCGACCCGCGAGGCCCCGAGGCTTAGCGCGCCGACGACCGCGCCAACAACGCTCACCACGGGCGAGCCGGCATTTCCGGCGGTAATCACGAAGTTGTAATCACCCGCCGAGTAGCCGGAGGAGGTATCGACGGCGACATTATTCAGGCCGGTCCGCGAGTCGAAGTCCACGGTGAGAGTGACGCCGGTGGTGAACTCCGTGGTGTTACCGGCGGCGTAGGCGCTGATGACGGGGCTGCCGCTGAGCGTGGTCGGCGTGCCGGTGGTTGCAGCGGTGTTGAATGGGAACTTGACGACATCGGCGACGTTGAGGTTGCCGATGTAACCGGCCCCGCCGACGAGAATATTGCTCATGGGGCCTCCGGCAGCGGAAAGATGGTGAACCCGCCGTGGGGCGGCGCGGTGACGGCGATGTCCAGGTGCTCCGCGTCGGTCAACGGCTCGTCGCCCTTGGCCTGCCTCGCCTCGTCCAACGCCCTGTCGTGCGCCGCCTTGTTCTCATCGGCGATCCCGGCGTGGTACGTCTCGCTGCACGCCAGGCACAGGTGAGCCGCGTAGACCGCGCCGCTCTCGCCCTTGCGGCGGGCGGCGCGAACATCCCCGGCGAGTTTCTCCCAGTGCACCAGCGTGTGGACCGCCGGGTTGACGCCGCAGCGCTCGCAGGTGATCGACTGCCGCACGGGCGGGGCGTCTGGGGCCGAGAGGTTGGTGAGTGTGGCCATTGCTTCTCCGCTTTACAGGACGTTGGGGATGACGGCGGCGCGAACCGCCGCGTCGTGGGCGCGGATGCCGTCGAGGGCGTTGTTGCGCACCGCGAGCATGAGGTTGAACGTCTGGCGGACGCCCTCGGCCGACGACAGAACGCCGAAGAGTTCGGCCGTGCAGGCTTTGAGGATGGCGCAGACCTTCTCGGCCGCCGCCTGCGCCTCGTCGCTCAGGGGGGCGTGGTCGAACATGGCAAGGCCACGTTCCTGCGATATCTGCGTCTGGTTGGCGGTCACGAAACCTCCTGGGGTTGCCCGTCGCCGCAGTCGCGGTCGGTGACGACTTCGGCGGCCTCTTTGCATTCGGTACACAACGGCTTGCCGTACTCGGCGGGCTTGGCCCCGCACTCGACACACAGCGGGTTGAGGGGGTCGCTCACGGCTTATTCCCTTGAATCCGCTCCCGCTCCTCGATGCGGGTCTTGAAATCCAACAGGTCTTTCATGCTGCGGTCAATCTCGGTCAGACGCACGCTTGTCGCGTTCAGGCGGTCGTTGTTGGTCTTGGCCGCTTCGGTGTTGGAGCGGACGATGGAATCGAGGCTGGCGGTGAACGAGTTCAAGAACGCCACGCGGTCGCTGCTCCCTTGGGACGCGCTGGTCACTTGGAGGCTCGCCATTGTGCCCTGGAGGAGCGAGATGTCCTTGCCGACGCTCAGTTGGAAGTTGTCGAACGACAGTTTCTGCGCCTGCATCTGGAGCGAGCCGCGGTAGAGGAACCCGAGGATGGCGATGATGCCGCTGCCCGCGCCGATGCGGAGCCAGGTGTTGAGCGTGTTGCCGAAGTCCTCAGCCACGTTCGGCTTCTTGGTGTAGGTGTGCCGCATGGGTGTCAGGAAAAGTGAACCGGCGACTTACCCGCGAAGCCGGGGATGATGAGGATGAGAACGAGGACGGCGAAGCCCACGATGACGACCTTCGCCACCTTGTTGAACGGCGTTCCCGCGTCCACGTAGTCCACGAACCACGTCGGCAGCCAACAGATCAGCGCAAGGCCGATGATCTCAAAGACGGTCCAGACGAGGTGCTCGATGTTGATGTCCGCGATGGTCAGCATGGGGATGTTCCTTTGGTTCACGGGTTCGCCGCCGGGAATACGGTGGGCGAATCGGCCGGCGCGGCCTTGACCGCCTCCACCGTCGTCTTCGCGGAATCGACGGTCTGTTGAGCGGCGGCCAGCGAGAGTTTGTCCAGGATCGCCCTCGCGGCCCCGTTGAGGGCCTTGGAGATGGCGGCCTCCGCCGGGTGGCCCTGTTCGATCAACGCCAGTACGTCCTTGCGGACGGCGCTGATTTCAGGCGAGGCGACGGACATAGCCGCCACGCCGCCACGGGCATCACCCGAGTTGGCGAGTTGAATGCCGACGTTGATCGCGTTGCTGGCCCACTTCGCCTTCAGTTTCTCGGCCGCGAGCCTCCCGTAGACGATCACCAGCGGGGCCAGAGCGCACAACCCCATGACCAGGAGCAGGAACACCACCACCCGGAAGTAGGCGTGCAGGAAGTACCCGACGGCCATGATCCCCAGGGACAGGATGATGCAGGACAGCCCCGCCTTGCGCAGCCCGCCGCCGACCGTCGGCACGCCGATGGCGATTCCAAAGAACGAGGCGACGACGGCGACGACTCCCAGCGAGAAGCAAGCCGCGGCCAGGGCGCCGACGTACCAGTACGACTCGCTTGTGTCGGGGATCAGGTTTGTCCAGGTGCCGGGCAGCGTCACCCCCCGCGGAAGCGGGAGTGATGGCGGGACGACCGGCGCTACCCCCCGCGGAAGCGGGAGTGATGGCGGGACGACCGGCGCTCGAGGTATATGCACGCACCCGCCCAGCAGCCACAGCAATGCCGCGCCGACGACCGCGACGAGCAACAGGGTTCGCTTCAAGGGTGGCTCCAAAGATGAAAAAAAACCGGCCCCAGTTACGGGGCCGGTGATTGAGTCGGAACGTCTCGGTTTAGAAGTCGCCGAGGTGCGTCCAGGTGATGAGGATGAAGCCGGTCGCAGCGAGCGTGCCGTCGGCGTCGATGTCGGTGTTGGTCTCGAACCCGACGTTGAGGCGGCAAATCTTGGCGGTGCCGGTCCCGTCGAACTGGGCGGAGGCGGCCAAGGCGGTCGTGGACGCGCCGTTGAGGTCTGTGGTCCCGGCCGCCAGAACCTTCGTCGCCTTGGCGGCAAGGTCGATCATGGCGCCGGTGAGCGTGATGTTGGAGGCCGCGACGGTTCCCAGCGCCCAGGTGAGCGATGCGGAATCGTTGATCGTGGACGAGCGGGTGGTAAGGACCGCCCACTGGAGGCTGGCGGTGACGCCCTGGACGAGAATGCGGCCCTCGGGGAAGTTGTAGACGTCCTGGCTGGCGTAGGCAAAGGCGTCGGTCACGGCGACCTGCATCCCGCGGAGGTTGACAAGCGTCTGGCGGACGGGCCCGAAACCGTACTCGCCGCCGAGCGAGAGCCCAGCCTTGGCGACCACGGTGCCGACCTGATTGGCCTGAGTGGGCCGGTCGAGCATGGTGTTGGGAGTTGCGGCGGTCATGGATTGGTCCTTCGGGGCAGGGGAAGGGCGTGTGAGGTCCGCCCCCCTGTGTGTGGTTCGATCAGGTGATGACTTCGATGGAGCCGGCGCCCCAGGGGTTCATGTAGTTGATGCCGGTGAGGATGGCGGACTGGACGTACCAGGACATCCGGGTCACGTCGTAGAACACGATGTTCTGCACCGAGTCCCAGGTGCCCATCGACAGAGGAGCCCCGCCGTCGGCCGTCTCGGTGAGCGCTATCGCCACGGGCGTCCCGTCGGATGCGCCGATGGCGAAGTTGGCCTGGAACTTGGCCGGCCCGGTGACGATGTTGCTGTCGGGCAACGAGCCGGAGTTGGTCTGGGTGTTCACCACGTCCGCGATCTTGAAGCCCGCGATCATGCGGACCTCGCGCTTCAGGACGTTGTTCTCGCCGCCGATGTAGTCGCGGCTGAAGAGGGTCGCCGGGCCGTAGAGGAGCACTTCTTCCATGTACGGCGTGTGCCACAGGAGCCGGTTGTCCCGAGGGATGTTGTCCTCGTCCATCTGGCGGGCGAGCTGCTGGAGGTCGGCGATGTAGTTGGCCGCGCCGGTGGAGTTGCGGGGGTAGGCGGCGACGACGGAGCCGCCGGTGCGGGCGACGCGGTTGCCGCCGGAGTGGACGGTCAGCCCTTCCTTGGTGACGGCCGCGGCGCGGGCCGCCTGTCCACTCATGTTGAAGAGGCGGCGGTCGCCTTCCATGCCGATCTGCCGGGCGTCGGCACGGGCCAGCTGCGACAGGATGCCGACCTGGGCGGTCTTCATCTGGTCGCGGCGAATCCAGTGGTCCGCAATGATGTAGTTGTCGCGGGTGACAACCCCCTCGTCGATCGCGTAGTTCTGGCCGAGCCGCTTGCCGCCGGGGACGTAATCCACGTCGGCCGGCGGGGTGTCGGCGAACATCAGGTACTGGTATGACTTGGCGCCTTCGAGGTCGCTTTTCTCGTGAACAACGCTGTAGCCCTTCTTGAAGAGCTTGGGCATATTCCGAAACGCCTCATTGAAGACGCCGGAATAAATCTTGTTCGCCAGAGCGATCTCGTCGGTCCCGACGCCAATGTAGGCGGGAGCGTTGACAGACATTGTGGTTCTCTCGATTGGGAGCGTGCGGAAGAGACCCCGCTCACAAGAGCGGCGTCACGCTTCGGCCCGTGCGGCCAGTCGAGGTGTCCACAACGGAAGGACGGGTCCCGGCCGAAGCCGGGAGTGTCCGTCCGCCCAGTATGCGGGCTCGGTTGGTGAGACAGGAGGCCGGGCGCGGCCAGCCGCCCAGCCCCGGAGGGGGAGCGGAGGCCGGACCCTTTGGAAATCGCGGCGGCCCCTTCCGGGTCCGCCGCGGGTGGTTTACTTCTTGGGCCGGTTGGCGCCGACCGGCGGCGGCTCGACGGTCAGTTCTGCCGGGGCCGATCCCCGGGTCAGTTGCGATTCGAGTTCGGCGATGCGGGATTTGAGGGCCGCGTTCTCGCCCTTGATCTCGCCCGCGGCGGCGGCCAAGGCGTCGGCCCGCTGGGCCGGCGTGATCGGCTTGGGCGCGTCCTTGATCTTCGTCAGGGCGTTCACAAGGGCTTCGCTTTCGGTGCTGCCGACGCCGAAGCAGTAGGGCTCGCCCTTGATGGTCCGGTCGATGATCTCACAGCGGACGTGGCCGGGGTCTAACTGGATGGGCTTGTCGCCCTCGCGGGGCCCGTCCTTGAACGTCGGGCCGCGGTGCGTAAACCGAAACTCGGCGTTGTATTTGTCGAGGGTGGCGTGTTGCTGTGGAGCAATCTGAATCAAACTACCTCGCTTTCCATGAGTCGATGGTTTCCTGGGGCGTGGCGGTGATCTTGGCCATCGCGCCCTTGTCGCCCCGCTCGGCCCGCCGGACCAGGGCGGAGAACTCAGCGCCGTCCTTGGCCCCGGCGCCGCCGACCACCGACGTGCCGCCGATGAGGGGCCGGACATTGCCCGAGTCCACCTGCTTCTGGTACTCGTGGTTGATCTGGCGGACGATGGCCGGGAAGTTCTCGGGCTTGTCGGTGATCTCTTTGTTCCACGCCGCGACCTTCTCCTTGGGCAGGCTCTCGGCGGCCCACGAGCGGAGGGCTTTGAGTTGGTCGGTTCCGCCGGCGATCTCCTCGGCCTCGCCGATGAGCTTGCCGTTTCGCTCGCGGGCGATGGCGAGCAGGCCCTTGAAGTGGTTGTCGATCTCTTCGCGGGAGCGGCCGGCTTTTTCCAGGGACTTGTATTGGTCCTCGGTCAGTTCGCCCTTCTCGTCGAACCGCGAGGCCAGTTCCCGCTCCTTGCCGGAGAGGCCCGCGTCGTGCATGACCTTGGCGTAGCCCTGGAGGTCAGGCGTGAGGCTCAGCGTCGCCGGCGCGGACTCGCCCGCGGGCTTGTCGGCCTTGGTGATCTTGCCCAGCAATCCCTCGTGGGCTTTGTAGGCGGTTTCAAGGGCCTTCTCGTCGGCGTAGATGCCGTCCTTGCCAAAGACCGCCCGCTCCTTGGGAATGTCCGGCAGGCCCAGCTTGGTGTTGAGTTCGCGGAAGCCAGCGGCCAGGGCGTCGGGCGTGTCGTACTTCCCGGCCAGTTTGGCGGAGCCGCTCTCGGGAGCGGGAGCGGCCGTCGTTTCGGTCTCAGGCATTCATGGGTCCCTTTGCGGCCGCGGTCTCGGCGATGGTGCCGGCGGCGTCGATCCCCCGGCTCGCGGCCTCCTGGCCAAGACTGGTGGTCAGTTGCGCCTTGAGCCGTTCGGCCATTTGCTCTTTGGTGAGGATCAGGCCCGGCTCATCGATCCGGCGGTAGCGGGCGAGCACGTCCAGCGCCACGCTCTTGTCGATGCGGTCAATGGCTTCGGGCCCCAGGGTCGCGGCGTCCTGGATGAACGCGCGAAGGTCCTGGGCTTTGGACGCCTTGGCCAGGGCGGCGACGCCGGTGAGCGTGCGGACCTGGGCGGAACCCGCGGGCAATGGCCGGATTTTCTTGTCGCGCGTGAGTTGCCAGAAGGTCCGATCAATCGTCGGCTCCTGGTTGTCGTCGGCGATGGGGGCGTACACGCCGCCCATCGCTCCGTCGAGTTCTCTCCTGATCTCCTCGACCTGGTAGGCCGTGGTGCGCTCTTTCTGGGGCGTGACCTCCGAACCCATGAGCATCGCCCCGCCGAGTTCGGCGCGGAGGTTGTCGGTGGTCTGCTGGACGATTGAGAAGTCGGCCATCTTGCCCGACTGGAAGATGGCCGCGTCCTGCAAGACGCCGTTGGCGATGCGGGCGCCGAACTTCACCGTGCCGGTCTTGGCCGAGAAGTCCTCGGGCCGGAGTTCGCTGGCGGCGTCGATGAACGTGAGGAACTTCGCCGCGACGGCCGCGAAGTCGAGTTTTCGTTCGCAGAGTTCGTCGAGGCTGCGGAGGTCGCCAAAGAGGTTGGTCTCAACGAAGCCGCGTCCGTAATGGTCGCCGGAACTGAGTTTGTACGGCGTCGAAACAAAGGCCGACACCGGCTCCTCGCTCTCGTTGACGATCTTGTCCTTGATCTCCTGGCGGATCAGCCACTTCTTTGTCCGCGGCTGCCATTCGACATCGGTGAAGATGTCCTCCATCCTGTCCTTGATCGGCTTGGCCTTGACATCTTCGGGCTTGATCCCGGCCTTGATGAGCACCTTGTCGGTGAGGGTCAGGAGGTCCACGTTCTCACGGATGACGTGGTAGAGCACGTCGCCGCAGGAGTCGCGGCGGGTGACGTACTGCTCGATCTTGAAGACGATGATCCGGTAGTCGTCGGTGATGCGCTCGAGCGATTCTCCCGTGCAGAGGATGCGTTCGATGGCGTCGCGCTTGGCGGTTCGGAAGTTCGTGCGTCGTCGGCGGCGGCCCGGGCCGGGAACGCCCGATTCGAGCGTCGTCTGTGCGACAACCTCGTAGACGAAGAGGGCCTGCTGGAGCCGTTGTTTTTCGTCGTCGGAAAGGTCCGGGCTGAACAGGATTTCCGGCGTCATTTCCACGCTGAACCACGGGAGGTCCGGCGTATACATCGACACGAGGATTTTGCCCGCCATGCCCATCATGCCGCGGGCGCCGATGGACTGGAAGTTCTGCGGGAGTTTCTGGGTGCTGACGAAGTTGCGCGGCAGGACCATCGAGGGGTCGGTCAGCCGGGAGCAAATCCGCACCCGGTCGAGTTGCGGCTGCCGCGCCGCATCGTCGTCCAGCCAGCGCGTCGCGATCGTTTCGGTAGTCATTTCAGTAGGCCGGCGGGACCCTCAGGCCCGGGTCGCCCGCCTGGTCGGGCTCGATCCGCAGGCTCGCCACGCCCCGGCGCTGCCGTTCGCGCATTCGTCGCTCGCGGGCCAGGTCGGCCGCGGTCTTCTGGGCCTCGTTGGGGTCGCCCGGGGCGATCGGGGGCGGCGAAGAGGGCGTGGGGGTGCCTCCGAAACTCATTCACCCTCCTTTGCCGCCCGGGCGGTCCGCTCGGCGGCGAGCATGTATTCTTCAAGATCGGCGGCGATGGACCGGCGGCCGGCGGCGAAGTTGATCCCGGGCAGATTGGCCTCGGCGACCGTCCCGCATACGTCCGGCATCGGCCCCTTGCCCTGGAGCACCTTCAGGACAACCGGGAGCATGTCCGGCGGGAGGTCCCGCCAGGTGTAACTCGCCAGTGAGGTCGTCAAGGTGGCATCCCTCCGCTCGTAAGAAGTCGAACAGGTGTTGTGGCGCCGTGACGGCCCGGGGAACGGCCACGCCGGCCTCGCGCAGCACGGCCACGGTGGCGGTCACACAATCTCTGGCGGGGAACCAGCCCCGGGTGAGCCACCGCAGGAGCGACGGCAGGGCGTGGCGTGGCCGCGGGTCGGCGACAAGTCGAAGAGGCCGCGCCGTCGGCACGCTGACTAACCATACCAGGGTGGGGTATTCGGCGGCGAACCGGCCCATAGGCCAGAGTTGATCGCCCGGCAGGACCGGGTTGAGGACCGCGAGCCCGTCCCCGATGGCGACGTGGCCGAGAACCGACCGGGACAAAAGCCGGGTCAAGGCCCCCAGAAACGCCGCGTAGGACCGCCGCGGGAAGCGGCCAGTCAGACTGACCATGCGGCGCAAACTTGGCCTTCCGGGCCGCGTCCGCCACCGGCCCGTGGCGAAAAAAACGTAGGCGTGCCGCATGCTTCTTGTAGACAGTCCAGTTGTTTACAGTTTTTCATTCCGAATTCACGAGAAGAAATACGGGCTGTCGATGATGCTGGACAGGTCGTAGGTCCCGGCCGGGGGCGGGTCTGGGATCACGGCGTCGGGGTTCAGGCGGCGGAGCTCGGCGGCCAGGTCGGCCAGGATCGGTCGGGAGTGGAGGGTGATGAACTGCTCGCGGAGGATGCGGGCCATCGGGTCAACGGTCGCCGCGTGGGTCCAGTCGGAGTCGTGGACGCCCGCGAAGGTGATGCCGGCGTCCCGACAAGCCACGGCGGTCATCATCATGTGGGTGGCGTCGATGGAGTGGACGAAGTTGGGAGCGAACCCGTCGATGTGTCGCTTGGCGGCGATGGGCACCGACTCGTCTTCGCAGATGAGGCGCATGTCGATCAGCCGCGTCAGCACCAATCTGGTCCGGTATTTCCGGTAGGGCTGCGTCACGGGGAACCCCAGCGGCGTTGTCCATCGCACCGGCTGGCCGGTGTCGGCGACGGCCTGGGCGCACCCCCTGAGCCAGTCCATGATCGCGTCGGCGGCCGGGCACACCTCGCCGATGGCCGACATCACCATCCTGGACAGGTAGCGGCTGGCGTCATTGAGCGAGTCGGTCCCCATGCCGAGGTCTTCGAGCTTGGTCCTGATCTGCTGGGCCGCCCCGTAACTGGTGACGCTGTAGTACCGCGTCATCACGTTCTGCTTGATGATGTCGCGGGTGGCGAACTTCTCGGCAAGTGCGGCGTTGCACGATGATGCGTCGGCCCGGATCATCCGGGCGACGACCTCGGCGACGTTGCTGTAGACGCTGACCGGCGCGGGCCCCGGGAGCATGTTGACGACGGCCGCGCCCCGCTCGTCGCGGCCAAGAGCGGCGTAGTGCTGGAGTCCGTTGCACGTTCCGTCGAGTTGGATGGGCAGGTGGGCGGCGGCGCCGGGATCGGCGGCCGCGAAGCACGCGGCGAGGAACTGCCACGGCTTCTCGGCCGATCTCCACCAATCCGTGCCGATGGGATCGGCCGCGGCATGAACGATCATCGCGGCGTTGGTCCGTGTCCACTCGACCCGCTCGGCGAACGGCACCCGGTCCAGCCCCCAGGAGTTGGCCGCGTGGACGGCGATCCACCACGTCGCCCGATCATCGACGGGCTTGGATTCCGCGAACTCCAAGAATCCCCGGCACACATCGTTGCCCTGGTGGTTCAGGTGGGCCGGGATCGGGTACATGCGGCCACGGAAGTCGAGCTGGTGGGGATAGAAGAACCGGGGCTGATCGCGGAAGCGGTTGGCGACGATGAGCTTCTGGACGAACTCCTCGCGGTCACTGGCCCTGCGGATGTTCTCCTTGCGCAGCGCGGAACTCTCGGCCTTGTGCCGCTTCTTGATCTCGGGATCAACGTCGTCCCAGCGGTGGTGCGGATGGGCGTCGGCCTTGTAGCCCGCCGGGAACGGCAACAGCGGCCTTCCTTCGGCGTGCGGGATCCCGAGCAGGCCGCCGCCGGATTTCCACAGGGCTTGCTGGACCTCGTAGACGCGGCGGTTGATCCGCCACGGTGTCATCCCGACCGCGTGGAGGGCGTCGTAGACCCGCGACAGATCGGCCCCGGCGTAGTACCGTTTTTGCGTGCCGGTCGGCTTACTAACCAGGGGCGTCCTGATCTTGACGTATCCGCCCTGGGCGTCCGTGGTCCACGGGTAGGGCGTCACGACCATCGGGAGGTATCGCGGCCGCATGTGCTGGCGGGCGTCGTGGCCCCCGTCGATGATCCGGTAGACCCGATCCGCCATGCGGATGATGCCGTGCATCTTGCCGTCGCGGCGGACGTTCACGGCCTCGAACGCCGGGTCGAACACCTCCTCCATGTAGTCGCCGGCGCTGGCCGATGAGATCAGGAGTCCGATGAGGATGATGCCGGTCTGGACGGCGGCGACGCGGCTGGTCCACGGGTCGTCGAGGTTCTTCTTCGCCCACCAGTTGACCCGCTTGGCGTTGAGGCGGCGGTACTTCCGCTCCAGTTCTTTGAGCATCTTCTCGGCGCGGAGTTCGCGGGTGTGAATCTCGGCGAAGGCGGCGGAGCCGATGCCGTGGGAGAGCCGGTTGGTCGGCGCGCCCTCGGGCTCGGCCATGCAGGCGGAAACGACGGTGTGCATCGTGAGGACGGCCAGGATGTCGGCCTTGACGGCGTTGAGGACCGGGCCGGCGGAGGCGCGGCCGATGCCGGGCGTTCCGATGCGGCACGCCTCCTGCTCGGTCTGGATCATGGCCGTCAGGGGCTCGAACCAGTGGAGCAGCATCCGCTCGGCGGGTTTGAGGCTGGCCCCGTCGCCGCGGCCGACGGCCTCGTTGGCGAGCCGGCGGTAGCGGATGACGCCCTCTTCCAGGGAGCGGAGTTCAAGGTCGATCTCCTCCTGGAGAACGGAGTCGGCCAGGACGTGGGCTTTGAGAAGTGTGTTCATTCAATGCCGCCGTACCGTGTCTTGCCGTGCCGAGCCCCGCCGCGCCGGACCATGATGGTTCAGGCAAACAGTTCCTTCAACTTTCCAACAGACAGTTCTTTCCCGCCGTTCTGGGTGATTGAATGCCCTCGATCAGGACCAGGTTGACGAGCCGGTTGGGAATCATGATGTCGGCCCCGTTGTCGGACCTGATAGTGAGAAAGTTGTCGTCCCAGCCGACCAGGAGGCAGGGCTTGCCGCTAATGATCGCCGCCTCATTGTCGCTGAGCCGTTCGATCACCGCGGGCGGATAGGCGGTCAGCACGCAGCACCGCGTGAGGGGTTTCTTCTGTCGCTCCACCATCATCTGTCCTCCTGTAATCGCCGGCCCCTGCAACCTGCCGCCTCGATGACTTCGACGGTCTTGCCGCGGCGAACGATGTGGAGGGGGAGTCGGCCGTAGTTCCGCCAGAGCCGCTTGACGTGCTTGAACCGGGCCGTCTCGTGGCCCTTCACATCAACGTAGTAGGCGTGGCCGAGCGGCCCGTTCATCACGATCACCAGGAAATCCGGCACATACACCTCCTCGCGGATGCCCAGCCACAGGCGGGGCTGTTCGACAACCTCGCGGACCTCTCCGATCCTGATAAGAAGGTCCATGTTGGCGGCGCAGACGGCCTCCGCCTTTGATGCGTACACCTTGCCGTTGTAGGTGCGGGCCTCGGGGGCGCTCACGCCGTACTTGTGGCGCTTCGGGGCCTTCTGGCCCGTGAGGGCGGCGAACTCGGCGGAGGTCAGCCGTGGCATCCGCAACCCTTCTCGCACGTCCTCGGTTCTTTCCTTCACTTCGCACCTCCCGCCGCCGTCGGCCACAGGGCCGTGTTTCGGATCGCGGCCATGACACTCATGGCTGTTGCGCCGGCCGCCTTCCACTGCCGAACGTCCTTCCCTTTGAGCGGGTACACAACCCGCACGTTGCGCTTCTGCACGGCGGCCAGAGCGACGGCGAGAACCTTCGCGCCGTCCTGGCCGGGACGAAACACGCCGCCGTCCGGCCGGGTCTTCGGGTCGTCGTGGTTGGCGAGAATCACGATCTCTTTGTGCCCGAGCGCTTCGACGACCCGCGTGGTGGCCTCGACGGCCGCGCTGCACGACGGGCGGCCGACGGCGTCAAAGCCCAGGTCCAGGGCGGCGGCGGTGTCGGTGGGCCCCTCGACGATGAGCAGGAAGCCGTCGCCATTGAGTTCGCGGGGAATGAACAGGGCGTTGCGAGAGCCCGCGACGGCGAACTTCCGGCCGTCGTGGGTGCGGAGCCTGATGCCGACGCAGTGGTTGGGCGCGTCGAACATCCGGAACGACAGGGCCTGGCGGCTCTCGCACCATCCCATGCCGAGTCGGATGAGCGAGCCGGACGACACCCCGAGCAACTTCCCCGTCTCCCCGACGGTTGTGTCGTCAATGGCTTTCTCGAATTTCTGCGCCATCTGGTTCCAGTCGATCCGCTGGCCGGCGTGGTCCTTGGGCGGCGGCTTGCGGAGCGGGCGTCGCACGGGGATCACGGCCGGGTTGGTCAGCATGTGGAGATACCCGGCGTCGCCGAACGGCTTGTCGCTGATCGTCCGGGGGCAGACGGCCTTCGTGCCGTCGACGGCAAGAAGGCACCAGTCGGTCCTCCCGCATACTCCGCATGGACGGCGCCGCGACACCCGAACAAATCCCGCGGGAAGGCTCATGCCGCTCCCCTTTCCGTCGCCGCCCGCACTTCGGCCACGATCTTCTCGCGGGTGATAATCGCACTTTCGAGCATCACGTTGAATCGGCCCGGCACGGACGGATCATCGCCCGTGAGGATTTCGACCCACACCGCGCCCGTCTCGCACATGCTCGTGTCCATCGGCTCCATCGCGCCTTTGAGCACCCGCACTTTGACGTAACAGATTTCGCCGACCCGGACCCGCTTCAGCGCTGGCGCGGGGTCCCACTCCGGCTGGGCCACCCGCGGCGGCGGCTTGGGCTTGGCCGGCGGCGGACCCTTGCGGGGCCTGGGCTCGGGCGGTGGCCCGGGCTTGAAGAGGCTCAATCCACGCCTCCTTTGGTGTTGCCTTCGGTGATGCCGAACTGGCACGCATCGTCGGTCGGGTAGCCCAGGGCGTCGGCGATGTCCTCCAGCGGCCAGTGGAGGCGGTTGAGAACGGCCGCCAAGACGTTGCGCGAATAGATATCCTTGAAGTTGCCCGGGTACACCCGCCTGATCTTCCACAGGTTCCAGCCGCGCACCCACGCCTCGTGCTGCGCGGTGTCGGTCACGTCGAATAGAGACTTCATAGCACTCCTCCTCCCACGGGCAGCCGCCGCCAGCCGTTGGCGGCCAGCGCGTCGATGATGTTGTGGGCCTCACCGAACGTTGCGTTGCCGTCATAGCCGTGCTTTTTCAGAATCTTCGCCTGCTTGTATGTGCAGGCGCCGGTGTTGCGCCGGTGAATGACCTCGGTGATGAGTTGGCGCGCCATATTTTTGGTCAGGCTCACCGTGGGCACGCCGGCCTTGTCCAGGAACGCCACTTGCTTCTCCGTCGCCGGCTCGTTGTGGTCCCAACCACGTGCTCGCCACGGCTCCAGGTCCAGCACGTTGAAGGGGTCCACCACCTTCGTCGAGAACTCCGTTTTACCTCTGATCGCGTTGCGCTTCGACAGGAGTATCGCCCGCTCACGTTCCCGCTGGGCATAGCGATCTTTCTGGGCCGCCGCGATGGCTATGAGCATGTCGAGCGGCTTGCCGGCGGCACGGGCCGCCTGGTTGGCGGCCTCGATGATCTCGTCGTCATGGTCGCCGCCGAGCACGTCGGCAACGGTGATGAGTTTGTGCTGGCCGGAGTTGCCCTCGAAGTCCAGCACTTCCAGGCAGGGCTTGCGGCTGGCGGTGATGGCGGCCCGGCGCTCTTCGGGTTCGGCGAGTGATTCGACCAGCCCGGGCAGGGGCCGCGTGCCACGGCCGATCATCTGGGCGTACAGGGCCCGGGACTTCGTAGGCCGGGCGACGGCGACGAGTTCGATGGTGGGCTCGTCGAATCCCTCCGTGAAGACGCCGACGTTCACAAGGAACTGGAACTTGCCGGCCTTGAAGTCGTGGAGGATCGTTTTGCGATCATCGGTCGGAGTCTTGCCGGAAATAAACCGTGCGCTTCCATTTCGATGACGATTAAGTATCTCTGCAAGCCGCTCTCCGTGCGCCACCGACGCGGCGAACACCAGCGTTTTCTTCCACCGGGCCAGCCGCATAATCGGGTCGGCGACCTTGTGCAGGTTCTCCTCGTACTCCATGAGTTCGGCCAGATCTTTGGAGTTGAAATCACCGGCCAATGTATGCAGTTTTGCGTAGTCGAGGCTGTCAACCGAGACGAGCCGCTGGCTGATCGGGACCAGGTAGCCGTCGTTGATCCCGTCCACGATGTCGTAGACCATCGCCACCGACCCGAAGACCTTGCCAAGCGCCTGCTCGTCCAGGCGGTCGGGCGTGGCCGTGACGCCGAGCACCTTGCACGCGGGGTTCCGGCCCGCCCAGTCGATGATGCGGCGGTAGGTGTCGGCGACGGCGTGGTGGGCTTCGTCGATGATGAGCCGCGAGAACGTAGACGGATCGAAGCGGGCGAGCCGCTTTTCGTGCAGGGTGTCCTTGCTGGCGACGACAACGCGGCCGGGGTTGAAGCGGTTGAAGTCGGCCCGCTCGTCGGCCATCTCGATCTCGCACGGACGGCCCGTTACGGCCTCGATCTTCGATGCCCCCTGACGGATTAGTTCTTCGCGGTGGGCGATGACCATCGTGCGGCCGGAGGGTGTACGGTCGATGATGTGCGCAAACGTAACGGTTTTGCCCAGTCCGGTCGCCATGACGAGCAGTGTCGAGCGGTGGGAGTTCCACGCGGCCTCGACGGCTTCGACGGCTTCGAGTTGGTAGGGCCTCATTAACAAGACGGGTGCCTCATTTCCTGTGTGTTCACGCCCACAGTTCCTTGTTGCGCATTTCCCACCGAGCGCGATCGACCCACCTAAATCCGTCGCAGGTCTTGCAGGTCTTGTGGTCGCGGGCCGCGTGGCACTCGGCGTGTGGCATCCCGTAGTCGATGAGGTACGCAATGCGCTTGAGGGTCCGGGTGATCTCTTGGTGATCGAGACGGCGGCTGATCGGATCGGGGTAGATCGCCTCGATCTCGCGGCGGAGAGCGTTGGTCTTATTGATGAGGCCTTTGAGCGTGACCTTGCCCTCGATCACGCCCCGATGCGACAGCGCCTCGATAACGTCGGGGTCGGTGATAATCCGGCCGGTCTCGTCCCGGACTTTTGGCGGCGGGGCGGGCTTCGGTTTGGGGGGTGGCGGCCCCTGCCTGATCTGCTTATTGGCGGCCGACAGGGAGACGGTCCCGGCCTTCACCTTGGCGGCGAGTTCGGGTGATTTGTAGGCGACGAACTTGGCGTCCTGGACCGACCGTCCGCTCACTCCGGCGGCCTTGGCGGCCTCGTCACGGGCGCGTTTCGGGGGCGAAACGCTCTGGGCAATCTTGCCCAGAGCGCTCTGGGACGCCGCTACGGCCGTTTTTGCCCCCCCAACGTCCCGCTGTCGCCCCTTGGCCCGCTCGGCGAAGTGGAGTTCCAGCCCAGCCCCGATCATGGCCCGCTGGCCTGCTGTCAGGTCGCGGCGGTTGATGGAGCGGAGGAGAAGCCGGGCGGCTTCGGCCTCGGTGCCCTTGAACTCCTCGGCGGCGGGATTCAGACCCAACTCATGGGCGGCGTTGTAGCGGTGGCGGCCGTCAAGGATGGCACCGTCGAACACAATGATGGGAAACCGCTCGTCGTAGCCGTTGGCGGCCATGTCGGCTTTGAGCCGGTCATACTCGTCGGGCCGAAGGTCGGGAATAAGCAGGCAGAGCGGATGAATCTTCATGGCGTATCCTAAAGCCCGGTCGGTCGGCTCTCGCCGGGCCGCCGGGGCCGGGTGTGTCAGAATGGGACGGCGACGCCCGCCAGCGTCTTCCAATCGGCCGCCGTGAACTTGTCCTCGTCGCCGATCTTCTCGATCTCGGCCTGCCAGCGGTCCGTGTCCACTTTCTCCGCGTCTTGGACGACTTCCACCCAGCGATCCCACGCGAGGTCTTTGGTCCACTCGACTTCGGCAGACTTCTTTTTGGCCGGCGGCAGCGGACTCAGCCCGGCTGCGGGCGGGGCCTTGCTCTCGGCGGGCGGCGGCGGTCGGCCCGCCGGCCGGGGCGTGCTGCTGTTCTTGGACTTCCACGAAGCCGTTAGCCGTTTCAGCTTGTCGCCCGACATCGCCGGCCCTTCGCCCTTGCTGATCCCCCACTTCTCACGGGTCTTGCCCTCGTACTCCTCGTGCTTGCACCACAGGTCGATGCCGTCGGTGTAGAGGTCCCCCCGGAACTTCGGCTCCTCAAAGTTGCCGTTGAAGCCCAAATCGCGGAGTTGATCGTCAACCCAAGACTCGCGGGCGGCATCGCTCAGGAACAGCCGCACCGTCCTGTCCACGCCGGCGTAGACCGAGAACTTCAGCGCCATGTACGGCGCACCTTTCTCGGGCTCGATGATTTCAACCTCCGTCAGGACGCCGTGGTGGGCGCCCGCGTCGATCATGCTCACGATTGTGTCTCCTTTTTGATTTGCGACCAAACCCCGTCCCACATCGCCGCGGGGTCAATGCCCAGCCAGATTTCCGGGTCCATGCCGTAGCGGTTTTTCGCGTCCCAGGCGTCGCGTCGCTCGGTATACAGCACGCGGTCGGTGCCGCCGACACCCTTGCCCTTGCCCTTTTTTTCCTTGTCGATGATCGTGAAAAAGTTGCCGAACAGAACCGCGTCGGCCCACTTCGCGGTCGCCCCCCAGGTCTTCTCGTGGCAGTCCGCGATGTAGCGATCAAAGTCGGCGCCGGTGGGGTTCCTAAACTGCTTAATCTTAGCGTGGGCCAGGACGAGGATGCCCAAGCCCTTGCTGTTGAGCCGATCAAGACGCTGGAGCATCTTGATCCACTCGGAAACCGAAACGTCGTAGCCCTTGTGATACGAGAGGAATCCGGCATCGCTCCAATTGTTATCAAAGTCGCGCCGACAAACATACTCGTGGCAGAGCCGCTCGAAGCCGCCGAGGGCATCGAGCACCACCCACTTGCGATCACCGGAGTTGGCGATCAGGGAGTCCAGTGTCCCGAGCAGGTCTTCCCACGTCTGGACCGGCACGGCGGGCACGGCGGGCACGCGGCCGGCGGAGAGCAGGGTGTCGTAACCCGTCTCCTCGCGGGCCATCAGGATCACGGGATTGGGCGCGTACGCACCGAGCGTTGTTTTCCCGAAACCCTCGACGGCGGTGAAGATAATCCTGGGGCAGACCGGCTGTGGTTTGCGCGGCGAGAGGTCCACTTTGACAGGCGGCGACACTGGAGCCGCTGGGCGTGGTGGTGGCGACGGCCGCGTGATGGTCGGTGGTGCGCTCATTCTATTTCTCCCTTAAGTTCGGGGTGTAGGCTGGAAACCCGGACGAATCCCGACGGGACTTCGCCGGGCTGGATCCCGTTGTGGCACAGGTCGAGGTATTCACACCGGCCCATGACTAGGCACGCGCTGGTGTTCCGGAACCAACGGCCGTGGCGCTGCGCGTCGCGGATCGACTGCTGCTGTTGCCACAGTTCGGCGCGGAACTCTTCGAGGTCGGAGTCGAGCCGCGGGATTTCCTGCCGGACGTAATAAAAGTCGGGCCGGGCCGCTATGTCGTCGGTGAACCGCTCGCCGAACTCCTCGGGCGTCTCAACACGAGAGAGGAGGATGTAGCCCTTCTCGGCGTCGGCGGATTGGCGCGGCCCCTTGGGGTTGCCGTTCTTGTCGGTGAGAAACACCCGCTCGCCGTCCTGGTCTACGACGATCTTGTCGCCGCGCCCGTCCAGCGTCGGGATCTGGCGTGGCGCGATGGACGGCTTCCGCAGCACGTCGTACAGCACCGTCTGCACGTCGTGGCCCATCTCGCGGGCCGCGAGCATGTAGAGGCTGATCTGATGGTCGATTCGCAGCCGCTTCCAATAGTCTGAGTCGGGCGAGAGGTCCTCGCCGCAGGTCTTGTGCTCCATCACGGCGAGGCGGCCGTCGCCGAGCCGCACGATCTTGTCGATTTTGCCCGCGACCCGGAAGACCGTGGACGCGACGCCGGTCTCCGGGTTGCGGATGGGCAGGTTGAAACTGATTTCGCTGGCGATGATCTCGTTATAGCGGAGGTTGTCGGCGACACCTTCCACGTTCCAATTCCAGCGCCACCAATAGCCCGAGAGGAGCCGCTTGACGATCTCGCGTTCCGTGAGCCAATCGTGCTGAGTTTCGGGCGTATGCGCCCACGATGGGAACGTCGCGTAGTCGCGGAGCGCGTGATAGATGGCGTCGGATTGGACCTGGCCCTTGGCCTGGCTGTCCAGGCCCGAGTGAACCGCGCCGCCCATGCGGAGAGGTTTGGGATCGCCGTCCTTGCGGATGCCCAGTTCGTAGCGGTAGTAGTGCTTGCGGGCGCAGGTTTTTTGGCACGACATTCTGCTGTTTGTCAGCAGGTTAGCGCCGGTCAATTGGGGGAGGCTAGTCATCCCCCCACCGCCCATCGCGCGGCAACGAAGATGCCGGCCGCAACGATCAGCACCACCACCGCCAGCAGACAGAGCGCGCCAAACACCGCGTTGTCGCTCGGCCCCTGTGTCGTCGGCGTCGGCTCGTACCGGCTCACGTCGTCGAGAATCCGGTCCTCGGCGGCGCGCTGCCGGATCGCATCGGCGAGGTCGGCGCGTTGCCGCCACATTCGGCCCTGCGGGTCGTGTGCAACCATCGTGAGGCTCCTGGGTTGGGTTGAATGCAGGCCCGCCGGTTTCCCATTGGGCCCACATGGAGGAGTGAGAGATCTTGTTAGGCGGGCGGGGGCTGCTCTGGCGCCTTGACCCGGCGGCTGGCCCTGAAGGCGTCGAGGTCGGCCTGGGTTACGCGCCACATGTTTTCAAGTTGAAAGGCGTTCGGGAACCGCCCCTTGGCGAGATACTTCCTAAAACTCGTCTTGGAGACGCCGAGTTGACGGCACGCCTCGGCCATGCTCACGGCGGCGGGTTGGCTGGTCACGCTGGTACCTTTTGTCGATTGGGAGTTCGCACCGCTTCTTGGGTGACACATCGATCCCGCTGGGCCGGAGAAAGTTTTTCCCATCCGCGGAGCACCCCCAGCAAAGCGACTTTCATGGTGACGCCGTACTCCGACGCGATGACTGACAAGGCGGCGTGGCCAGCGGGGGAAGTCGCGACGGCCTTGAAATCCTGGACAGGTTCTTGATGCGAGGGTTTCATTACCAATAGCATATCCCACATAATCGGAGTTTCAAGCCCGTCTCGATAGATTTTTACGATTATTCGTGGTAACGCGCGATAAACCCTTGCCCCAACGGCGGTTATCGTCAAAAGTTTTTTCGTGGTCTGGCCCACGATCTGAGCCAGACCGCGGAGCACCCGGCGATTGGGCCGGGTGAAAACGATGCCGGGGCCAATGGGATTCAGCACAAGAAGTTCCTCGCCGACCGCCTGGGCATGGACAAGATCGCCGAGGCCGCGTTCAGCAGGGCGGACCCTGGCGAAATTCTGTGGGCCTGCACGTTGGCACCGAGTTTGCTCGTGGCCTGGCGAAATTCTGTGGGCAATCGTGCCCACAGCGCTCTGGGACGACGCCAAGGCCGTTTTTGCCCCCCCAGCGTCGAAACAGCCCTACGCCTTGTTCCGGGCCGCGTTGCGGTTGCCCTTGGGGGCGCCGGGGCTGGCGGGGGTCAGGAGGCGGACCTGGGCGGGTGCGTACTGGTAGACGTTGCCGATGGTGCGCGCCGGGCGGATGCCGCGGGCTTTAGCGATTTGGGAGAGGCGGGAGCGCGAGATGCCCAAGAGGTGGGCGGCCTGGGCGGCGGTATAGAAGGCGACGGGTGGGCTCACGCGCGGCCCTCGGAGAGTAGGGCGTAGGCGGCGGCGCGGCCGTTGGGCGTGTTGATCGCGCCGGCCCGGTGCATGGTGCGGACGACACGCCAGAGGTGCCAGCGGTGGATTCGGACGGGGACGCCGGGCATGGCGCGGGCGGCACTTTCCTGGGCCGCCTCGACCAGCGCGCGGAGGAGGGCGGGGTCTCGCTCGCACATGCAGAGGGAGGCCGCTAGGGCGTGTTCGTCCTGGCGTGGGAGCCAGAGGGCGACGGATTGCGGGAGATTAATCATGGGAGTCCACTCGGTTTCAAAGTCCGCGAGCCCGCCTTCGCGGGCGCGCGGGGGGTGGCAGGGGGCTTGTGGTCGATGGTAGCGACAGTCGCCCCCGGTCGCAAAGTCAGCGGCGGCTCACGGCGTCCGCAAGATTTTCGGAGCCCGCGCACATTTCAAACTCGACTTCCAGCCCGGCGGCCTGCGCCATTTTCTCGGCCACCCGCAGGTATTTCGTGCCGGGGCAGCCGCGTCGCGTGGGCACGTTCCCAAACTCTTCGATCGAATCGCTTCGGATCACGCAGTGTTTCAAACCGCACTCACAGGCGAGCTCCACGGCCTTGAGCACCGCGTAGCACTCCGCGGACGTCCGGCTGTAGGTCTCGCCCCTGCGCCCACCCCAGACCCCGGCTGTGCCGAGGGCGGTTGCCGTGTATGAGCCCGCGTCGGTGTCGACCCGCAGGCTGACCTGCGCGTCCCGACCGTACCCGACCGCGTCCACCCAGATTGCCGCCCC
>JBBRYO010000017.1:0-33366 GCA_038237595.1 Candidatus Limnocylindrales bacterium | reverse complement strand
TCTTCCAGACGCCCTCGCTCGTCATCGCGATTGGAACGCTCTTCATCGACCTCCAACCGCCGGGCGCCAAGGATCTCGTCGTGAGCCTCTTCGGCACGAACGACAAGCTCGCGCTCAACCTGGCGATCGTCATTGTCGCGGTCGTGATCGCATCGTTCGCGGGGGTCCTCGCTCGTCGCCGCTTCGTGGTGGGCGCCGCGGTGTTCCTGGGTTTCGGAGTCGTCGCTTTTGTCGCCGCCGTGCGCGAGCCGCTCGTGAGTCCGGCACTCGCTGTCGTGAATGTCGCACTGGGCGTCGCGATCGCCATTGCCGTACTGCGCGGACTGCTTTCCCTTGGGCCCAATCCGGCAACGGTCCTGGCGCGACCTGCGGGTCGCTCGCAGCAACAGGCCGCGATCGCCTCGATGCCCGACTGGGACCGTCGGCGCTTCCTCATCGCGAGCGCAGGCACGCTCGGAGGCGCCATCGTCATTGGCCGAGTGGGACGTTTGCTGGTCGACGCGCAGCATCCATCGGGCGTCGTGAGCACATCCCGACTTCCGGCCGCATTCGGCGTCGTTCCTCCGCTCACCACCGACCAGACGAAGACAGCACCGGGCCTCACCCCGCTCGTGGTTCCGAATGACCGGTTCTACCGCATCGACACCGCGTTACTGGTTCCCCGGGTGGACATCGCCGACTGGCAACTTCGCGTGACCGGCATGGTCGACCACCCCCTCACCTTCACCTACGACGAACTGCTTGCGATGCCTCTCTACGAGCAATACGTGACGATTGCCTGCGTGAGCAACCGCATTGGCGAAGGCCTCGTTGGCAATGCCCTCTGGACAGGCGTTCGCCTGAAGGATGTGCTCGACATGGCCGGGGTTCAAGCTGGCGCAACCCAGATCGTCGGTCGCTCAGTCGACGGCTTCACCGTGGGTTTTCCAACTTCCTGGGCTGTGGCGCCAGAGCGCGAGCCGATGATCGCGGTTGGCATGAATCGCGACGTGCTGCCCGCCGATCACGGATACCCGGCTCGACTCATCGTGCCGGGTCTGTACGGGTACGTCTCGGCCACGAAGTGGCTCAGCTCAATCGAGCTTACGACACGCGAGGCGGTAGATGGCTACTGGGTTCCATTGGGTTGGGCCAAGGACGCTCCGATCCTCACCCAGTCGCGGATCGACGTTCCCATGAATGGCGACACCCTTGCCGCCGGACCGGTTGACATCAGCGGTGTTGCATGGGCTCCCGACCGCGGGATCATCCGCGTCGAGGTGAAGATTGATGACGAACCGTGGCAGGACGCACCAATCAGCCGTCCCATCTCGCCCGCGACCTGGGTTCAATGGCTGCTGCACTGGAACGCGACGCCCGGACGCCACAGCATCGAAGTGCGCGCGACCGACGGATCGGGTGAGATCCAGACGTCCGAGCGCACACCAACGGCACCCGATGGTGCGCGCGGTCATCATGGGATCGTCGTAACCGCCACCTGATCCGTCCGCGCGTGAGCGCGGTGGCTCATCGGGAGCACCAGGGTTTCGTGAAGATGAGACTGCCACGGGGAACCGTCGCGTTCAGGATCGGACCCCGACAGCCATGGCACTCGCGGTCGAGGGCGCTGACGTTTCCTCAGTCGTGTGGGGCTACCCGCGTTTGAGGTCAAGGCCTGGTCTCTGGGGAGCGGGGAGAGGATCCGGACGCCGCTCAGCGTCGCATGGCTGTCCGTCGACAACGATGCCGAACGCAGCTGCTCCCCGCGGAATCGCGACGGGTGACGAGCTCAGCTCGGTCAAGGTCGCTCCGCTAATGGCGAGGGCACTGACCTTGCCTGCGCCTGTGTCGACGACGTACAGTAATTGCTCCGTCCAACGCCGGCGTTGGCCACGTACACCACGTGGCGGTGCACGGTGCCGGGTGGTCTTCACCTGGGGCTGGCTGGGAAACCCGCGATGCCACCGGGCTCGTCGACCGTGGTCATCGACCTCATCGAAGGTGACGAAGGCGGAACCCTCATTCGGCTGACGCATCGCGGACTGCCCGACATGGCCACCGATTTGCAGGACGCTGGCTGGAGGCGCTATGTCGAGCGACTCGGAGACGTTTCCGAGGGCTTTCCGGTCGATCTTGAAAACGGATCGGTCCGCCGGTCCCGGCTCAGGTGCGCGCCATCGCAGCAGCCGGCCGATCAGCGCGGCGTGGCCGTCGACAAGCCCAGGAGCCTCGCCGCTTCGATCATCCGCTCGTCGTAGGTCACGATCGCCTCGAGATCGTCGCCCACCGCCAACGCCGTTGCAAGGTGGATGGCGTCGAGCGTCCGGAGCACTTGCGGCTCCAGTGTGCCGGCCGCGTCCAGGATGCGATCGTCGATCCCGATCAGGTCGACCCGGCGCAGCCCCTCTCGGGCCATCGCGAGTGCGTCGGGCCCCAGGTCGCGGACCGCGCGCAACGATTCCGTGCGCAACAGCGCCGACGACACTCGACGCGACGCGCGGTCGGCCAGAAACGTCCGGACAGCTCCCGATTCCGTCTCCTGAACGACCAGCTTGACGAAGGCCGAGCTATCGAGGTAGAAGGCGCTCAATCGGCGCGTCCTTCTGAAACGCGTTGCGATGGAGCCGTGGCATTCCGGGGAAGACGGACCGGCTTGAGGTCCAGGAGGTCGGCCTCCGCTCGACGCAGGAGGCCCTCGCGCTCCAACCGTGCGAGGCCGCTGGGCATCGTCCGAAGCAGTACGGCGACCGGACGCCCGCGATCCGTGACCTCCACGGTCTCACCCGCAGCCACCCGTCGGAGGATGGCGCTTGCCTGGCGGCGCAGTTCTCGTACTCCGACGCGCTCCATGTGCGACATAGTAGCACACCGACCCTTGGGCTACCGGCGGCGACTACCCAAGTGGTCACTCTGGAGTCTTCGACGGCCGCTGGCCAGGTCTCGTCGAGGTGACGGCGGCTCGTAATCAGCCTCCGCTTGACAGATCCCGGTCCTCCATTTCCCAGGCGTGGTCGAGCATGTGGTACGCGGAATGCCGCAAGACGTACTGGACCGTCCACGTCCGCGCCATCGCACCCCGGGCGTTGTGATCGCGGATCGCCGCGCAGAACGCCTCGCGGTGGGAGCGGATGTCGTCGGCGTGCTGCTCGGGGTGCTGCCACACCTCCGGCGCCGTGATCAGCCCCACCTTCCTCGCGAACTCCTCGATCTCCGCGCCATTTGCATGGCGCACGATCCGATCGCGATCGCGTCCCCCGCCGCGCGGACCCTTCCGAAGCTCGGGTGAGACGCGGGCGGCGACGTCATCGCAATACGTCCAGGACGCCTGGAGCAGGGCGAGCTTCCGTTCGCACTCGTCATCGCTCATCTGCTCGTATTCGGGTTCCGCCGACCGGGCCGATACGCCGTAGAAGTCGGTCATGCCCGTGCCCTCGACGCGCTCGACCACCAGCAGGTCCCCGGCCGCGGCGAAGGCGTCGGCGAGGCCGGCGAGCTCGGCCACCTTCGCGTATCGCGGGCGGTACGACTCGAGGACCTGGACGGCCCCCTCGTCCGACTTCGCGCTCCTGTCCCAGCCGGGCCAGTCGAAGGCCGACGCGACGGTCCGCTTCTTCTTGCCGAGCTCGACCATCACTCGGACCGGGTCGGACATCCCACATCTCCGCTCGTGTTCCTGGCGCTCCGTCCGGATCGGGTCATGGTCCCACGGCGGCCGCTCGGGTGCCTGTCATATGCTCCGGGTCGAGGGCGTACCACCGATCGGGCAACGCACCACCGGATCTCCATGAGGAGGCGCACGCGCGATGCTCACGGCTACCAAGGACCTGATGCTCCCGGCGACCGTTACCGGATCGTGGCCGCGGCCGCGCTGGTACGACGGAGGACTGTGGGGCCGGCCGCTGGATACGGCGCTGCTCGACGTTCGCTTCCGCGAACAGTTCCTTGACGCGCACGCCACCGTGATCGCCGATCAGGAGCGCGCGGGGCTCGACATCCTCACGAACGGCGACTACCACCTCGACGAGGACTTCGCCGGCCGCTCATGGCACCACTACCCGTTGCAGCGCTGGAAGGGGTTCGAGCACGAGGAGCTCCAGTACGAGGGCTCGCGCGACAGCCTCCTCGCTTTCCCGGCCGGGACGCTCATGAACGAGATCGAGACGACCTGGCGGTGGCCGCGGGTGGTCGGCAAGGTCGAGCATGACCCTCGAAATCCGCTCGAGTACGCCAAGCTCTGGCGGATCGCGCAGGCCCGCTCGGGTTCCGGCAAGCCGGTCAAATTCGGGACCTGCTCGTCGCAGGTGCTATCGATCTTCCTGGACAGCCACACATCCGAGTACGACCTCGAGGACAAGAAGCAGCTGATCTGGGACATGGCCACCGCCATGAACAAGGAACTTCGCCAGCTCGCTGTGGCCGGGGCCAGGGTCATCCAGATCGAGGAACCGACGATCCATTTCACCGCAGCCTTCCATCCCGAGCAGAAGGAGATGCTCGACTTCATGGTGGAGGCGTTCAACCACGAGGTCGAGGGCCTCGACGATGTCGAGCTGTGGATCCACACCTGCTGGGGCAACCCGAACATGCAGAAGGTCTACACAGGCGAGTCGTACGCGAACTCGATCGAGATCTATCTCGAGCGCCTCAAGGGCGACGTCTGGACCATCGAAGCGACCGAGAACGAGTTTGCCGAGATCGACCTCTTCAAGCCCTATGCGAGCAGCCTCAAGAAGAAGATCGCCGTTGGCGTGGTGAACCACCGCACCCTCCAGGCCGACATGCCACCGGTCGTCGCGACGCGGGTGCGGCGCGCGCTGGAGGTGATCCCAGCAGAGAAGCTGGTCCTCTCCAGCGACTGCGGGTTCGGCAGGCAGGGGTTCAACCGGACCGTCGCGTTCTACAAGGCCACGGCCATCGCGCAGGGCCGCAACATCGTGCTCAAGGAGCTGGGGCTCGAGGAGCGCTACGTGCCGGCGGCCGACCCCTCCCTCCAGACAGACGTGCTGCCGGACCGGGAGCCTCTGACGCACCTGCCATCACCCTGGCAGTAGCGGTACCGGGTCCCTCAGGCTTCGAGGATCTGCTCCGGTCTCACCGCGCGGTGAACGATACGCCCTGGCGCACGCCATACCTTGTTGAACACGACCACCACGGCCGTGTCGCAGCGGAGGCGGAAGCGTGGACCAGCGAGGCCTCGTCGAGCGGGCAAGGGGAGGCGATCATGACGCCTTCACCGCGCTTGTCGACCTGACCATCGCTCGCCTGGACACGGCCGCCCACCTGATCGTACGGGACCGGGAACTCGCGCGCGGCGCGGTTCAGACGCCTCCATCCGCGCCTGGCGCGACCTGCCGGGCCTTCGCGACCCCGATCGTTTTGACGCGTGGCTTCACCGCCTGATGCTGAACGCCTGTCTCGATCTCACCAGGCGTCGGGGACGACGTGTGATCGAAGTCGAAATCACACCGACCAACATGCCGGCAATGTCCGACGTGTCGGGCGACTTCGCTGATCGCGAGCTCCTGGATGAGGCGCTTCGGCGCCTGGATCCGGGCCATCGCGCGGTCATCGGGGCGATCGTGCCCGAGGTGGGGGCTTACCTTCCTCCTGGCAAAGCGCGCAGACTGCGCTCGTGCGCTTGCCTGCCGCACCGCAGGTCTCATGCGTCGTATCTGGGGGTTGGAAACCCAACGACATGCCTGACTCCGGACCGGACCTTGTCATGCTCATCCGGCACGCCGAGAAGCCGCTCGGGAACCCTCCGCCACACGGGGTGACGATCGACGGCGTCACGGATTCGGAGTCGTTGACCCCGCTTGGCTGGCAGCGGGCCGGCGCATTGGTGGGTTTGTTCGCAGGCAGCGCGTCCGCCGCGCACCGTGAGCAGCTCGCCACGCCGAGCCACCTGTTCGCCTCGCAGGTAGGGACCCACAGCAGCAGCCGGCGTCCGCTCGAGACGATTCAGCCGCTGGCTTCGCGCCTGGGCCTCACCGTCGACACGAGCTTCCTGAAGGAGGGAATCGGCGAGCTCGTGGCAGGCATCCGTGGAACGCCCGGTGTGGTGCTGGTCTCATGGGAGCATCACCTGATCCCCTCGATCTCCAACATGATCGTCGGCGATACCTCGACGGTGCCCCAGCTCTGGCCCGATGACCGCTTCGACATCGTCTGGGCGTTCGACCGCGATCGGGCTACCGGTCGGTATCGCTTCCGGCAGATCCCGCAGCTCCTGCTGGCCGGCGACGTGAGCTCGCCGATCGCTCCCCCAGACGGGGCGACCGCAGCCAGCCCGCAAGTGCCACCTGCGACGCTGTAAGTACCGCGTTCAGCGGTCGATCAGGCGCTGGGCACTCTCCGGATAGCGCGCCCCGTGCGGCCGGGATGGTTCCGACGTGCGCTGGCCGCGTGGATCATGGCCTGCGCCTCCTGGGTCGAGAAGCACATCGGTTTCTCAACTAGCACGTGGAGTCCGACCTTGGCCGCCGCGATCGCAATCGGCGCATGACTACCAGCCGTGAGGACGAGCACTGCGTCCATCGGCTCGTCGAGCATCTCGCGCCAGTCGGTGAAGGTCCTGGGCAGTCCGTATCGTTGGGCGCTGGCCGCTGCGTTGGCGGGCGCGATGTCGCACAGGGCGGAGATCTCGTACAGATCAGAGAGCTCGCGCAGATGGGGGAGGTGCATGACCTGGGAGATGAGGCCCGCGCCGACCACGCCCACCCGGAGCCGCTTCGGGGGCGTCGGGGCGGTCTCGGTCGGGCGGGATGGGTCCACTTCGTAGGAGACCGAAGGCGACCGTGCGGCCGAGTCAGGGGCAGCGTTGGAGCGTTGGATTGGTACTCCTCCGCCTGCTTGGGCCGCTGTGCGAGGATGGCCGACTGAGGTCGCGGAGGACACGCTAGAGCATGGCGTCGCACGGATGCGGCCACAAGTGCAGGAGGGCAGGCTGACCCGCGTCGAATGCCCGTCAGCTCCTCGCGCGGGTACGGCCGCGCGGGCCGCCTGAGCGTGGCGACATTGCGCCTTGCCCACCGGGGCGACTGGCGTCGGGCTCCGGAGAACACGCTGGCGGCGTTCCAGGCGGCGCTCGCCGCCCCCGGCTGCGACGGGCTCGAGTTCGACGTCCGCACCTCAGCCGACGGCGTACCCGTCGTCATCCACGACGCGACGCTGCTGCGCGTCCAGGGCCGGCGTGGCCGCGTCCGCGACCTCCGCGCAGACGAACTCGGCGAAGCAGGCGTTCCGCGGCTCGACGACGTTCTCGCCTCGCTCACGGGGTCGGCCTACCTCGACATCGAGCTGAAGGACGCCCCGGGCCCCGCATTCGAGGAAGTGCTCGAGGGAAGCCGCGGGCCAGGACTCGAGCGCACGGTCGTGTCGTCGTTCCAGGCCGGGATCCTCGCCAGGTTGGACCGCAGTCGGCCGGCCTGGCCACGCTGGCTCAACGTGAGGGACCTTCGCCCCGGGACAGTGCGACTGGCCGCCGAGCTTGGTTGTGTCGGCGTGGCGTGCGCATGGCCCGCGATCAACGAACGGGGAATCGAGTTGGTGGCCGCCGGGGGGCTGGTCCTCGCCGCGTGGACGGTCACGGATCTGGCGACGTACCGCCGCCTCGAGCGCTCGGGTGTGGTGGCGATCTGCGCCGAAGGCGAAGCCCTCGACGGCGAGTGACCGGCGCAGCGCGCGGAAACGGCGGACCGCCGTTCGCGCAGAATGGCGCCATGCCCATCCTGGCCCAGGCGGCAGCACTGCTTGCCGCCCTCATCCATGTCTGGTTCTTTGTACTCGAGAGCGTGCTGTTCAAGCGGCCCGACGTCTGGCGCCGCTTCGGCCTGGATTCGCCGGAGGAGGCCGCTGTGGTTCGCCCGATGGCCCTCAACCAGGGCTTCTACAACCTCTTCCTGGCCATCGGGATTGGCTTCGGGCTCGTTCTGATCGCCTCGGGAAGCGCGGTCGCAGGGCGGGCGATCGTGCTGTTCGCATGCGCCTGCATGGTCGGCGCCGGAATCGTCCTGGTCGCGTCGAATCGCCGGTTTCTTCCTGCCGCGCTGATGCAGCTCGTGCCGCCGCTCGTCGCGCTCGTCGTCGGCCTTCTCGGGTAGCCGGGGTCCAGTCGCTCGATACAAAAGGAGCGGCGGGCGCCTCTCCGACCTGGAGAGATGCGCCCGCCGCCCGTGACCCGGGTGCGCTTAGGGCTAGCAGCCGAAGTGTTCGCTGATCTGGTAGAGGTGGGTGGTGCCACGGATGTAGGAGAAGCCTGCGGTCGCGTCAGTGAACCCCATGCCGCCCAGATCCGTGACCTCGTGGACACCCATCTGGTCGACGCTCCAGGAGCTGCTGCCTCGAACGGCGTACCACAGGCCGCCCGCTCCATCGGCCGCCAGGATGTGTCCGGTCCCGCCTGCTTCGAAGGTCAATATGGCGCGCACGCTGCCGTGCATGACACGGTACGAGTACCAGCCGTGGGCGTTCTTGTAGGCGTAGTGGGTACCGTCCGCCTGTGCCCAGACGACCATCGGCCAGTCACTGTCCGGATTGATCGCCACGGACGGCTCCGAAGAAGCACCTGCGCCAACCGTGGCGGCAGTCTCGTGGACGAAGCTTCCGGTGCTGGTCGCGCCGCGCGCGTAGATGAGATGGCTGTGCGTGATGTAGGCGAGCATCGGCTTGCCGTCGTATGTCGAGAGCGAGGCTCGGCTGATGTGGGGAGCGGTCGCCACTGTTGCGCGCGTCCAGGAGCCCGAGGCATTGGTGAAGTACGAGACCCGGCTGGTGCCCGTGGATGGTGGCGAGGTAGATCTTGCTGCCGTGAACGACGAGGCCGGTAGCGGTTTCGCACGAGGCGTTGGGAATGCTCGTCGGGGTTGACCACGAGGAGCCGCTGCGGACCGTGGAGAAGATTCCCTGCGAAGCGCAGCTGCCAGGCGTGACCCTGATGCTGTAGACGGCGGTGAGCGTACCTCCGGCGTTGATGGCGATGAACGGGCTCCGTGCCGCGTGGTTGACGGTCTGACCGTTTACCTTCGAGGTGAAGTCCTGGGTCATCCGCGTTCGTACGAAGTCTCCGGTCTGGTCCGTGATGTACCAGATCCCGGTGTCGCGACGGGCAACGACGTGCTGGTGGCTGGCGCCGTCGGTGACCATCGACGGCTGACCGAGGTTGCCGGTGCTGGCCGGTTGCCCGAGCCCGCTTGCTGATGTGGGCACCGCGAGGGCGAACAGTCCGATGGCCGCGATGCCGACGGATGTCTTGATGCCGAACATGGACTGGGTCCTCCTTTGCCCGGGCAAGCCATGCGGTCGAATGTCGCGCCTTGTCTGCTGATCTCTGGCTCGGGCTGCCAGTGCGCGGACTGTGGGGGTGGCCTGCCGATCCGTCGTCCGTGTTGGTACCCGTACGGGTACTGACCCCCGACTCGGTGTACGGACGGTCACCGAGTGAAGACGGCGGCCACTGCCAGGGAGCGCTTGGCCGACAATACCTGCGCCAAATGCCAACGCCACCCGTATTGCGTATCGCGGTCCCGCGTGTTACATCTGCGAGTCAAGTTTGAACTGACTCGCGCGGTCGATGGCACGCGATGGCGATCTGGACTTCGAGCTCGAGATCCGATCGGACGTGGGGGAAGCTATGAAGCCGGGGCCCACCCAGTCCATGGCTACCGGGTTCGGCATCACGATCACCAACGAGAGTGGCGGCCTCATCCAGGGAAACGCCGTGATCGTGCCCCCGGGACGAGACCAGGGTCGAGTTGGCTCGTGCCGCAACAGGACGCGCTCATCGCGGCCATGCCGGAACCAGGGAATGTGAGCGAGCCAGAGGGCTGCATGAGCGCGAAGGTGAGCAGTGATCGCATCCCGTTGGAGCGGCAGACTCCGAGCACCATCCTCTGCATCCACACCGCCCAAGGCAACGTCAGCGAATTGCAATTCATACGGCTGCCCGGCGGGCTCGTGCTGGAGCTCCGCTTGCGAACTTGGCAGCCGTGAACCTGCACAAAGGGGGAAGTCTCGTGACCAATGCAGCACCCGCTGATCAGAGCTGGCTCTCGCGCAACCTCGGGATGGCTCCGGTCCCACATGTCGAAAGGGCGGCGGCAGACGAGAGGCCGCCCACAGCGGCGGAGGAGCGCGCCCGGATGCGCGACATCATCGAGTTTGACTCCGAGGGTCCGACCGGCCGCGCATTCTTCGCTGCGGCACCGCTCGCGAACGGACTGTCCAAGTTCCGGGAGATTCCGTGGCCGGCTGGAATGGCGCCCGTCCCGGGCCCGCGCCCGACCGGATCGAAGCTACCGGCCTGTGATGTGCTGATGGTCACGTGGACCGTCGACGAGGCGCATGCGCTCAGCCGGGTCCTCACGCCTGGGATCGACAGCCACGACGGGTGGGTGCCGTACACACGCAACTTCGCTGCGATCGCCGCCAGGATGCGCGCCGGAGCGCCGGCGCTCCAGGCGGGCAATCTGGGCTCCTACTGGACGACGAAGATCGGCTCGAAGCGGGTCACGCTCTTCAAATCGGGCTCGCATATGTCGCAGGACGGCCCGCTGCTTCCGAATGCGGATCTGTGGGGGCAGATCATCGACGACAGCCGCCCGACCTGGGTCATCACGACCGGCACCGGCGGTGGGATCGGGACGGCGGTCGAGGTGGGCGACGTCCTCGTCAGCCCGTTCGTCACGTTCTCCTGCCGGAAAACCTTCAAGCGTCTTGACGGTGACAGCTACGGATCAAAAGCTGTCGTTCCCACCGGCCAGTTCGAGCTCGCCACCGAGCTCTTCAAGCCGAACGCGGCATTTCTTCCGCCGGACAACACGCGCCCGCCCGCGATCATCAACGCCGCCTCGGCCCGGACGGGCGTCCTGACGACCGACTACTTCGGCTTCGACACCAGCGCGAATACGTACGGCCTGCAGGGCAAGGGCGACCTGTCCGAGATGGGCGACGCGGTCCTCGGCATGGTCTGCAAGGCGCGCGGTACGAAAGCTCCCGCCTATGCGGCGGTGCGCAATGTGTCGGACCCCCAGATCGCGTCGGGCACGCTGACGATCCGCGAGCAGGAGCAGATCGCGGCCGACATCTACAAGGGCTTCGGCCGCTGGAGCACGGTCTGCAGTGCCATCGTCTGCTGGGCGATCGTCGCTGGTCTTCCCTAGAAGCTCATACGCTGGCTAGCGGTCCCCCGGGCGCCACCGCACGATCACGACGCGGCTCCCGTCGGGTGCTTCGGCGAACTGACGGCGGCTCGGCACGCACGCCCCGAGTCCTGCCACGATGGACTCTCTGCATGCACTGAAAGGACCTGTCGCGTCAAGTATCGGCCCAGCGGTGCCCAGGGCATCCCCGGGATCGCGACCCCGCTAGGACTGCTGGAGCGCCTGGTCCGCCAGCCGGTACGCGCTCTCATGGTGACCGAGTCGGGCCTCCATGGCAGCCCAGGCGGAGAGGATCTCGCGTTGCCGACCAGACGCGCTCATCGACTCGGCGACCTCCAGGGCACGCTCGAAGTCCGCCTTCGCCCCTTCGCCGTGCGCTCCGACCGCCCGTGCGCGGGCGCGGGTGAGATGCGCGCTGATGAGGGCCTTCTGGTTGCCTGTGCGCTCGGCGCGGTCGATGGCCTCGCTGGCTCGAGCTTCGGCAGCCTCGACGTCGCCCGCGGCCAGGGCGATCTGTGCCTCGGTCTCGATGACGTGGGCCAGCATGCGTTCTTCGTGCAGCGTCTCGAAGGCGGCGTGCGCCTCGGCCGCATACCGGGACGCCTCGCCGACGTTCCCGATCTTCAGGTACGTGAGGGCGAGCTGGTTGCTCATCGAGGCGGCCTCGTGGTCGACCCGAGCCGCTCGATAGAGCCCGATGCTCTGGCGGCCCAGGTTGAGCGCAGCCTCGAAATCGCCGAGCTCCCGGAAGCTCGCGGCCAGAGCAAACAGGTAGGTCGCTCGCCGCCGGTCGTCCAGACCAGTCGTGAGCCCGCGCGCCTGCTGGAGCAGTGCCAGCGCTCGTTCGCCCTGCCCCTCGCGATATTCGATGGCGGCCAGCGCGATCAGGCAGCGCGCCGGTAGGTCGGGTTCGACGTCGATGCCCGCCTGGATCTCCGCGCGGACCCCCTCGAGGATGCCGCGCGCCTCGTGCAGCGAATCGCTCAGGTAGTGGCCCGACGACAGCCAGTACATCGCCAGGGCGAACTCCGGGCTTCGGCCCTGCCGGCGGAACAGCTCGACCGCTTCGCCCGCGGCGGTGATTGCCTCGGGACCCGAGTCGAGCCGGCAGAGCGCCTCGCTCAGGCCGAGCAGGAGCCCGGCACGCAGCGCCGGGTCTGAGGTGGCCGGCAGCAGGTCCCGGTAGCCGTCGACCGCGAGCTGCCACTCGCCCGCGGCGAGGTGCACTTCGGCGGCCAGACGCGTCCAGCCTGCCGGGTCCCCGCCAAGGAGCGTGGCAGGGGCGATCCCGAGCCGCTCGCCGAGGTATTCGAGCGCGGCCATCGAAGCCCGGGTGGCGCCATGCTCCAGGGCCGAGATGTAGGTCTTGGAGTAGCGCTCGCCCGCGAGCTGGCTCTGGGTCAGCCTCGCCCGCAGGCGTGCCGATTTCAGGCGTCGCGCGAAATCAGTCGTGGATGCCTGGGGACCCGCTGTCCGTTGGTGTCGTGCTGATCGTGTTGGCATGGCCGAAGTCTAGCCCGACACGACCGACGCGATGCCAAGCACTCGCGAGGCGGGTGTCCGCTGATATGGTCAGGGAAATGCAGTATATATGGACATGGAGGTCCGTTTCACTCTGCCATCTGGACCCCTGAGTCCTGGCACCGGACGACTTCGTGAAAGGAAAGCGTTCGATACCCGTTCTGAAGCCGTCTCGCACCTTGATCGCGGCCTGCTCGGGCGCCGTCGCCCTGACCCTCATCTCTGTAGCCACCGCTCTCGCCGACGGAGGTGGATGGCCATACCCCAAGTGAACCCCTGTCGGCAGCTCTGATCGTCACCTGATGAACCGGTGCCGGGGTTCGGATAGCCAACCGGCGCGCATCACCCAGAAGGTGCGAGTGAAACGCCTGGAGCGTCAGCCGGTGCTGACGAGTGACAGGCTCAAGGCACTATCCCGCGACCTCGACCACCTTGACGTCGAAGGCCTCCGGCGAGACCTCCAGCCAGAGCGAGATGAGGTCGCGCACCGTCACCTCGACTTCATCCCTTGTCCTTGCATTCGTGGTCACGCCGAGCTCGGGCACGCTCACGAACAGCAACCGCCCGTCAGGCTCTGCTTCCACCCGAAACGTTGGGCGCTCTCCGAGGCGGATGCGCTCGCGGTCACGTTCGATGGTCGCCTCGTCGGGACCGGGGCCGCCTCTCCAATGCATGAACGTCTCGCCTTCGCGCGTCCCGGTTGCCTCGTAGACGCCACCACCGATCGATACGGCGTCCGGATGCTCTCCCAGGTGCAGGACCGGCAGGAAGTCCACCTGGCCATCAAGCGGACCGTCGTGGTAGATCGCGAAGGCGCGCGCGTTGACCGGGATCCTGGCAACCTGCGCGATGCGCGCCAGGTGCCGATCACAGAATGCAACCTCGAGCGGACCCGGCCGCCGCTGGACGGGGATCTCCTTGAGAACGCTCCAGGCCGTGGCGGGCACCTGGTGGGGCCGGCCATTGTGCTGCTGGTGACATCCCCGCCACGTACATCTGTCCGACGGTGCGCGCTGCCTCATCGGCAATCTCCTCTGCGTTCGTAAAGCGGTGGTCCTGGCGGGATCCTGCGCTGCGCTCGCGCCAACTTGCATGACACAGGCTCGCCGGACCGGCGACGAGCAACGCCTTCAGGCTACGACTCCGCTCGGAATCCCGCCGCGCCTCCGCCGGACCGGACCCCCCAAGACCACCTCGGATAGGCCGGTTGTACAGCTTGTCGTGGCAATGCCGGGGCACGACTGTGGCAGATGCCCGCGTTCCTCACCCGCGACCGCAGCCTGCGCTGGCTGGCCGCCATCGGCTACGGCTGGGCCCTGACCGCGCTGGCACTCGTCGTCATGCACGACGGCGGCCGAGCCTACGACGCCCACGCCTACTGGCTGGCCGGCCGCCACGGCCTCGAGGGGACGCCCCTCTGCGATCCCAACGTCGACATCGAGACGCTCGGGGCCTTCAAGTACCCGCCGCTGTTCGCACAGGCGTTCGCGCCGTTCGCGGTTCTGCCCGAGCTCGCCTTCGACTGGCTTTGGCGGATCGTCTGCCTCCTCGCCCTGCGCGGCCGCCCGACGTACCTTCCCGTGGCCATCGCCCTCAAGTTCGGTCCGGCGTTGCTCGTCCCATTCATCCTGCTGCGCCGCAGTGCCGCCGATCGACGCCGGCTGCTCCTCGGCCTCGGTGCCTTCGCAGCCCTATTCGGCCATCGAACCAGGCGTCGACCTCCGGGTTCGCATTCATCAGGGGAATCTATCGATCCGCTGTGTCAGACGCTACTGTCCCTGCGGGTCGACGCTCTCCGCGGTGGCGGCGCAGGCCTGCGCCAGCTTCCGGACGTGGAGCTTCTGGTAGATCGTCCGTCGCTTGTTCTTGACAGAGCCGCGCGACAGACCTAGCTCTGCGGCGACCTGCGGAGCCGTGAGGCCGCTGCACAGGAGCGAGAGGATCTCGGCCTCGCGGGGGCTGAGTTGGCGGGTGACCTGCGGTGCACCCGATCCAGGCGGCATGCCCACGTCCCGCAAGATCCATCACCCCGTCTGTGCCGTGCCACGACCTGCTGCCGCAGTCTAGAACAACGGAGCTCGTTTTCGATACGCGGAGTAGCACAATTACAAAGGGGCGGTCCCCGCGTCGAGAGCGAGATACGGCCGGGTCCCCGGGCGTTACCATCCCGCCAGCCCGACGGGGCCGGCGGCAGGAGAGCGCGTGGAGCAAGCTGGCGGTGTGATGAGCGATGCCACCACACCGAGGACGCACCATCCGAATCCCGACCTCGTCTTCGACCTGGTGAACGGCGCGATGCTCTACCGGGCGCTGGTCGGCGAACCCCTGGACGAGGACGTCGCTGACGGCATCGCGGACCTCATCACGAAGGGCGCGGGAACCACAACACTGGACTGATTCCAGCGTCACTGCCCCCACGCGGGTGGGAATGGGTCTGCCCGTCTAGACTCCCCGAGGGCCGGAGTGCCTCCGGCTGCCGAGGGATGTGCCCGTTTCCCGTGCGGCCTTTGGACCGAACGCCAACGAGGATCACGGCACATGACCGACCTACGCCGAAGCCTGCTTGCGGCGGGACTCGCCCTCGGGGTGGTGGCCTGCTCGAGCACCTCACCGACTCCCACCCTAAACCCGTCGGGCTCCAATCCGCCTGCCAGCAGCGGCCTGCCGAGCCAGAAGCCGGGCAAGACGCAGCGCCCCGGCGCGACCGGAAACGGCGGCGGGGCGACGCCCGTGCCGGGCACGCCCGCCCCAACGCCCACGCCCACCGTTCCGGGCACGCCGATCGCCGGTCTCGACCAACTCACCGGGAGTGACGGCCGCTTCACGATGCTGGTGCTCGGCTCCGACGCCCGCGGCCACCTCAGCGGCGAGCGCACCGACACGATCATGATCGTGACCATCGACCCTGCCAGCGGCAAGGTCGCGATGGTCAGCCTGCCGCGTGACATGGAGAACGTGCCGATCGCCCCCGGCCTCGTCTACGGGCCGAAGGTAACTGGCCTGTTCCAGGACTACAAACTCAGCCACGGTGCGAACCGCTCCCAGCAGTTCGAGGACATGGTCAAGGCGATGGAGTACGCCTTCGGCATCGAGATCGATCGGTACGCGCTTGCTCACTTCACGAGCATCACGCACCTGATCGATGCCATCGGCGGGATCGACGTCACGCTTGCGCACAAGTTCGTGGACACCAGCGGGCCGACGTCCCACATCGTGAAGGGGGGCCTCCGGCTCAAGGCGGGGGTCAACCATCTCGACGGAATCCACGTGCTGGCGTTCTGCCGCAGCCGTGACACGACGTCCGACTACGACCGGGCCCGGCGCCAGCAGGTAACGATCTCCGTGACCATCCAGAAGGTGCTGTCGACGGGGATCGACGCGGTCCCGGCCTTCGCGCAGACCGTGCTCGGCGACAACGGCATCGAAACGAACCTTCAGCTCAGCGACGCGGTGACGCTCTACGCGCTGGCCCAGCAGGGTCGCCTGACGAACTTCAAGAGCGTGGTGCTCGGCCCGAGCACGTACGCCAGCGGCGGCGGACCTCCGACCTATGCCACGTTCATGAAGGTGGACGTGGTCCGCGCGCTCTTCGCGAGGATCTTCGGGCACTAACCCCGATCGGAACCGGCGTCCTGCTCGAGGCGATCGAGATCGGCCGCCGTGAACTCCGCGAGCGTGTAGGCGTTCTCGCCGGGGAAGGGCGGCAGCACGCGCACGATGAAGCTGCCGGCCTCTTCCATCAACAGGACCTGCGTTGCCTCCTCGCGGTCCATCCGGCGGCCTGCTCGAAGCGGCCCACGATGTCTGCGGCGGTATTCGGGTCGAGTGTCGAGCGAATGGCTGTGCCGAAGAAGCCTTCCGCCAGCTCCATGAGCACCAGGCTCTTGAGATGTTCCGAGTCCCCGGCCGCGCCGATGGAGCGGAGCGCCTCCTGGTAATCGCGTCTGGGTGATCCCTCGTAGACCCTCGTGGCTCTAGTATCGCCCGGATGACGGAACGCCAGTCGGGGAATCGGCGCCGGCCCCTGGATCGTCGGCGCGCCGGAAGTGCGCTGCTGAGCTGGGGCGTCGTCGGGCTCGTCGTCCTTGCCGTCTTCGCGGCCGCCGTTGGCTTCGCGGCCACGCGTATCCAGGCGGCCCTTGGCACGTTCGGGACCGAGCGGGACCGGCTCGTCGTCCTCCTCGACAACACCTCCTCCGCACTCGACACGGCCGGTCAGGCCATCGATCACGCGGGAACGAGCCTCGGAGACGCGGGTGCCGCGCTCGGGGATGCAGGGACGCTGGCAGGCACGGTGTCGATCGGAGCGCGGAACCTGGTGGACGTCGCGACCCTCTCGATCCTGGGCCAACAGCCGTTCGCGCAGTTCGCGGACAGCCTCAACGCGGTGGCCGGCGACTCTGACCGGCTCGCCGCCTCCCTGGCATCCGCGTCTGTCTCGATCGCAGGCAGCACGACCGACCTTGGCACGCTCGAAGGGCGGCTCCGCGCCATCCACGACCAGATCGGCCTCGTCCGGGGCGACCTGTCGGCGATGGACGTGGGATCCGGCGGCTGGCTGCCGGCCGCGGTGATGGGTGCCGTGGCACTCATCGTCTGGCTGGCCATCCCGGCCGTGGCCGCCATCTGGCTCGGCCTGCGCTGGAGGCGAGCGCCGCGCAACACCACCTGACTGGCCATCCCGGCCGTGGCCCCATCTGGCTCGGCCTGCGCTGGAGGCGAGCGCCGCGCAACACCACCTGACTGGCCGCCCCGGATCCCGTTCTGGTTAAGGAACCCTGACGTTCAGCTGAGATTCAGCCGGGCTCGCCAGAACGGGCGGCATGTCCACCCCCACCACGACGTCCCTGCCCCGGACCCGGGCCCGCTTGGCCGGCGACCGGCCTCCGCGCTACGACGTGTCCTATCGGGACGTGTTCTGGCGCAGCCGGGGCTACGAGGACCGCTGCGATCGAATCGCCCTGCGGGCGCTCCTGCCGGGTGGCGGTGGGCAGCTGCTGGAGATCGGCGCCGGGTTCGGCCGCCTCGCCCGCGAGTACTCGGAGTTTGATCATGTCGTGCTTCTCGACGCGTCACCCGAGATGCGCGAAGCCGCAAGGGAGCGCCTCGGCGATGACTCGAGGTTCGAGATCGTCGCCGGTGACGCAGCCCACCTGGGATTCCCCAATGCCAGCTTTGATGCGGTCGTGGCCGTCCGCCTGCTGCTCCATCTCCCTGACCCGGGCCCCACCTTCCTCGAAGTCGCGCGGGTGCTCAAGCCAGGAGGCGTATTCATCGTCGAGTTCCCGAACCGGCGGCACCTGCTCGCCATCGCCCGCCACGTCCTGGGCAGGCAGCCGTGGCGGCCCTCCGCCCGTGCGCCGCACGAGTACCGAAATGGGCATTTCTCGCATCACCCGGGGCAGGTGCGGGAGCAGCTCCGCGCGGCCGGCCTTCAACCCCGGGAGCAACGCGCCGCCTCATTCTTTCGCAGCCGTCCGGTGAAGAAGCTGTTGCCAATCTCCCTGCTCCTGGCCATGGAGGCGCGGTTGCAGGCTCCCCTGGGAAAGCTGACCCCCGCGCCTTCTGTCTACGTCCGAGCCGTCGTCGGACCTGCCACGCTCAGCCCGACTGGTCGCCCATCGGTCCGGTGATCGTGACCGGTTCTCCGACGCGCGTGAACGTGTAGCTCACGTCGTACTGGACGACTGGAGTGCCGAGGTCCTCGATCGCGTAGGCGAGGTGCGCCTGAACCGAGGTCCCGTCGTCCTGAAGGTAGATGTCGAAGACCCGATTCGAGACCGTGGGATTGCTCAGGAAACCGAGGTCCATGTCGGGCGGCGTCCAGCTCGCAGCCACCCAGGTGGTGAAGCTTCGCTCCTGGGCGGAGCGCCGATTTCGGAGGCATGGAGGGTCAGGAACGGGTTGATGAGCAGCGGCGGTTTGTAGTCGGGATTCTTCTGCCACTCCTGGCCGCGAAGGCGGACATAGATTGTCGGTGTCTACTGGCGCCCGGTTTGGCCCCACAGCACAATGGGGTTCCTGATCGTCACAGGAAGGAGTGCCACCGGCCCAGGCTGGCGCTCCGAGCGAGGGAGCCGCTTCACTGAGATCGAGACTGCTCGTGCCGATCCTCGCGCTCTTTCCACGCGGAGCGTTGCTGCTGTCGGTGCTGACCTTCGGCGGCTACCTCATGGGGCTTGTGCGGGACCGGACGTTCGCCCGCACCTTCGGGGCCGGCACGGATCTCGACGCCTACAACGCCGCGCTGGTCCTGCCGGAGCTGACCCTCAGCATCCTGGTGGTGTCGGGCCTCACGGCCGCCTTCGTTCCCGTGTTCACGAGTGCTCGCCGCGCCGAGGCTGACGCCGGGGAACACTTCAGCCGCACGGTGCTGACCGGGGCCACCCTGGTCATGGCGATCGCGGTCCTCGTCCTGTTCGCGATTGCGCCGCTGACCGTGGGGTTCATCGCGCCCGGGTTCGACGATCGCCAGCAGGCGCCCTACACCGAGCTCTTCCGCGTGATGTGCCTGTCCTCGCTCATCTTCGCGGCGTCATTCGCCCTCGGCGAGATGCTCGTCTCGCGGCAGCGCTTCCTGAGCTACGGGCTCGCTCCGTTGCTCTACAACGCGGGCATCGTGGGAGGAGCGATCCTGCTGGGACCGCGCATCGGGATCTACGGCGCCGCCGTCGGTACGCTGGTCGGGGCGCTGCTGCACCTGGGAATCCGCGTGGTGGAAGCGCGGCGGGTCGGGATCCGCTTCCGTCCAAAGCTGGCCATCGGGAGCCCGGCATTTCGCGAGTACATGCGCCTGTCGGTTCCCAAGATGCTCAGCCAGCCCATCGAGCCGCTGACCTTCCTGTTCTTCACGTCGGTCGCATCCACGCTGGTGGCAGGCAGCGTCAGCGTGGTGAGCTTCGCGCGCAACTTCCAGAGCGTTCCGGTCAGCCTGATCGGCGTTGCCTTCTCCGTGGCGGCGTTCCCTGTGCTGTCGGCGGCCGCGGCAACGGGCGACCGGGCGCGCTACATCCGCATGGTGGTGACCAACTTCGTGACAATCACGCTGCTCACCTCGGGTGCCGCGGTCGTGCTGTACTACGTCCGCACCCAGGTGGTCACCACGTTCCTGGGCGGCGAAGCCTTCAGCGCCGAGAACGTCGCCACCACGTCGCTGGTGATCGGCGCGTTCGCCCTTTCCATCCCGCTCGAGAGTCTGACCCACCTCCTCAGCAGGGCGATCTTCGCCACCCACAACACGATCCTGCCGGTCATCGCATCGATCTCGGGCCTGGTCGCGACCGTGGTAACCGTCGAGCTGCTGGTGTCCTCGCGCGGCGTCGTCGCGCTGCCAATCGGGTTCACGGCGGGGCAGGGCGTCAAGGTGCTGATCCTTGCGGTGGGGGTCGTCATCCGGACGCGGACCGTGCGCGCGCCGGTTGTGCCTGCAGCTGACGCGCCTGCGCCTGTCGACCAGGGAGCCGTGGTCTAGGGGACCGGGATCGTCGGCACCACCACGATGTATCTGCCGTCGCGTTCCGGATAGGCGCCCTCCGGACGGTTCCACTGGAGGAAGTTGCGCCGCATCTCGTCGAGGTTCTGGAAGGTTCCCGGCGGATCCGACGGTCCCCAGATCGACGAGATCAGCGGATACCACGGGTCGTAGATGTAGGTGCCGGTCACGTTGGCGTCGGGGTACACGGTGGGATCGGCGTCCGCCGTGTACCCGGTCATGACCCAGGTGTGCGCGCCGCGCCACGCCATGATCAGGACCGGCGCGTTCATGGTTCGCATCGCGACCGCCGAGTCGCGCAGCGCCTGGTCACGCCCCTGGTAGGCGCGGATCTGATAGCCGGGAACTCCGTACGCAGCAAGCGCCTGTGCGATCGCCGCCGGTCCCCAGCCGCCGTTCCTGGAGTCGCGCCGGCTTTCCCATTCCCCGATCCGGCCTGCGATCTCGCGCTGGAAGGCCTCCGAATTGTTCGCCTTCCCGTCGATCGCGAGGACGATCTGCACCCCGGCGGGAGCGCAGAAGACGTCGGTCACCTCGGAGGCGAACATCGTCTTCGGGTTCGTATGCAGCTTGAAGTCCACGGCCTTGCGCATCGGCGTGGGCCCGGGCGTGGGCGTCGGGGCGAGTGTCTGACCCGGGGCGGCAGTGAGGATCGGAGCCGCTGTCGGGGTGGCCGGCGGATCTGTCACGTCGACGGTCGCCTGGATCGGCCGGTCAGGGGGCGGAGCGACGATGAGCCTGATGCGGGTCATCAGGCCGTCGAAACGGTCGCCAGCGCCGAACGTATTGGTCCATACGGCGCCGGTGACGAGCACCACGGTGACGAGCACCACGGCGGCGACATAGCGTCCAATCCCGCGTCTCTTGCGCGATCTGTTCATTGCTCCTCTTGGGCTGGGCCTGCGCACCGTGCCAGTCGGGTTGGTGGCCAGACCTGCCCGATCACGGCACCGCTGTCCTGCACGCTGGGGTGACGAACCAGACCGCGTCCGGGTGACGGACCCGAGTCAGCTACCCCAGGAGGTGCACGGCGCGGATGCCGAGCACGGCGGCGGCCACCAGGATCGTCGTCCACAGCACCGCACCGGCACTGACCGAGATGAAGAGTGAGCGTCGCGGGGCGCCGAGTGCCAATCCGATGGCCGTTCCCATCGGTGGTGCCACCAGCAGCGGCGACATCAATCCCCAGCCGATGACCCCGTAGCGGATCCACAGCCGGTAGAGGCGCCCTCCGCCGGACACGATCTCTCGACCGCGCCGCCGCAGGAACCAGCTCCGGAGTCGATCGCCCCCGACGGCGACCAACGCGACGCCCAGCACGGACCCCGCGACGGTGCAGATCCAGACGAGCACGGGATCGACGCCGAGCGCGAAGCCCGTCGGCACGGCGAACCAGAGCTCCAGGATTCCGAGGCCGAAGACGGTGAGCAACAGCACGACATTCCTTGACGCACGGGGTACGGTGCATCGTGATGTTGCACCACTCCTGCCGTGGAGTGGCCGCGACCCTCGGACTCGCCCTGGTCCTGCTGCTGGGCTCGTCCATGGGAGCGGCCGCCTCCGCTGCTCAGCACGCCGCCGGCTCCGTCGTCAAGGATGTCACCTATTGCCACGACGGCAACGCCGCCCTGCTGCTCGATCTCTACTACCCGACCACAGTCCATTACGCCCGCGCCCCCGTCGTGATCTGGATCCACGGCGGGACCTGGATGGCCGGATCGCGCTCCAGCGCGGCGGGCGACACGCAGGTTGCCCAGCTGCGGGCGAACGGTTTCGCCGTGGCGGCGATGGACTACACACTTGCACCGGCGAACCGGTTCCCCAGCCAGATCCAGGACCTGACCTGCGGCGTTCGCTATCTCCGCTACCACCACCGGCCGCTCGGGCTCGACCCGAGCCGATTCGGAGCCCTGGGAGTCAGCGCCGGTGGTCACCTCGCCGCGATGCTCGGCGTGGACGACGGCAGCAGCTACTTCGTGAGCGGCGGCTTCTCCGGCGTCTCGAGCGGCGTCCAGGCGGTGGCCGCGCTGTGGGGCGTGCACGACCTCACGCTGAAGGACCTCGCGAGCTACGACGAGAAGGTTCTGCCCGACATCTTCGGTGCCTTCTGGCGCTGGAAGAACGCCAGCCCGCGCTACCACGTCCGGCCAGGCCTTGCGCCGTTCCTGCTGGTCCACGGGGACCGTGACACGGACGTGCCCATGATTCAGTCCAAGGTGATGTACCGGTCGCTGCGCGTGGCGGGCGTGCCTGCGCAGCTGGTGATCGTGCACAACGCGGGCCACGGCCTGGCGTCCGCGGGAGGCACCATGAGCCCCACCAGAGCGGCGGTTCGGCACGACGTGGTCGCATTTTTCGTTCACAGCCTGAACCCCTAGCGCCGGCAGCCCGACCTCGGGCCAATCGCGACCGTCCTTCACGCTCCGTTCATGTCTGTTGCGGTTTCTTTCCCTGATGCGAACCGCTACATGCCCAGTCTCGGAGCACGATCCGGGGCGTGGAAGCCGTGGTTCCTGTCAGCTCGCCCAAAGTCCGCGGAGAGCTGGTGCTGACTGCCCTCTCGTTGGTGACGTGCATCGTCGTTCCCCTGGCCCTCTGGGTTCTCGGGTCCATCAGTGCCGAGCAGGACCTGCTGGTGTTCGTCGGCTTCGACCCGGACCGCGCGGTTCTCATCACCAGCCTGACGGCCGCAGGGATTGCGGCGCTCGTGGCAGGCATCGTCACCGGCCAGCGTCGCGCGCCGGCGCTGTTCGGTCTCCTCGCCCTTGCGGCGATCTTCGGGCCGACCTTCCGCGAGGAGACCCGTCTGGCCCTCAAGGCTCACGGCGACCAGGGTTCCTTCGACCCCATTGGGTGGGTGCTCACCATCCTGACGCTGCTCGTGACCGGACTGGTCATCGGCTGGGCCATGGCCACCATCGGAGAGGCAGTCCGCTCGTCACTGCGGCTGACCTGGAGCCGGACGCGCCGCCTGATGGCCACCCGAGGCCGGGTCCACGTGGCCAACCGCCGAGTGGCCTCGACTTTGGTGATCGCGGGGCTGCTCGTCGGGTCCACCGCCGCCCTTGCCAACCTCATCGACTACAGCCCGGATACGCTCTTCCACGTCGGCGGCGGGGGCTTCGGGTTGTTCGGCGGTGGGCCCTCGACCTCGCCCGAACCCGGAGAGACCCAGGCGCCGGGGTCGGTCGGGCCCGGCCCGCTGCCAACGCCGGCCCCTGGCACGACTCCCGGTCCGTCGCAACCTGGAAGGATCGTGACGGCAGAGCTTCCGGCCCCCTGGACGGGCGGCTCGAGCACGGCGTCCGTGACCGTCTACCTGCCCGGCGGCTACGACGAGTCGACGGCCAGCTACCCGGTTGTCTACTTCGTCCCCTGGCCGTTCAACGACTGGCAGCACGGAACCAACATCCAGAACATGCTCGACGGGCTCATCTCGAGCGGTCAGATCCCGCCCACGATCGTCGTCTTCGCGGCGACCACGGGCGATCCCTATGTCGACTCGGAGTGCGTCGACTCCTTCGACGGAACCTCGATGGTGGAAACCTATCTCACCACCAAGCTCCCCAACTGGGTCGATACCACGTACCGGACGATTCCCGACGCCCACCACCGGGCAGTGCTCGGTTTCTCGCAGGGTGGGTTCTGCTCGACGATGCTGGTCAGCCGCCACCCGGACGTCTTCAACCAGGCCGTCGCCTTCGGTGGGTACTACACCGCGGCCGTCAGCTCCGGGCAGACCGTCAATGCATGGCGCCCGTTCGGGCCGCCGAGCGGCAGCCAGAACCGCATCGCGGAGCATTCACCCATCCTGCTGGTGCGACTGCTGGCCCCGGACGTCAAATCCCGGCTCTTCTTCTACATCTCGGGCTCGCCGGGGCAACCTTTCTACGGCGATCAGTACCTCTCGTTCAAGGCCGAGATCAAGGCCGACGACATCCCGAGCATGACCGTCGACACACCAGTCGCCCACTCGTGGATCGCGGTTCGAGCGGACCTGCCGCAGGCGCTGGGCGCGGTCGCGGACGCACAGGCGACCACGGTCCCGGGAGGTCTGCCAACCGCGTCTCCCGCCGCGACACCCGCCGCAGACGCCTCCTCGGCTCCGTGAGCGCAGGCGCTCCGCCAGCCACCCGCGGGCGACTCCCAAGGCGCGCGCTCTTCGTCTCCGCAACCGCTGCCATCCCTGCGCTCATGCTCGGACTGATGGGCGTGTGGCTGGCACTTGTGGGGCTGCTGGGCTCGCCGGCCACGGACCGGCTCGCGGTCGTCGCCATTGCGGTCTCCTGCCTCGTGCTCGCCGTCGGCCTCGCGGGTCGCAAGGTCTGGGTGAGCCGGGCGGCCGTCGGAACGTTTGCGGCTGGCGCGTTCGTGCTGGGCGTCGTGTTCGGGGCCCTGCCGCTCGCCGCAGCCGCGGTGCTCGGTCTCGCCATCCTGCTGCTCACGACACGTCGTTACGACGCCGGCACCAGTCGCACTGCGGTCATCGCGGCGATGGCCTCCCTGGCGATCGGATTGGCTTTCGTGACGGCGGAGCTCTCCTTCCCGGCAGCCCTGGCCATCGCCGGTGGCTGCCTGCTCCTGCTCCGAGCCGTGCCCGACGAACGCACGGAGGACGAGCGCACCCGTGCTCGCGGCATCCTGACGGCTCGCGGCACCGGCTCCCTCCAGCCATACCGTCTGCTCCCACCGGCCTCGGCCGTCGCCAACCAGGCGGGCGATGCTGCATTCGCCTTTGCCCGAGCCGGGCGCACCGCCGTCGTCCTTGGAGATCCCAGCGGAGAGTCGTCGGTTGCGTGGAGCGCTTTCGGTGAATGGGCCGGCAGAGTGAGGCGGCTCGGATGGAGGCCGGTCGTATACCAGGCGGGCCAGGACGGCCGGGATCGCCTCGCGACGATGGGCTGGCACGGCGTGCTCGTGGGCATGGAGGCCGTCCTCGATCCGTCGGCGTTTCGGCTCAGGAGCCCGCGCGTCGCCAACGTGCGCCACACCGTGACGCGCTCCCAGAAGGGTGGTGTAACTGTCGCGTGGTCGCCTCGCGGGCTGCGCGACGTGCCGGGTGGGGTCGCATTGCGCCACGGAATGGCCGCGGTCGACAAGGTCTGGCGGAGCCAGGCCGGTTTGCCGCTCGGCTTCACGGTCGGACAATTTGCCGAGGAGCGGATCCAGGACGCCGGTGTTGCTGCCGCCACCGGGGCCGACGGGTCGGTCATCGCGTTCGTGCTGCTTCGTCCGACTGCCGCCGACGGGAGCACGTGGATGCTCGACCTCATCCGGCGCCTGCCGGGGTCCGTGCCAGGCGCCGTCGAGGCCTGCCTCGTGGGGGCGATCGAGGGCCTCGGTGCCGAGGGCGTTCGGGAGCTGTCGCTCGGCCTCGCGCCGCTGCATGGCCTCGATGCCGGCGAGGGCCCTGCCGCACAACGGTTGCTGGCCGTCGGTGCGAAGCTCGTCGGCCCGTTCTACGACTATCCCGGCCTGGCGTTCTTCAAGCGCAAGTTCGACCCGCAGTGGCAGCCGCGCTACCTGCTTGTGCCCAGTCGCGCCGACTTCCTTCCCGCCGCAATTGCCCTGCTACGCCTGCACCTCGGCGGTTCGTGGGCGGCGATCATCCGCTCGATCGGCGCGGGTCTCGCGCCACGTCGGACGAGACGCAGGATTCTCTTCTGGCACGCCGCGCCGACGCTGGCTCCCGGGCTGGTGGCCTCCGCGGTGAACGGTCTTGGCGAACCGGAGCTCTCCGCGACCCAGGGCCACCCGCACCCATCCCACGGGCAGGACGAGGAACCATAGGGCGCTCCACCCGACCACGGCGATGGCGCGTCCTGCGCGTTGCGCCGCGGATGGGGGCACTCCGTCCACCCCGACCGACCAGCGCAGGGCATCCCACGTCAGGGCGCCAACGCCGAGCGCATAGCTGCCCGCGAGGGTCGCGAGCCGGCGTCCGCCGCCCCCGTGGCGCGCCGCGATCACGCCGAGGGCGGTCCACGGCGCCAGCGACTGGCTGAACCAGGCCAGCACATCGAGGCGCCCCCATGGGCGAAGGTCGCGGCGGGCGAGAGTGGGCAGCGTTTCGCGCAGGTCGCGGCGGACGAGTCCCTGTGCCCACCGCAGGCGCTGGCGGAGGATCGCCCGGAGCCCCATCACCGGCTCCTCCCAGACCTCCAGACCACAGGCCCAGGCGACCCCCGTGCCGCCCCGGGCAAAGAGTCGCGTCGACAGTTCCAGGTCCTCGCACAGCGCGTCGCCATTCCAGCCGCCGACCGCGGCGAGTGCCTCGGTCCGTACGACCATGCCGTTGCCGCGCAGCTCGCTCGCACCGCCCAGCGCCCATCGCCCGAGCTGGATCTCGCCGTCCACGGTCTGCTCGTCGTCCTGGACCCGCGCAAGCAGCGTGCCGAGCGGTCCGGCGCCGGCAGGGACGAGCATCCGGCGACGCGCAGTGACCGCGTCCGCTCCGCACGCGATGAGTTCCGCGGCGCGACGCAGGAAGTCGGGCCCGATCCGCGCATCCGCGTCCAGGACGACGACCGCCTCGCCGCCCAGCGCACGCAGCGGGACGCTCGCCAGCGCCGCACCCTTGCCATCCGCCTCGGGACGTCGACGCGTACGCACGCTCGAGGTCGTAGCCAGGCCGGCACGCCTCAGGGCCGCGGCCGCCACCGCTCCGGTGCCATCGGTCGAGCGGTCGTCCACGATCGTGACGTCGAAGCGCGGTGAGCCGTCGTCCGCGAGGTGGTCCTGTCGGCCGAGGTCGCCGATGAGCGCGGCGATGACCGCCGATTCGTCACGAGCCGGAACGACGACGCTGAGCCACGGCAGCGTTCCGCCGGCCGCGCGCGGCACCTCGGCGCGCCGCCCCGCCCTGGCGAGTGGGAGGGCCATCGCCGCGGCAATCAGCCCACCGCCGAGCGCGAGCGTCGTCGCGATCCGGGAGCGCGGAGCCAGCCATCCGACGAGCGCCGCGCTCGCCGGCAGCGCGATCGCCGACGCGCGCATCCCGACCGAGATGCCATTCGACGTCGCCACGCCCGGAGACTAGATCGGAATGCTTCCTCCCGCGCGCCTTCGGGGGCGTCTGTCGGATTCGCTGGCGATAACGCTCACGAAACGTTGATACTGCGTTAATACGCAACCCCGACGCTCCGGGAGGTCGCTGATCGGCGTCGGAGGGTGCGCCGCCCGCAGGTTCGGTGCCGGCGGGTGCTAACAGGAGGAGAAGCAATGTCAACGGAACCCGTGCAACGCCGCGTAGAGGAACTCTCGACACGCTACATGACGGGCCAGCTGAGCCGCCGCAGGTTCGTGGCAGGGTTGGTGGGACTCGGACTCAGCCTTCCGCTGGTGAACGCGATCTTGGCGGCCTGCTCGTCGTCCCCGGCTGCGTCGGTCGCGGGAAGTGGCGCCGCCGGGCTGGAGCCCGCAGAGGCCGCGCTCCTGACGGCTGCGAAGGGCGAGGGAACGCTGTATCTCACCGGCATCCCGCCGGAGTGGGCCAACTACCAGGGCCAGTTCGACACGTGGGATGCGCTCACGGGCATCAAGCGCGACGGCATAACAACCGAGGGCGAGTACACGTCGGGCCAGGAGCTCGACTCGATCAAGAACACCAGCAAGCCCGACGTCGGCGATGTCGGCTTCGTCTTCGGTGCTCAGGCCAAGACGGCGGGCCTCGTTGCGAACTACAAGCACGCCCACTGGGACGATATCGACGCCACCCTCAAGGATCCCGACGGTGCGTGGTGCGCCACGTACTACGGCGCTGAGGCCTTCGTCATCAACACCGATGCGGTGAAGATCGACATCAAGGACTGGAAGGACCTGCTCGATCCATCGCTCAAGAACGCGGTCGGCATCGACGGAGATCCGAACAAGGCCAACGACTCGTTCAACGCGGTCTGGTCAGCGGCCTTCGCCAACGGCGGCGGTGTCGACGACATCGGCCCGGGCGTGGACTGGTTCAAGCAGCTCCAGACGGCCGGCAACCTGACTCCCGCCCGCTGCACCCAGGCCGCGCTTCAGAGCGGCGAGGTCAAGGTCGGCATCAAGTGGGACTACCTCGGCTTGGCCGATCGCGACAAGTTCGCCGGCGCACCGAACATCAAGGTGGTCGTTCCGCCGTCAGGCTCGATCGCCGGTCCGTACGTGTCCATCCTCTCGGCCAAGGCACCGCATCCGAATGCAGCGAAGCTCTGGAACGAGCAGATGTACAGCGACGCCGGACAGCTCAACTTCCTCAAGGGCTACGCTCATCCCGCGCGCTACGACAAGCTCGTTGCCGCGAACAAGGTCCCTGCGGACCTTGCCGCGAAGCTGCCGTCGCCGGACAGCTACAAGAACGTGAAGTTCATCACGGACTCCGCGAAGATCGACGCAGCCAAGGCGAAGCTGACGACTCTCTGGAACATCGTCGTCAACTCCTAGCGCTTCGACCAAGCGCCGAACCCGCGGCCCTGCGCAAGATCGCGAGATGATCCCGACAGGCTCCGGGGGAACGCAGCCCGCTGCAGCACGCCGCCGCGGCGGGCTGGCAGCGCTTGCCCTCGTCCCGTTCGCTCTGCTGGTGCTCTTCTTCCTGCTGCTCCCTGCGGTCGCGCTTCTGGCGGGGAGCTTTCAGGCGACCAAGGGCGGAGGTTTCACCCTCGGCAACTTCGGCTATCTGAGCGGCGAGAACAAGTCGCTCCAGCCGTTTGTGAACTCGTTCATAGTGTCGTTCGGCTCGATGGTCGCCGGTGGGGTGCTGGGCGTGATCGTCGCCCAGGCGCTCGTTTCGTCCAGGAGCCCCAGGCTCGAGCAGCTGACCATCACCTTCAGCAGCGTCGCGGCGAACTTCGCGGGCGTTCCGCTTGCATTCGCCTACGTCGCGACGATCGGCGTCAACGGGCTGATCACGAGGCTCCTTGCAAGCCTCGGCTTCGACATCTACGCCGCCGGATTCAACATCTACACGATGGCGGGCCTGACGGTCGTCTACACGTATTTCCAGCTGCCACTGATGGTTCTCCTGATCCTGCCCGCCCTCAAGGCGGTGCGGCCCGAGTGGCGCGAGGCATCGGACAACCTCGGCGCGGACCGGTGGCGGTACGTGCGGTCGGTGGCCATTCCGGTACTGACCCCGTCCCTGGTCGCGTCACTGCTGCTGCTCTTTGCAAACTCCTTCGGCGCCTACGCGACCGCGTATGCGCTCACGACCGGGTTCATCTCGCTCGTACCGATCAGCATCTCCAATGTCATCGCCGGAAACGTCTTCTTCGATCCCGGCCTGGGCGACGCGCTGGCCGTTGGGCTGGCCGTGGTCATGACGATCTGCGTCGGGGGCCAGGCGCTGCTTCAGCGCCGAGCATCCCGGTGGCTGAACCGATGACACGACGGCCGCGAACTATCTGGTCGGTCGCGATCATCGTCCTCGCCTTCCTGTATTTCACGATTCCGCTCGTCGCAACAGCGGCATACGCCCTATCGAATGGGCGCGCCTTCACGTTCCAGCCGCTGCTCGACGCGCTGGCCAACCCAGGCTTTCTCAGCGCAATGCAGCTGAGCGTGGGCGTCGCGATCGTTACCATGATCCTGTCGATCGTGATTGTGGCGCCAACGTCATACCTGATCGTGCTGCGCTTTCGAAGGCTGCGGACCGTCGTCGACTTCATCACGATCCTGCCCTTCGTCATCCCGCCGATCATCCTCACGCTGGGCCTGCGACAGGTCTACGGTGCGGAGTCGCCGCTCGGCATCAACCTGGTCGATTCGCCGATCCTGCTGGTAGGGGGCTATTTCATCCTGTCGTTGCCGTTCACCTACCGCGCGGTCGACAACGCCATGCGAGCCGTCGATGTCGTGACCCTGACCGAAGCGTCGGAGAGCCTCGGAGCGGGCCCAGTCCGGACGTTCCGCAATGTCATCCTGCCCGGGACGCTGCTTGGAATCATTTCCGCGGCGCTGCTGTGCTTCACCACGATCATGGGCGAGTTCACGCTCGCCTCGCTCCTTGGGTACGCGACGTTCCCGGTCTTTCTCAACAACATCTACGCGAGCGAGTCGCGCCAGGCTACGGCGCTCGTGATCGTCAGTTTCGTCATCACCTGGGCGGGGGTGCTCGCGCTCGCCGTCGTCGGACGTCGCGCCGGTGGTGCCGGCCCCACCGTCCGCACCACCGCCTGACAGCCAGTCACCGGAAAGGGAACCTGATGGCGCGCGTCGAGCTCAACGGAATCACTAAGCGCTTCGGCGGGCAGGTCGCGGTCCAGGATTTCGACCTGAGCATCGGGGACGGCGAGATGGTGACCTTCCTCGGTCCGTCTGGGTGCGGCAAGACGACCACGCTTCGGATCACGGCCGGCTTCGAGTTCCCGGACTCTGGAAGCGTTGTGGTGGATGGCAAGGATGTGACCGCGCTCCCGGCCAACCGGCGCGGCATGGGCATGGTCTTCCAGGGGTACGCGCTCTTCCCGAACATGAGCGCGGCCGACAACATCGAGTACGGCCTCAAGGTCCGCAAGCAGCCGGCCGACCAGCGAAAGCGCCGCGTCGCGGAGATGCTCGAGCTGTTCGGGCTCGGGCACGTCGGGAAGAACTTCCCGAGCCAGCTGTCCGGCGGCCAGCAGCAGCGCACGGCGTTCGCGAGGGCGGTGGCCGTGGAGCCGAGCGTCCTGCTGCTGGACGAGCCACTCTCCGCGGTCGATGCCAAGGTCCGCGAAGAGTTGCGCACCGAGATCCGCCGCATGCAGCTGCGCCTCGGGATCACCGCGATCCTCGTCACGCACGACCAGTCGGAGGCGCTGTCGATCAGCGACCGCGTGGTGGTAATGAGCAAGGGCCGCATCGAGGAGATCGGCACGCCGTCGCAGATCTACGCCGAGCCCCGCTCCGAGTTCACGGCCTCGTTCATCGGCGCCATGAACGAGTTCCCGGTCCGCATCGCATCGAAGTCGGAGGGAATGGTCGAGCACGAGGGGGTCCGCTTCGCCGTGTCAGGTGCCACCGACCTTGCAGACGGCAGCGAAGCGCTGATGCTCGTCCGGCCGGAGAGCCTCGAACCCGTCGAGCCAGGAGCCGCTCCGTCAGGACCGGTGATTCGTGGCCGCGTCGAGGTCCAGACATTCCTCGGCTCGCAGACGCGACTGCTCATCCGGGAGGGCTCGGGCGAGGACGCCACCGTCCATGGCAGCCGCCTCGTGGCGGTCGACGTTCCGAGTGCTCATGCGGAACGCTGGCCGGCAGGAACGGAGATTGCCGTGGCGATCCCGCCGCGTGCGGCGAGGGTCATCGCGGTACGGACGGGTCAGCACGGCCGCTGACGGATGGCATCTCCCGGCTGAGCAGCGAGTGCCCCGTCTCAGTGCCCGGTTCTGCGTTGGTCTCGCTGGATCAACTGCACCCATATGACCGAACAAATCAGGGTGATGATGAGCACCAACGGAGATCCGCGCGGCCGAAGCCACCCGGCTCGGGCAGGCCGGCGCGGATGACGGCTTCCGAGAACGGCGTCGCCGGTGCCAGGTCGGGAGGCAGCGAGTCGGCGGCAGGCGCCACTTCGGTGACCCCTTCCTCGAGGACGCGCGCCTGGGCGAGCGAGACGAGGGGGACCCGCATCAGGAGCTCGGCAACGTGGCCCACGATGAGTTGCGCCGCGATCGGCAGGCGGACGAAGACCGGCTGCCGTCCGGTGGCGTGAGCGACTCGTCGGACGGCGTCGCCCAGCGACAGGAGCTCGGGCCCGAGGACGGCCATCGTCCGATCCGCGAGGCGCGGGTCGCCGGTCACGGCAGCCTCGAGCACCCTCGCGACGTCGTCGACGGCAACCGGACGAACCGGGCGTTCGCGCAGGCCGACGAGCCCGAAGACCGGGAAGGTGTGGAAGGCCCGGCTGAGGTGGTCGAGCATGTGATCGCCGTGGCCGTGGATCACGCCCGCCTTGAGGACGGTCCAGGTCAGCCCGGAGCCGCGCACGAGTTCCTCGGCAGCCCACTTTGAGCGGTGGTAGTCGCTGGGTCCATCCGGGCGAGCGCACAGGAAGCTGAGCATGACGAGCCGCTGGAGCCCGGCCGCGTGCGCCGCGTCGACGACGTTTCTGGTTCCATCCACGTGAACCGCGGCATAGGTCTGTGATCCCAGCTCTCGGTTGATGCCGCCGCAATGCGCCACGGCCTCGCAGCCCTCGAAGGCGGCGCGCAGGCCATCGAGATCGTCAATGTCGACGCCCACGAACCTCGCCCTGGAAGGAACGTCATCGTGTGGGACCCGCCCGGGACGTCCGATGACGACGACCTCGTGGCCGTGCTCCAGCAGGCGCCGCGCCAGGTGACGCCCGACGAAGCCGGTGCCGCCCGTGATCGCGATGGTCATGCCGGATGCCGATCGAGCGAGCAGTCACCGTCGCCTATGAGGCGGCTGATGCGATGGCGATTTCGGGCAATCAGCGCGTACGTGGGCTCGACCAGGGCCCGCATGACGGGCAGCTCCGCCACGAACGCGAGCGGACGCATGAGCGGAACCAGGTGGGCGATGCGGAGCCACGCGGCGCCGCCGTCATACCAGCGGCCTGACGTATCGCGAACGTGCATCTCCTCCAGCAGGCGATCCTCCGGGGGTGCGCCGGGAGCGATCTCGGACGCGCGCTGGAGGGGGATCAGCCGGAGTCGATGGCCTCCGTCGACGCGGTGCAGCAGGATCGCCGTGCGCGTGCAGAAGCCGCAGTCGGCGTCGTAGAAGACGTCGAGATCGGCGGCCCTGGTTCGTCGCGCCGAGGCCCTGGCGGCTGTTTCACGAAACGTGCTACTCATCGGTAGCATTTTGCGCCTTGACGAACGGAAAGTCAAAAAGCCTGCCGTTGGTACTGCCCTGATTCAGAGACGCCGCCAGACCTCGACCGCCAGCACCAGGCAAGCGACCACAAAAGGGACGACGCCGACCGCCATGAGCGCCGGATCGCGCGTCCACTCGGCCGAGACGCGGTCGAAGGCCCTGACCTGGAGGATCGGTACCGGACTCGTGACGTCCATTCGATCAGCCGCCGGCCACGAAGAGCATCCGGTGGTCCGGCAGGGTGAGACGTGCCGAATACCCGTTGCGGCGGCGCATCGCTGCCGCCGCTGCGCGATCCTAGTGTCCCGATTCGTTAGTTGCTCGTGGCTTGCGGACCGCCTTGGCGAGGATCTCGTCGGCCGTCTTGACCCACGCGAAGGGACTCGCGCCGGCGTTCCACTGGGTGGTGAAGGCGTC
>JBBRYO010000016.1:0-34686 GCA_038237595.1 Candidatus Limnocylindrales bacterium | reverse complement strand
TCTCGGGGTCAGCCCCGCCACCGTCCGCAACGTCATGTCCGAGCTCGAGGCCGCAGGCTACCTGGGCCACCCGCACACCAGCGCCGGCCGGCAGCCCACCGACGCCGGCTACCGCCTGTACGTCGAGTCGATCTCGGACGCCGCGACCCTTGCGCCGGTGGAGCAGCTGATGATTCGTCACCAGTTCGGTCAGGTCGAATTCGCCAGCGAGCAGTGGTTCCGGCTCGCCGCGTCGACGCTTGCCGGTGCCACGCATGCCGCCGGGATCGCGACGCCCGCCAAGCCGCAGTCCTGCCGCGTTCGCCGTGTTGACCTGGTCCACAACGGCACCCGCACTGCCATCCTCGTCCTGGTGCTTGCCGAAGGGCCGGTGAAGCAGGTGCTCATGACCGTCGAGACCGAAGACGCGCCGGCCGACCTGGAGGCCGTCGGACGGACGCTGAACGCGCACCTGGCGGGACGCTCAGCGGTCGAGGTGGAGGCATGGCTGGCTGGACTGCGCCACGCGCTGCCGCCTGCGGACCCGCTGCTGGTCCGTGCCGTTGAGCGTATCTCGCGACTGATGGACGACTTCGATGCCGCGAGCGTCGAGGATGTCTTCAGCGAGGGCCTGCTGAACGTCATGGAGGCTCCGGAGTTCGCGCGCAGCGAGAAGCTCCGTCGGGTGTTCTCGGTCCTCCAGGACCGCAACTACCTGGGCGAGCTGTTCCAGCGCCTCTCGCGTGAAGGCGACGTGCACGCCTTCATCGGCAGCGAGAACGATCACGAGGAGATGCATGACGTCTCCCTGGTCCTTGCCGTCTACGGGCGCACGGGCCGGGCAACCGGGGTCGTTGGCGTGCTGGGTCCGACCCGCATGGCCTACGCCCAGGTCATCAGCACTGTCCGCTACGTGAGCGGGCTCATGAACGAGTTGGTGGATCACCTGTACGCATGAAAGATCGAACGAATGGCGCGCCGCCGGATGCGGCAGCTGGACACAATCGAAAACGCACCCGAGCCGAGGAACGCATCGACGCAATCGACGCCTCGGCCACGCCGTCGGCACAGATCGACGAGCTGCGTGACCGGGTCGAACAGGCCGAGCGCGAGGCAACCGAGAACCGCACGGCCTGGCAACGGTCCGCGGCCGACTTCTCGAACTACCGCCGCCGCACCGAGCAGCAGCGGGAGGAGGAGCTCGGCCTCGCCAACGAAGGCCTGCTGCTGAAGCTGCTGGCCGTCGTCGACGACCTCGATCGCGCCGTCGCCCACGTCCCGCCCGACCTCCAGGGGTCGCCCTGGGTGGAGGGCATCAATGCCATCGATCGGAAGCTCCGTTCGCTCCTCGATTCGGAGGGCGTGACCCCCATCGACGTGGTCGAGAGCCCCTTCGATCCGCGCCTGCACGAGGCCGTGCTCCACGAGGAGACGGCGGACGTGCCGGACAGTCATGTCACCCGCGAGCTCCAGCGCGGCTACCGGATCCGCGATCGGGTACTGCGCCCGGCGCTCGTGGCCGTGGCCAAGAACGACATCACAGCAACACCAGGCAACGTCAACCAAGCCGGCGCCGAGGAAGCGTCGGACGACAGGGAGTAGAGACCAAATGGGCAAGATCATCGGAGTCGACCTGGGCACCACCAACTCGGTGGTCGCAGCCATGGAAGGCGGAGAGCCGACCGTCATCTCGAGCGCCGAGGGCGGCCGGACCGTTCCGTCCGTCGTGGCGTTCACCAAGGCCGGGGAGCGCCTGGTGGGCCAGATCGCCAAGCGCCAGGCCATCACCAACCCCGAGAACACGATCTATTCGATCAAGCGTTTCATGGGCCGCCGCTGGGACGACCCGGAGGTGCAGCGCTCGAAGGATCTCGTCTCCTACAAGGTCGAGAAGGATCCCAAGAGCGACGGCGTCCGCGTCAAGGTCGGCGACAAGTACTACACGCCGCCCGAGATCAGCGCGATGATCCTCCAGAAGCTCAAGACCGACGCCGAGGCGTACCTCGGCGAGAAGGTCACCGAGGCGGTCATCACCGTCCCCGCCTACTTCGACGATACCCAGCGCCAGGCGACCAAGGACGCCGGCCGCATCGCCGGCCTCGACGTGAAGCGGATCATCAACGAGCCGACGGCGTCGGCCCTCGCCTACGGCCTGGACAAGAAGAAGGACGAGCAGATCGCGGTCTATGACCTCGGCGGCGGAACCTTCGACATCTCGATCCTCGAGCTCGGCGACGGCGTCTTCGAGGTCAAGGCCACCAACGGCGACACCCACCTCGGCGGAGACGACTTCGACCAGCGAATCGTCGACTGGCTGCTGAGCGAGTTCAAGAAGGACCAGGGCATCGATCTCGTCAAGGACAAGCAGGCGCTCCAGCGCGTGAAGGAAGCGGCCGAGAAGGCGAAGGTCGAGCTCTCGTCGGTCACCCAGACCGAGATCAACCTGCCCTACATAACGGCCGACTCCGAAGGCAATCCCAAGCACCTCGTGATGACCCTGTCGCGGGCGAAGCTCGAGGACCTGGTCGCGGACCTGATCGACAGGACCAAGGGCCCCGTGCAGGCCGCGCTCAAGGACGCGGGACTCAAGGCCGCGGACATCGATGAGGTGATCCTCGTCGGTGGCCAGACGCGCATGCCGGCGGACGCCGACGCGGTCAAGGCCATGTTCAGCGGCAAGGAGCCCCACAAGGGCGTCAATCCCGACGAGGTCGTGGCCATCGGCGCCGCGATCCAGGCGGGCGTCCTGGCCGGCGAGGTCAAGGACGTGCTGCTCCTCGACGTCACGCCGCTGTCCCTGGGCATCGAGACCCTGGGTGGCGTCATGACCAAGCTCATCGAGCGCAACACCACCATCCCGACGTCCAAGAGCCAGGTCTTCTCGACCGCCAGCGACAATCAGCCGCAGGTCGAGATCCACGTGCTGCAGGGCGAGCGCGAGATGGCCGCCGACAACAAGACCCTCGGCAAGTTCGTCCTGGACCAGCTCCCGCCCGCTCCGCGTGGCGTGCCGCAGGTCGAGGTCACCTTCGACATCGACGCCAACGGCATCCTCGACGTGAAGGCCAAGGATCGGGCCACGGGTCGTACCCAGGCCGTCCAGATCACGGCCTCCTCGATGCTCTCAAAGGAGGACGTCGACCGCATGGTCCGCGACGCGCAGGTGCACGCCGAGGAGGACAAGCAGCGTCGCGACGAAGTCGAGACGCGCAACCAGGCCGATGCGCTGGCGTTTCAGGCCGATCGAACCCTCCGCGACCTCGGCGACAAGGTCTCTGCGGAGGACAAGCTGGACGTCGAGAACAAGACCGAGGCCGTCCGTGCGGCCCTCAAGGGCAACGATCTCGACGCGGTCAAGAGCACGTCCCAGGCGCTTGCCGAAGCGCTCCAGAGAGTCGGAACGGCTGCCTACCAGGCGGCCGGTGCCTCGGCCGGGGACGAGAACGGCAGCGGCCCCTCGGGCGATAACAGCAGCGAGCCCTCCGGCGAGGGCGAGGAAGAGGCCGTCGAGGGCGAATTCAAGGAGGTCTGACCTCCGCTCGAGGCTTCGACGAGGCCCGGTCCTATCGCGGACCGGGCCTCGATCTGTCTCGGCCGCCCGCGTGACACTCGGCGGCCGATGGGCCCACTGGGCAGCAGGGCCGACGCGGTCGTCCGGGAAGATCCGCGCGGTTGCATAGTAAATCCCACTTTCTCTATCATGCCGCTCGACTTACCCAGATAGGTAGAGATAGCAGGCTGGATTCGTGCACCGTCTGAAGACCGCCCTACCCGGCTCAGGCTCCGGCCGTCGTTCCCCGGATGCGGCCCAGCGAGACCCAGGCCTTGGGGTCCTTCGCCAGCTCCTCGACCAGCTCGGGAAGCTCGCCAGAGCTGAGGTCCGCGAGCGACGTCGACTCGAGCACGTGGCGCAGGCTGGCACGCACGGCGATCCAGACGTCGGTGAGTCGGACGGCGGGGCCTCTGTAAGTGACGTTCTCCGGCCGATCTCCGCGCACGTTGGCCAGCGGACCATCGACGGCGCGGATCACGTCGGCGAGGCTGATCTCCGATGCGGGCCGCGCCAGGCCGTAGCCGCCATCCGGCCCCCGCTGGCTGCGCACGATGCCGGCGTGCTTGAGCTCGAGCAGGATGCTCTCGAGAAACTTGATCGGGATGTCCTGGGCATCGGCGATCCGCTCGGCCTTGAGGGGCCTGGTCTCATCTGTGGCGGCAAGCTCGGCGGCGGCGCGAAGGGCATAGTCGGCTTTGGCAGATACACGCATGTCCCGCCTATTGTCGTGTATGCCGGTCGGTTTCGGGGAACCAATCTGGCCGGTCGCAGCGATGGGCTTCGTGGAGCCTACCGGCCGTACCCAGGATTGCCCGAGCGGACCATGTAGCGGCCAGGCTCCGGCAGCTCGCCGAAGCCGACCTTGCGGTAGAGCTCGTGTGCGTCGCGGGTTCCCAGCAGCCAGCGTCGCAGGCCCCGGAGCTCCGGGTGCTCGACGATCGTCTGCATCAACCAGACCCCGAGGCCATGCCCGCGTTCCTCGGGCATCACGAACACGTCGCAGATCCAGGCGAACGTCGTGCGGTCGGTGACCGCACGCGCAAAGCCGACCTGGCGACCGTCCGACGCATAGACCCCAAAGGGAATCGACCCCTTGATCGAGCGCTCCACGACGTCTCGTGGCACGCCGCCCGACCAGTAGCCCGTCCCCAGGAAGCCAATGGATCACGTCCAGGTCGAGCTTGGCCGGATCGTCGCTGATCGCGTAGCGCGTTCTTTACCGGTCGCGCGCCCGTCCCGCACATCGGAGATCAGCCAGGACGGGTTTCGTCGCGGCAACGGCGCCGCGACAATGGGTGTATCAGCCCGATCGACATCTCCGATCCAATCCCGATCGCCAGTGACGCCGAGTTCGACGCCTGGCTGAAGGCGCACGGGGAAGTCGACCGAGAAGTCGTTGTCGCCATCTACAAGCGGCCATCCGGCCGGCAGACCGTAACGCTCCTGGCGTTGCAGGAGACGGCGCTCTGCCACGGCTGGGTCGACACGCAGACCAAGCGGATCGACCCCGAGCGGTACGCGATTCGCTTCGTCCCGCGCCGTCCCGGCTCGACCTGGGGGGCCAAGAACCGGGGGATGGCCCGGCGGATGCTACAGACCCAACGAATGACCAGGGCGGGCCTGGCCACGCTGCCGGCTGACCTCTGACCCGCATCGACTCGTGATTCATCGCAGATCGGTCAGACCTGACACGTCTCAACTGCGACCCGCGGTACCATCGCGAGCATGCCCAACGGTGAAGCCCCGCCGCTCATCCATGCCCGCCAACTGACCAAGCGCTTCGGCGAATTTGTTGCCGTCGACGGCATCGAGTTCGACGTCGCCAGCGGTGAATCGTTCGGCTTCCTGGGTCCCAATGGGGCTGGGAAGACCTCGACCATGCGCATGATCGGCTGCGTGTCGCCGCTGACGTCGGGGACCTTGACCGTTCTCGGCAAGGATCCCGCGACCGAGGGAGCCGCGATCCGCGCCCGGCTCGGGGTCGTGCCGCAGGAAGACAGCCTGGACATGGAGCTGACGGTCGAGGAGAACCTCATCATCTACGGGCGCTACTTCGACCTGTCGTACAGCGAGGCCCGCAGTCGCGCGAAGGAGCTGCTCGACTTCGTGCAGCTCTCGGAGCGCGCGAAGGACGAGGTGGAGCCGCTGTCGGGCGGCATGAAGCGCCGCCTGACGATCGCGCGCGGCCTGATCAACGAGCCCGACCTGATGCTCCTCGACGAACCGACGACCGGCCTCGACCCACAGGCGCGTCACCTGCTGTGGGACCGCCTCTACCGCCTCAAGCAGCAGGGCGTCACCCTCGTCCTGACAACGCACTACATGGACGAGGCAGAGCAGCTCTGCGACCGACTGGTCGTGATGGACAAGGCGAAGATCGTGGCGCAGGGTTCGCCGCGCCAGCTCATCGACGAGTACGCCACCAAGGAGGTCCTGGAGCTGCGCTTCCCACCTGGCGCCCAGGCCTCGCTCGACGGCAGGCTGGACGGCCTCGCCGAGCGCATCGAGAAGCTCCCCGACCGCCTGCTCCTCTACACGTCTGACGGCGACGCGGCGGCTGTTGCGGTCCATGAGCGCGGCCTGCGGCCGGAGCAGGTGCTCGTCCGCCGCAGCACGCTCGAGGACGTCTTCCTGCGCCTGACAGGGCGCGCCCTGGTCGAGTGATGTCGTCGAGCGGGGCACGTCGATGAGCCAGCTGACCCCGGCGATCCGGGTGCTCGAGCACAGTCTCATGGTCTACCGCCGGACGTGGCGCGGCAGCCTCTTCACGACCTTCCTGGCGCCCGTGCTGTTCCTTGCCGCCATGGGCTTCGGGCTGGGCACCTTCGTCGACAAGGGCAACCCCGCGAGCCTCGGCGGCGTCGCCTACCTCGTCTTCCTGGCGCCGGGCATGCTGGCTTCGCAGGCGATGCAGACCGCGTCGGGGGAGTCGATGTACCCGGTGCTCTCCGCGATCGTCTGGATGAAGACCTATACGGCCATGGTGGCGACGCCGATCAGCACCAGGGCCATCGTCATCGGCCACGTCCTGTGGCTGACCGTCCGGCTGACCCTGGTGGCCGCCGTCTTCGTGCTGGCGATGGTGGTGTTCGGCGCCACGGACGTGCTCCACGGCCTGTTGATGATCCCGGTCGGGGTGCTCACAGGCCTCGCCTTCGCGACGCCGATCACGGCCTTCACCGCGACGCAGCGGACGGACAACGCCTTCCCGGCGATCACCCGCTTCATCGTCACCCCGCTCTTCATTTTCAGCGGCACGTTCTTCCCGATCAGCCAGCTGCCGGCGCTCGTCCAGCCCCTGGCGTACCTCACGCCGCTGTGGCACGGCGTTTCGCTGGCTCGAGCCATCGCACTCGGGAACGTGGACCTCGGCCTCGCGGCTGTGAACCTGGCGGTGCTGGTGGGCTTCATCGCGTCCGGGATCGGGCTCGCCTTCGTGACGTTCAGTCGGCGCCTGGTGCAGTAGCCGTGACTACCATGATCAGCAGGCTGCCCGTGCCTTTCGGCGGGCATCGTGCCAACCGCGTCATCGAGCGCAACGTCCTCGTCTACCGGCGCGGCTGGTTGGTCATCGTGTCCGGCTTCTTCGAGCCGCTCTTCTACCTGCTGGGCATCGGCTTCGGGCTTGGGGCGCTGATCGGCACCGTCGAGGGTGTGCCGTACGCCGTCTTCGTGGCGCCCGGGCTGATGGCCGTGGCGGCCATGAACGGGGCGATCTACGACTCGACCTTCAACATGTTCTACAAGCTGAAGTACGCCAAGACGTACGACGCGATGCTCTCGACGCCGCTCAGCGTCGGCGACATCGCGCTGGGCGAAGTCACCTGGGCGCTGACACGCGGTGCGATCTATGCGCTCGGGTTCATGGCGGCGATGCTCCTGCTCGGACTGGTGCGCTCACCCTGGGCGCTCCTCGCGGTGCCGGCGTCGCTGCTGATCGGGTTCGCCGCGGCGGGCGTCGGGACGGCTGCCACGACGTTCGTTCGGAAGTGGCAGGACTTCGACCTTGTGTTCGTGATCACGCTGCCGCTCTTCCTGTTCAGCGCCACGTTCTTCCCGATCACCACGTACCCGGAGCCGCTTCGCACGATCGTCGAGATGACGCCGCTGTACCGCGGCGTCCACCTGCTGCGCGGCCTGGCCACGGCGCAGATCGAGCCGATGCTCCTCGTTGATGTTGCCTACCTGATCGTGCTCGGCGCGATCGGCGTCACCATCACCTCGGGGCGTCTCGGGAAGCTCCTGCTGAAGTAGCCCGGGCTCGCCCGGGGGCGCAGGTGATCCGCCTGGATATCGCCGCCCCATCGATGGTGCGATGCTTGCATCCAGCCACCCCTCAAGACCCGGGAGACCACCGTGCTGAACGAGCGCCATGTCCACCCGACGCTGCCTGTCGCGGACCTCGAACGAGCCCGAGGCTTCTACGAGGAGCCGCTTGGCTACACGCCCCAGCTCGTCTCACCGGAGGGGGTCCAATACCCGGGGTTCAGCACAGTCAACAGCGTGGCCAACACGCCGGCCGGGCGTGCCGTTTGGTTCAATGACACGGAGGGAAACATCATCGGCCTGTTCGAGAGCGCCGCCAGGGCCTGACCGATCAGGCCACGCGCCGGGACGGGCTGGGCGATCGTCGGCGGCTCGCAGCCACGCTGAAGGTTCGGCTCCAGGCGCCAGTCTCGCCCGTCCATTCGACCGTCGAGGCTCCGGCGAAGGAAAGGTAGGCGCGCATGGCCTCGCGCATGGCGTCGACGAAGCCGTCTGCACGGCGCGGGTCGAAGCCGGGCTGCCACCAGACGCCGAGGATGCGGACCGTCGCGGTCGCACGGTCGATGCGCGGTTCGATCCGACCGACGAAGCGATCGGCGAACAGGAGCGGCAGCACGTAGTAGCCCCAGCGCCGCTTGGCCTCCGGGACGTAGACCTCCCAGATGTAATCGAAGTCGAAGAGCTGCCGCAGCAGGTCGCGGTCCCAGACGAGCGGGTCCAGCGGCGCAAGGAACGAGACGCTCGGTGTGCCGGGGAGCGTCGTTGCGCCCTCGGCGACATCCAGGATTGCCAGGTCCTCGGCCACGATGTAACGCGTCCCGCGCACGCCCTCGACCTCGACGGGAAGGATGGCACCGGACTCGACGAGCTCGGCGCGGAGCTCTTCGCGGACCGGCATGTCCGGGTTGCTTTCGCCGCTCCGTCGGGCCTTGCCGAGGCCGAGCCACAGTTCACCCTGGCCGGCCGTGCCGAGCAGGCCGCCTCCGCGATAGCGCGACAGCAGCTTGTGGCGCCGCTGCTCGTGTGCGCCGACCTTGTGGGAGAGGAGCTCAGCGGGGAAGAGGCGCTCCACCAGGTCGTAGTAGCGCCGGTTGCCCTCGCGCCTGGCCAGGCCGAGGATGCCCGCCATCGCCAGCGCTTCCAGCACGGCGCGAACCTCGCTCGTCGGGCCCCAGAACCAGTCGATGGCGGCTTTGCGTTCGAACTCGATGCTGGCCAGCGGGCCCTCGGCGCGGATCCGGTCGAGGATATGGGTGACCGTCTCCTCGTAGCGCTTGAAGGTGTCGCTGTGGTACTCGAACGCGTGGTCCCAGGTCACGCGGAACCACGGGAGCTCTGCCGTGGGGACCACGCTCAGGCCCTTGTTGTAGGTCTCATAGAGGGCTCGCTGGTCGTAGAGGAGCGTCTCCGTCCAGCTCGGGTCGTAGTCGCGCACTCGGGCATGGAGCACCAGGTCGTGGTTGCGCCCCGCGACTGCCAGCGGATCGAACTGGATCGAGCCGAGCCGTCGGAAGACCTCCATGACGCCATCGGTGCCCGGGTCCACGGAGCGCGGCGGCGCGAGGAGGTGACGAGTGGCGAGAAAGCGGCGCGCCGTTGGGCCGTCTATGCGCCGGACAGTGTTCTGCATCCAGCCCCGAAGTTTCGCAGACCAAGCGGCCAGCAAGTGTCAGGTACGCGGCCACAGTCGGAGAGTCACTCGGTGGCCGCCCGATAGCAGTCGTAGCGAAAGGCCATGGGCGGAGACTCGATAGCTCGGCCCCGTTCCTATGCTCGGCTTGCATGCGTTACCTGGTCGCGTTGTCGCGAGATCCTCTGCTCGTTCTCGCCCTGATTCTCATCATCGTGCTGGCGATCCTGCTGGTTTTCGGTGCGTCCGCCTTCGTATTCCTGTGGCATTCACCGAGCGTTGACTAGTTTGCGCGCAGCAGCTGTCGTCCGACCATCGCGTACCAGACGACGCTGACCAGGGCCCCAGCGGCGGCCGGTGCCACGATCAGGACGCTGTTCGGGTCCAGCACGATCAAGCGGCCGAGGTAGATCACCACGAGCAGCGCCCCGAGCACGATACCGAGCGAACCGATGTTGCGCGGCAGCGAGGCGTTGCGCATCGCCTCCCAGGAGAGTGCCAGCACACCCAGGCCCGAGACCCCGAAGGTCAGCAGCCCGCGCGGATCGACCGGCATCGGATCCACCAGGCCGGCCGGGGCGTGCAGCAGGTTCGCCACGTCGTAGGCGCCGTGGATCATGGCGCCGAGCGTGCCCGCGAACCCGAAGAGCAGCCCCAGCAGCGCGAGGCCGGACGCGTTGACCTTGACCCGCTCGTAAACGGCAACGAGCGTCACGGCATTGACGAGCCCGCCGAGGAAGAGCGCCGGTGAGTAGACATTCTTGTCCTTCAAGGCCACGAACCCGACGGTGTAGACCAGCGCCAGGACGACCGAGGCGAAGGCCGCCCAACCCCCGAGCCTGGCCAGCGTCGCATCGCCCTCGCCATGCGGTCCTTGGCCGTGGGTCCCCTTGGGTACCGCCATCCGCATTGCCGTCACTCACCTTCCTGGTCTGCGTCCCCTCGGCGACCCTCGCACCGACTGGCGACATCTTCCCCGCATGCGCAAGGCCGCGCCGGTCGGATGGGTTGGGCCGGGAGGCGGCCAAGCTTCCCTATACTCGAACAACAGATGGCAACGACCCGTGACTACTACGAGATCCTTGGCGTTGCGCGCGGCGCCTCGGACGAGGACATCAAGCGCGCCTTCCGCAAGCTCGCGCAGCAATGGCACCCCGACGTCAACACGACCGCCGAGGCGGACGAACGCTTCAAGGAGATCAACGAGGCCTACCAGGTGCTGGCCGATCCCCAGCGGAAGCAGGCGTACGACATGTTCGGGCGAGCCGGCCTGGGCGGCGCCGCCAGTGAAGGCTACGGTCCCTTCACGGGTGGCTTCCAGGGCTTTGGCGACATCTTCGACGCGTTCTTTGGCGCCGGCCAGCAGGCTGGGACGCGCCGCGGACGCCCGCCGGCCGGCTCGGATCTGCGCTACGACCTGCGACTGACCTTCGACGAGGCGATCCGCGGGGCCGAGAAGGAAATCACCTTCACGGCACCGTCGCGCTGCGAAACCTGCGCGGGAACGGGCGCCGAACCGGGCACGAGCCCGATCACCTGTCCCCAGTGCAACGGCACCGGCGAGCTCCGCCAGGTCCGCTCGACGATGCTCGGCCAGATGGTGAACGTCACGGTCTGCGGTCGCTGCCGCGGCCTCGGGCGGATCGTCGAAACGCCGTGCCATACCTGCCACGGCGAGGGCCGCGTGGAGAAGAAGCGCACGCTGCGCGTCTCGATCCCGGCCGGCATCGACGACCAGCACCAGATCCGCCTCTCCGGAGAGGGCGAGGCGGGACCACTCAACGGTGTGCCCGGCAACCTCTACGTGGTTGCGCACGTCGACGAGCATCCCGGGCTCAAGCGCCGCGACACTGAGCTCTACTACGAGCTGGCGGTCTCGATCAGCCAGGCCTCGCTCGGTGCCCGGGTGGCGGTCCCCACGCCCGATGGACCTGAGTTCATCGAGGTCAAGCCCGGCACCCAACCGGGCGCGGAGATCCGGCTGCGCGGACGTGGCGTTCCGCACCTCCGCCGCCAGGGTGTGCGGGGCGACCTCCACGTTCTCGTCGACGTCAAGGTGCCCAGCCGGCTTTCGGCGCGGCAGCGTGAGTTGATGGAGGAGTTCGCAGCCGAATCGGGCGAGATCGAACCGGCCGCGGTGGATGGTGCCGCTCCGGCTGCCACGGCGCGGCGTCGGGGAAAACGCGGCATCACCGATCGGCTCAAGGACGCGATTGGGTAGGGCTGCTCGGCGTTTGGTCGCTCGGGCGTGAGGTCGGGCGACGCCGGCGACCACGGGACGAACGACGAGGGCACCTCCGCGGCGGGCACCTGGCTCGAGCTGTCGGTCGAGGCCGACTCGGAGGCGGTCGAGGCGGTCAGCGAGATCCTGTCGCGCGCGGCGCCCGGCGGCGTCTCGGTTGAGCTGCCGTTCGAGCTGGTCGATGAGGGCCTCGCGGCCCGGCCCCTGCCGAACCGCTCCGCGATCGTCCGCGCCTACCTGCCCGCCCTCGACGGGGAGGCGGCGCGGCGCGGCATCGCCGAGGTCGAGGAGCGGCTGGGCCATCTCCAGGCGTTCGGGCTGCGGCCGATCGGCGAGCTCCAGGTGCGGCCGGTCCACGAGGAGGACTGGGCTGCTGCGTGGAAGCAGCACTTTCCGGTGCTGCGGATCGGGCGGCGGATCGTCATCAGACCAACCTGGCGGCGGCACCGTGCCGCGCCCGACGACGTGGTGCTCGCGCTCGATCCGGGCATGGCCTTCGGAACCGGGCTGCACCCGACGACGCGGCTCTGCCTGGCGGGCGTCGAGCGCTGGGCCGACGCCGGGCTGGTCAAGGGAGCGCGGGCACTCGACGTCGGATGCGGGTCCGGCATCCTGGCGATCCTGGCGGCGAAGCTCGGCGCTACCTCCGTCCTCGCGGTCGATTCCGATCCGATCGCAATCGACGCCACCACTGCCAACGCCAGGAGGAACCGGGTCGCGAGGAAGATCCTCGCCCGGCGCGGCTCTCTGCCGGTCGATGGTGGCCCATTCGACCTCGTCATGGCGAACCTGATCGCGTCGCTGCTGGTGACGTTGGCGGCCGAACTGACCGCTGCGATGCGGCCCGGAGACGGTGGCGCCGGCTCGGGCGGGCGGCTCCTCGCCAGCGGGATCTTCATCGACCGCGAGCCCGAGGTCCGCAGGGCCTTCGCAGCAGCCGGACTGCGCGTGGTGGGTCGCGAGGCGGAAGGGGAGTGGGTGGGCCTCGACCTGGAGCGCCCGGGCCCGGCGTAGTGCAGCCGAGAGTCCCCGGGCTACCATCACCCCACAACGACTGAGGAGCCGACGTGCCCGAAACCGAGTGCGTGTTCTGCCGGATCGCGGCCGGCGAGATCCCCGCGACGATCCTTCACCAGGACGACCTCGTCGTGGCGTTCCGCGACGCCAATCCGCGTGCCCCGACACACATCCTGCTCATGCCGCGGCGCCACATCGCCTCCGCGCAGGAGCTGATCGAGGACGATGCGCCGATGCTCGGCCGGCTCTTCGCAACATCGGCGCGTCTTGCGCGCGATGCGGGAATCGCGGAGCGCGGCTACCGGGTCTCCACGAACGTCGGGAAGGACGGCGGTCAGACCGTCGACCATCTGCACTTCCACCTGATGGGCGGTCGTCCCTTCTCGTGGCCGCCCGGATGATGCGAGCCACGGCCCTCGGCCTGGCGGCGGCGATCCTCCTTGGCGGATGTCTCGGAAGCAGCAACACCGGCAACGGCGGTGGAGCCGGGCCGACCCTGCCCACCCCACAGGCCTCGCTCTCGGGCCTGATCCAGGGCACCGTCGCTGTGCTCACCAGCGCGCTCGCCGCGGCCGGGTTCCGACTCGATCCGCCGGTGGTTCCGTACCGTCCCTCGGAGCCGGCAGATCTCGTTGGGGCGCCACGCGCGGTCTTCCAGACGAGCATCCCCGACGCGAACCAGGGTTACGTCGTCATCTACGAGCTGCCGGACCCCGGCACGGCCACGATCCGCGGCCAGGAATTCGCCTCGTTCCTGGGGAGCGGCTTCGGCCAGACCAACTTCCCGGTCGACGCGCAGTTCTCGCTCAGCCAGGTCGGCAGCACCCTGATCTTCACCTGGTGGTCGCGCGCGCTCGCGACCGACAAGGTAGCGGCGGAGGCCGCCTTCAATGCCGTTCGCGGCGTGGGTCAGCCGATCACCGTCACCAAGTAGGCGGTCCCGGTCTGTGCCCCGCTGGCCGCCATGGCAGCCCGATCGCCACGGCCTTATCGGTCTCCGAGCAGCTCGCGCTTGAGTGAGTCCGCCAGCCACTCGCGATAGCGCCCGGCGGGCCAGCCGCGAACGTTGACGAGCAGGTGGTAGAGGCCGGGGTCGTTGAGCACCCACACGACGTCGGCCGCCGACTCCGGGTCAATCCCGTCCCGAAGCGGCCCCTTCGCCGCGGTATCGGCAACGACGTGCGCGGCGCCGATCCGGCGCTCCCCTTGGATCTTCTCCCAGACCGGCCGAATCTCGGGATCTGCCGAGGCAGCTCCGCGGGTCGCCTCGTAGATCGCTGCGACGCGAGCGCCAAGCTCGGTCACGAATCCGGCGTAGCGTTCCAGGTACCGCTTCGGGTCGGGCTCAGCGCGAATGGCCTTTGCGCCGGGGCGGTCCGGCAATGCCACGGCCTCATCGTCCCCGACCAGGGCCACGTCGTAGGCCGTCTTGAGCAGGGCTGCTTTGCTGCCAACGACGGCAAACACGGTCGCGCGACTCACGCCCGCCGCTTCGGCGATCGCGTCGATCGAGGTCGCGCCGTAGCCAGCCTCCACGAACAGGCGCTTCGCCGCGTCGACGATCGCATGTCGCGTCTGGCCGGCCTGCGCCGCACGCAAGGGGGAGCGATACACGCGCTTGACAGCTGCGCTCTTATCCATCAGACTCTGAGTATAGTCATTACGCACACAGTCTTGTGAATGTGCTGGCGTGGAGACGCAGAGCAGGAGGTCAAGCAACCATGATCGCCGACCCGCAACCAGCTGGTGAGCCCTTGGCCGTCGTCTACCGACTCCAGGCAGCCACGAACGCCCACGATCTCGAGGCACTCGTGGATTGCTTCGCCGCCGACTACCTGAGTGAGATCCCGCTCCATCCGTCGCGCACCTTCCGCGGCGCAGAGCAGGTTCGTCGCAACTGGTCCCAGATCCTCGCCGCAGTGCCGGACCTGCGCTCGGAGCTCGTTCGCCACGCAACGGATGGGAACGTCGCCTGGGCAGAGTGGGAGTGGGCGGGCACCCGTCGCGATGGCGCGCCGCATCTCATGCGGGGTACGACCATCCTCGCCATCGAGGACAGGCGGATCGCCTGGGCCCGCTTCTACATGGAGCCGGTCATCGACGACGGAGTGCGGATCGAGACGGCGGTGACTCAGGCCGTCGCTGCAGGCTCCGGGCGATGATCGTCGTGGCCGGTGCCTCGGGCACGCTCGGTCCCTTGCTGGTCCCACTTCTCGTCGGCCATGGCGAGCCGGTTCGCGTGGTGACGCGCGATCCAATCGCGGCCGCTCGCAAGCTGTCCGGTGTCGAGCTCGTCGCGGGCGACGTGACTCGCCCCGGGGATGCCCGCAAGGCCGTCGAGGGGGCACGCGTGGTCGTGTCGGCGATCACCGGGTTCGCCTCTCCGGCCGGGGTCCAGGCGGTCGACGTCGAAGGCAACCGAGTCCTGGCCGCAGCCGCTGCTGCGTCGGGCGTGGAGCAATTCATCCTCATGTCGGTGGCGCAGGCGTCGGCTGATCATCCGATTGGGCTGTTTCGAGCGAAGTTCGCTGCGGAAGAGGCGATTCGCGCAAGCGGCATCGCCTGGACGAGTGTCCGCCCGACCGCGTACCTCGAGACGTGGCTCGGCCTCATCGGCGGACCGCTCGCCGCCAAGGGCAAGACCGTCGTATTCGGCCGCGGCGGCAATCCAATCAATTTCGTATCGGCGCTCGATGTGGCGCGGTTCGTCACGCTTGCCATCGCGGATCCGGCCCTGCGCGGCCAGGTCGTGGACGTACCGGGACCGGAGAACCTCACGCTCGACCAGCTCGTCGAGATCACCGAGCAGGCCACCGGGCGGTCGGGTCACGTGACGCACACGCCGCGAATTGCCATGCGCCTGTTGTCCCTGGCGCTTCGGCCAATCGATCCGATGCGCGCCGGCCAGATCGGAGCGGCGCTCGTCATGGATACCCGCGACATGACGGTCGACGGTCGCGCCGTCCGTGCCGCCTATCCCTCCATCCCGATGACGACGGCGGCGGTTGTGGCGGAACGCCTCTTTCAGGCGCATGCTGGCCACACGGTGTGGCCGGCCACGACATGACCGACCGTGCGTCGGATGAAGCCATGCGGGGACCGCGAGACACCTCCCGTCAGCTGAATCTCAGCGCTCACCCGCATCTGGCCACGACCTCGACGCACGGAGCACGACACATGACAACCCGATCATTGCGCGCTCGCCGCCTCGCGACAGCCATGGCGATGATTCTCGGCGCCGCCCTCCTTGCCGACTGTGGCGGCAGCTCACCCGCCGCCCCGACCGCGGCCCTGACGCCGGCGGGCCCTCCGGCCTCGGTCGCCGCTTCCATTGGTCCCGCGGACACGTCCTCGACCGGTGCCACGGATGCGTGCGCCGTCGTCACGACTGATGCCGTCAGCAAGGCAACGGGCTTTCCGATCGCCAGTACCTCGGGTGCCGCCGGGACCTGCTACTTCCAGAACGCGGACAAGGGCAAATACCTGGCGGTCCAGGTCTTCGGAAACCAGGCCGCGATGGCGACCATCCTCCAGATCGAGCCGGCAGGCGTGCACATCGCCGGCCTCGGCGACGACGCCTTCTGGATCCCGACGTCGGGCATCCTGTTCGCGAGGAAGGGCGATCACGGAGTCGAACTCCTGGATCCCGATCTTGGAACTGATGCCTCCCACACGGCGACGCGGGACGCCCTGGTCGCCCTCGCTCAGGCCGCCCTGCCCAACATCTGAGCCGATCAGCTACCCCGCGACTGGCTCGGCCTCGGCCTCGGCTTCGGCTTTCTCTCGCACCGGCAGCGGCGCGTCTGCGGCTGCCCATTCGCGGACGGCATCGCGGCGGATCTTGAGCGTGTGGGTGCGAGGGAAGTCGGGCTCCGGCCAGAGACGCCACACGTCGATGCGCTGGTTGATGGCGAGGTCCCGGTTCGTGGCCTTGACGATGCGATCGATCTCGGCTCGCGCCGCAGCCAGGGCAGCCTCATCGTGGACGTGCGCCGCCGCCTGGGCCCCGCTGATGATCGGCTGGCTGCCGGGGGGCAGCACCACGGCCTCGATGCGTCCCGGCGCCGTCTCTAGCACGACCGCCTGCGAGAGCCCGTGGTCCTGGAGGGCCGATTCGATGTCCTCCGGGTAAACGTTGAGGCCGTTGGGCAGCACGATGATGTTCTTCTTGCGGCCGGACAGGACGAGCCGCCCGCTCTTGTCGTGACGCCCGATGTCCCCGGTCCGGTACCAGCCGTCGGCGTCGAAAGCCGCAGCCGTCGCGGCCACGTCCTTCCAGTAGCCGGCCGAAACCGTGGGTCCCGCGACCAGGATCTCGTTGTCCTCGTCGGCCAGGCGGAGCTGAACGGGCGGAAGGGTGCGCCCGATCGTGCCCGTCGGATGGTCCGTCTCGGTATTCGCCGCCGCCGGCCCGCACTCGGTGGCGCCGTAGCCCTGGAGGACGACAATCCCCAGGTCCTCCCAGTTCGACTGGAGCTCCGGAGGCAGGTAGGCCCCCGCGGAGACGAACAGCGTCAACTTGCCCCCCAGCTGGCGGTGCAGGCTGCGGAACAGCAGCCGGCGCATCGGGTACGGAAGCCGGCGCGCGATGCGCCTTGCGCGCTCGAAGGTCGCGCGCTTGCCCTGGCGGTCGATCTCGCGGTTGATCGCCGACCAGAAGATGTCGAGCAGCTGCGGCGTGACAACCATGGTGGTCACATGGTGCTCGCGGAGGGACTCGAAGATGACCCTCGGGTTGCGCGAACGGACGTACAGCACGTCCGCGCCGATCATCGTCCCGTAGAAGAGGACCGGTGCCTGCTCAAAAAGATGCGAGAGCGGCAGCAGCGACACGACGCGATGTGGCCGCGGCGGGAGCAGAACGCGGCACACGCCGACCGTGGCGAGGATGTTGCCGTGGGTCAGCATCACGCCCTTGGGCTGGCTGGTCGTGCCGGACGTGTAGACTGCCTCGAACAGGTCGTCGCGCGTCCGCTTCGGCCACGCGTCGAGCTGTGCCTCCCAGTCGTCCGGAAAGTCCGCATCGCCGGATCGAACGTCGGCGGTGAGCTCGTCGATCGTCAGCTTCGTCAGGTGCCCGAGGCCATTGGCGGCGGCGTCCGGAGCGTCAAGCCCCGTCCCGATCGCCACGACGTCGGTCTCCGCGCGCTCGGCGATGCGTTGGAGGACCGCCGGCGACATCCGCAGGTCCAGCGGCACGACGATCAGGCCGGCGCGCATCGCCCCCCAGTAGACGGCGGGCAGCTGCGGTGTCGAGGGGCTCCATGTCAGGAGGCGGTCGCCGAGCTGGAGCCCGGCCGCGCGCAGCCTCCACGCCGCCAGTCTCGAGCGGTGGCCAAGCTCGGCGGCCGTCCAGGCCATCACGATGCCGCTGTCGGTGCGCAGGCTGAGGGCCGTTTTCGCCGGGTAGCGCTCGGCCGCATCGTCGAGCAGGTCGACCAGCGAGGCGTAGCCGGCCGGGTCGGGATAATCGGGCATGCGGCCGGAGTGTACGGGCTGGCGGAGGCGCCGGCACCACGTTTGACCCCTCTGCGTCCCTCGTCTACACTCCGCCAGCCCTCGCGCAGGGCGGCTGAGATGGCTCGCAAGAGCGCACCAGCCGGCCCGGCGCGCACGCTCCCCGGTCCCCGGCGCCGGAGAAACGTGACCGCAGAGACCGCCGGCGGGAGGTGATTCCGGATTGGCAGAGGTCCGTGTCGGTGAGAACGAGACCTTCGAGAGTGCGCTTCGACGCTTCAACAAGAAGATCCAGCAGAGTGGAATCCTCGCGGAGGCTCGCAGACGTGAGCACTACGAGAAGCCCAGCGTCAAGCGCAAGCGCAAGGAAGCCAAGCGCAAGAAGGCCAGCCGTCAGGACTAGGCGCTGGCCCATCTCGGGGACCTGACCCGAGGAGCATCCGGTGACCCTCGCCCAACGACTCCAGGCTGAACTGAAGGACGCCATGCGCGATCGCGACGAGCTTCGTCGCGACACCCTGCGCATGGTGCTGGCCGCTGCCCAGAACGCAGAGAAGCAGGCTCGTCGTCCCCTTTCGGATGAGGAGCTCCTCGGCGTGTTAAAGCGCGAGGTCAAGACCCGCCGCGAGTCCATCGAGGTGTACGAGAAGGGCGACCGGCCCGACCTCGCCGCGAAGGAGCGCTCGGAGATCGAGGTGCTGTCCGGGTTCCTGCCGGCGGCTCTCGCCGAGGACGAGCTGCGCACCATGGTCCGCGAGGCCATCGCGGAAAGTGGCGCGACCTCGGCGCGCGACCTCGGCCGCGTCATGGCGCTGCTCAGCCCCCGCACCCGGAACCGGGCCGACGGCCGGCAGGTCAGTGCCATGGTCGCGCAGGAGCTGGCCCGGACCGACCTCGCAGCGCACGCCGAGAGTCACTGACCCATGCTCGCCCGTCGGTCCCGTCGCTTCCTGACATTCACGCGCCGCGACGCGGTGCGCCTGTTCGTGGCCGCCGCAGTGCTCGTCATGGGGATGACGGCCATCCTCTCGATCGACATCTTCCCGCAGCGCTACGCGGCGCAGGTGGGACAGGTATCCGACCGTGACGTGAAGGCGCCGCGGTCCCTCGTCTACAAGAGCGATGTCGCCACCCTCCAGCAGCAGCAGGCGGCCAGCGCCGCGGTGGCGCCGCAGTACGACTACACGACGCAGAAGGGACAGGATGCGGCCCAGCGCCAGAGTGCGGCCTTCGACACGGCGATGGGTCCAGTCGATGTGGCATTCAACGCCCTGGTGGATCCCTCGGCCCGGGCCGCTGCGCTCGAACTGGCACTCCCGAATCTCGCCCCGACTGGCCTCGCCACCCTCCAGGATCTGACCCCGGTGCAGTGGACGTCGCTGCGCACGGAGATGGCGCGTGTGCTGGAGACCGCCCAACGGGCGGAGGTGCGTGACACCGACGTCGAGGATGCGCGGGCCAAGCTGCGATCCGCGTTCGCGGATCGATTCCGCGGTGAGATGCAGGAGCTCGGCTTCGAGATCCTCTCGCCCTTTCTCGTCGCCAACTCGACGTACGACGCGGCACTGACCGCGCAGGCGCGCATCGATGCGGCCGCCAAGGTGGATCCCGTGACCTTCAGTGTCGACAAGGGCCAGATCATCGTCCTGCAGGGGCAGGCGATCGACCCGCTCGCGTACGAGCGCCTCAAGGTGCTCGACCTGCTCGACCCGCATCCCGACCTGGCCAAGCTGGGCGGCTGGTTCCTGCTGTCGCTGCTCGTCGTCGGCTCGCTGCTGGCCTGGGTCTGGCGCTTCCGCAACGAGTTCTGGCACCGCAACAACACCCTGCTGCTGCTCGGTCTGGTGCTGCTCTTCGCGACGGTTGCCTTGCGGGTCACGGCCGAACGCTCGGTCTTGCCCTACTTCGTGCCGCTGGCGGCGGCAGGCCTGTTGCTGGCGGTGCTGCTGGACTCGAGCGTCGCGATCGTGATGACGGCGCTGCTCGGTGCCCTGGCGGCGGCCGTCACCGGACTGGCCGAGCTCGGGACGTTCGTGTTCCTGGGCTCGCTCGCGGGAATCACCATCGTGCGGCGCGGCGAGCGCCTCGGCCACTTCGTTCAGGCGGCCCTCGCGATGGCGGTCGTCAACGTGCTCGTGGTCACGACCTTCACCCTGCTTGGCGATCGCGACCTGACGGGCGTCATCCAGCTGTGGGGCGCTTCGCTGGCGGCGGCGGGCGGATCGGCAGTGGCGGCAGTGGGAACCTTCGCCCTCCTCGGCAACCTGTTCGGCATCACGACCTCGTTCCAGCTGCTCGAGCTCGCCAACCCATCCCAACAGTTGCTGCGGCGCCTCCTGCTCGAAACACCCGGCACCTACCACCATTCGCTGATGGTCGGCAACCTGGCCGAGCGCGCCGCCGAGGCGATCGGGGCGGACCCGTTGGTCACGCGCACGGCCGCCTATTACCACGACATCGGCAAGCTCGCGAACCCCCACGCCTTCATCGAGAATCAGGGCGGGCTCGACAACCTCCACGACGAGCTGACGCCGGACCAATCGGCGGCGATCCTGGCGGCCCACGTCGGCAACGGCATCGACCTGGCCTACCAGTACAAGCTGCCGAAGCCCCTCATCTCGTACATCCCGCAGCATCACGGCACGGCCCTGATGAGCTACTTCTACGCCAAGGCGAAGGACGAGGCGGTGGCGGCGGCAGGTGCGATCCCGGGCTCGCCCCAGGCGGAGGCGGCCGAAGCTACCGTCGACCAGCGGCGCTTCCGCCACGCCGGACCCAAGCCGCAGTCCCGCGAGGCGGCGATCCTGATGCTCGCCGACAGCGTCGAGGCCTCGGTACGCTCGCTCACCAGCCACGACGAGCCGGCCATCCGCGCCATGGTCGACCGGATCATTGCCGAGCGCCAGGCCGACGGCCAATTCGACGAGTGCGACCTGACGCTGCGCGACCTCGATCGCATCCGCGAGGCGTTCGTGGCGCAGCTGCTGGGCATGTACCACCGGCGCATCGAGTACCCGCAGAACAAGATCGTGGAGCTGGAGTCGCGCCGCGCAGCCTCGGGTGGCGGGTCGCGCTCCTGAGTTGACGCACCTCTATCTGCCGCCTTGGCGCATCGACATCGAGTCGCGTCCGGGAGTCCCGCGGCTGATGCCGGCTCGCGCGCTGGCGCGCTCGATCGCCGACGCCCTGGTCGCGGCCCACGCTCCTGTGCCTGCCTCCATTGGTTTGATCCTGTCCGACGACCGAGAGCTGGCCGAGCTCAATGTCGCGCATCTCGGCCACGAAGGACCGACCGACGTCCTCTCGTTCCCGTTGTTGCCGCCGGCCGCGTTTCCCTCGCACCCGGGTCAGGACCCGGGGGCTCGTGAGGCGGTTGCGCCGTTCGCTCTCCCGCCGGGCCGACGGGTCCACCTGGGCGACGTCGTCGTCTCGGTCGAGCGGGCGGTCGAGCAGGCCAGGGAGGGTCGGGGTGGCCAGACAGGCGACGTGGCCTGGTCGCCCGCAGATGAGCTGTGGCTCCTGGTGACGCACGGCACGCTGCACGTCTGCGGCTGGGACCACGCCGATCTGGCGGAAGAGGCCGCAATGAGAGCTCTCGAGCAGAAGCTGTTGGGCTGACCCACGGCACTGAGAGACACCGCTTCCCGGCTCCCGAGCGGGCGCGGTACCATCGTCGTTGGACGTCGGCCGCCTTCCGTCTGGGACGGGATGCGGCTGATCGGCGTGCCCGGAAGGAGCTTTCGTGAAGATCGTCGTGGGGCTTGGCAACCCTGGCAGCTCGTATGCCGAGACCCGCCACAACGTCGGCTGGATGGTTCTCGACCGCATCGCGGATCGGGCTGGTTGGGGGGGCCGCTCCAAGGCCCGTGACGGATCGGCGGTCATGCGCGGCCGCTATGGGGACCTCGACCTCGCCCTGGTGAAGCCGACCACCTACATGAACCTGTCCGGCCTGGCGGTGCGCAAGATCCTGGCCCGGGAGCATGCGCCACTGGCGGACGTGCTCATCGTCGTGGATGACTTTGCGCTGCCGCTCGGTCGCCTGCGGATGCGCGAGGAGGGGAGCGCAGGAGGCCACAACGGCCTACGCTCGATCATCGCCGAGATGGAAACGCAGAAGGTCGCGCGCCTTCGGGTGGGGATCGGCGAACCGACGCGAGACGGCCGCGACCACGTGCTGAGCCGTTTCACGTCCGACGAGCGAACGGTCCTCGACCAGGCACTCGATGCGGCCGCCGACGCGGTCGTGGACTGGGCACGCGAGGGCCCGACACGCGCGGCGAACCGCTGGAACGCCTGGCGGCTCCCGGAGGCGCCGACCGACGAGCCGGCCAAGGCGATCGCGGGCGCTCTGCCGGCGGGAGTGAACGACGCGGCCGCCGACCTCGGTGCCGGGGCGCCAGGATCAGGGCAGTCGAAGTCAAAGAGTGCCAAGGCGAAGGGCGCGCCGGATGCGCCGCCAAACCTTCTCGCCGCGACAACCGAGCTGGTGCCACCGCTCAAGTCGCCAGCCGAGGCCGACGATCGACCGGTGCTCGGCGCCGACGGGATCACCCGTACGCGGACCGGCTGGCGCCGCGTCCTGCCCGCCGTGCGCGCCGAGGACGACCCCGATTCCGGCCATCGTCGCAAGGGCGCGCGCCGGTGACCGACGCCACTTCAAGGCTGCGCGGCAGGCGGGGACGCGACCGCCACATCGACGAGCAGGTCAAGGAAACGGTCGCGGCGCGAGCTGGCATGACGGCCGCAGCGGCGTCCCGCGGCGCTCCCCCCGCCACCGGCGGCGCGGAAGGCACGCCCGGCGCACGCCATCAACAGCCAGACCTGTCGTCCCTGCCACGACTACTGGCGCGTTCCGGTGAGCTCAGCGCGCTCGCGGAGCGCTTCCACCTTGCCGCCACCGGTTCGCGTGGCGCGTCCGGCACTCGCCAGCCGGCCGGCCGGGACCTCCGCCACGTGACCTACGCGGCGATCCCGCATGGAGCCAAGACCTACCTCGCCGCGGCCCTCGTCGTTGCCAGCGGGGAGCGGCTCGTCTGGATCGCGCGCGACGCCGAGATCGCCGACCGCGTGGCCGAGGAGCTGACCGCGTGGCTGGGCGACCCGGGCGCCATCGTGACCCTGGAGCCGCGCACCTCGCTCGCGTACGAGCGCTCCGAGCTCGTCCGGGACGAGAGCGCTGCCCGTGTCGCCGCACTGGCAGCCTGGCGCGCTCCCGAACGAGGCGCCCGGGTCCTCGTGGCCAGCGTGCAGGCGCTCTTCCAGCACACCATCGCGGCCGATGCCATCCCCGAAGAGCCGCTCGTCCTGAGACCGGGACTCCGCCTCTCGCAGGAGCACGTCCTGCGGACGCTGGTTGAGCTCGGATACGAGTCGGTCCCCGAGGTCGGCGGTCGTGGCGAGTTTGCGCGGCGCGGCGGCATCGTCGACGCGTTTCCCGCGGGTCAGCCGCTGCCCGTCCGCATCGAGTGGTTCGGCGACCAGATCGACTCGCTGCGCGCCTTCGATCCGGCCGACCAGCGCGGCGTCGGCAAGGTCGGCCAGACCGTGCTGCTGCCGGCGAGCGAGTTCCTGCTGCCCGCCGGCGAGGCTGAGATCACTGCCCTCCTTGGCCGCGCTGCGGCAAAGCTACCCGAGAACCTGGCCGCGGACCTGGCACGGCTGGACAGTGGGGCCCTCGGCGACGCCGCCGAGATCTGGGCCGGCCACCTGGCGCCTGCGACGGCGCTCGACCACCTCGGCGAGGCGATCTGGCTGCTCGACGAACCGGCAGACGTGGCTTCCAGCGCCGACTTCCTGTGGGGCCAGGCGGACGAGCGCCGCCAGGAGCTCGAGAAGGCCGGCGAGCTGCCGAAGGGTTGGCCGGAGGCCTACCCGACGCCTCGCGAATGGAAGCGCCGCCTCCACGAGGCGCGATCGCTCGAGCTGACCTGGGAGAGCGACGCCGATGGCGCGCCTCCCGGAGGCAATCCCTTCGGGTGGCACGAGCCCGGCCTGCCGCCGGCTGCCATCAACTCGCTGGCGCCCACGGTCGCTCGATGGCGGAGGGAGGGTGCGCGCGTCGTGCTCACGTCCGATCAGTCGGCGCGCCTGTCCGAGCTTCTCTCCGAGGCCGACATTGTCGCGGCGCCCGTGAATCGGCTCGACGAGCCTCCCGTGCCCGGCGGTCTCGCGCTGATCGATCGCAGCCTCAACGGCGGCTTCGCGGGCGGGCCTGAGGGCCTCACGCTGGTCACCGACCGCGAGCTCTTCGGGTCCGTGCGCGTTCGTCGACCGCGTGCACTGCGGCGGGTGGTGCCGCGCGACCTGCTCGAGCGGCTGGAGCCCGGCGACGTCGTCGTGCACATCGACCATGGCGTGTCGCGGTATGCGGGGTTGGTGCGGCGCGCCGCCGGCGGGGAGGGCGCGGAGGAGCGCGACTTTCTCGAGCTTCGATTCGCCGGCACCGACCGCATCTGGGTCCCCGTGGAGCAGATCGACCGTGTCACGCGCTACGCCGGTGGGGACGATCCCCAGCTGTCCCGGCTCGGTGGCGGGGAGTGGCAGCGCACCAAGAGCCGTGTCCGCAGGGCCGTCGGCAACCTGGCCAAGGACCTCCTGGAGCTGTACGCCGCCCGGGCGCGGGCACGTGGTCGCATCTTCGGCGAGGACACGCCGTGGCAGGCGGAGATGGAAGCCGCCTTCCCCTACGAGGAGACGCCCGACCAGCTGCGCGCCGCGATCGAGGTCAAGAGCGACCTGGAGCGCGAGACGCCGATGGACCGGCTGGTGGTGGGAGACGTGGGCTACGGCAAGACCGAGGTTGCGCTGCGGGCGGCGTTCAAGGCCATCCAGGAAGGCATGCAGGTTGCGGTGCTGGTGCCCACCACCGTCCTCGCAGCGCAGCATCTGACAACTTTCGGGCAACGTTTCGCCGCGTACCCGATCACCATTCGCATGCTGAGCCGCTTCGTCTCCCAGCAGGAGCAGGGGGACACGCTGGCCGGACTCGCAGCAGGCACGGTCGACTTGGTCATCGGCACGCACCGCCTGCTCAGCAAGGACGTGCGATTCAAGGACCTCGGCCTGATCGTGGTCGACGAGGAGCAGCGTTTCGGCGTCACCCACAAGGAGCGCCTCAAGCAGCTCAAGACCGAGGTGCACGTCCTGACCCTGTCCGCAACACCCATTCCGCGGACGCTGAACATGGCGCTCGTCGGGGTGCGAGACATGAGCGTCATCGAGACGCCGCCGGAGGATCGCCTGCCGATCCAGACCCGGGTCGCCGAAGCGTCCGCGGGCCTGGTTCGCGATGCGATCCTGCGCGAGATCGATCGCGGCGGGCAGGTCTTCTTCGTGCACAACCGCGTCGAGACGATCGAGGCACAGGCCGAGCAGCTCCGCCGTCTCCTGCCCCAGGCGCGCATAGTGGTGGCCCACGGCCAGATGCCCGAGGGCGGCCTCGAGAAGGTGATGCTCGCCTTCGCCCGCGGCGACTACGACGTGCTGGTGTGCACGACCATCATCGAGTCGGGTCTCGACATCCCCAACGCCAACACGATCGTCATCGACCGCGCCGACACGCTGGGGCTGGCGCAGCTCTACCAGCTCCGCGGCCGCGTCGGCCGCTCGTCGCGCCGGGCCTACGCATACCTGCTCTATCGCCGCCGGGACCGGCTCACCGATATCGCGCGCAAGCGGCTCCAGGCGATCTTCAACGCGTCCGAGCTGGGTGCCGGCTTCCAGATCGCGCTGTCGGACCTGGAGATCCGCGGCGCCGGCAACATCCTCGGGGCGGAGCAGCACGGTCACATGTCCGCGGTCGGTTTCGATCTCTACACCCGGATGCTCGCCGACGCGGTGGAGGACGAGAAGGCCAACTTCGAGCAGCGCCCGCCGATCGTGCCGCACGTTGCGACGGTCATCGATCTGCCGGTCGACGCCTACCTTCCCGACGACTACGTTCCCGAGGAGCCCCAGAAGCTGGAGCTCTACCGGCGGCTCGGCCGCGTGGCCAGCGAGCACGACGTGCAGACCGTTCGCGGCGAGCTCCAGGACCGCTTCGGCCCGCTACCCGCTCCCGTGGAGCGGCTGCTCGAGGTGGCGCGGCTGCGCCTGGAGGCAGAGGCGGCCGGGATCGCGTCGGTTTCACGCGAGGAGGGGCAGCTGGTGCTGCGGTTCGCGGGAGCGTGGTCGCGTTCCGACACAGCCCACGCGCTCGCGCCCCGCAACGTCTCAGATCCGATCCGTGCCGCGGCTGGCGGAGTTACGTACGCCTCCAACCAGGTCCGGGTGCGCCTCCCGCCCGATCCCGATGCCGCCTGGCGACTCACCCGGACCCTGGTCGAGCGGCTGGCCCAGCCTCGCGACCTGGTAGCTGCGGGCCTCGTCGCGAGCTGAGCCGGTGCGCCGGCCATCGGTTGGCCGTGGTTGAGGTCAGCCGTTCGTGGCGGTGATCGTGTACACGACGTCGGCTCCGACCAGCCCGAGCCGGTCGAGCGCCCCTGCTTGTGGATCGAGGACGAACTTGCACTGGAGGAAGTAGCTGTACTTCGAGTTGTCAATGGTGGGCACATTGATGCTCAAGTCTGACTGGCGGACATAGCCCGGTGCGTTCACCGTGCCCGTGGCCGGTACGTCGGCCATGTTCCAGTACGTGGCGGCGTCTGAGGGCAGAAGGCTGAGCCGGATCATGGAGCAGTACTGGAGCTCGTGATAGAACGAATTGTCATAAACCGTGAAGGAGACAGTCTTGACACGTAGGGGTCAGTTTGCGCGGTCATCTGGCCTAGATCTCCAGAAACGATGCGGCCCCGACCGACGGCCCTGGTCGGAAGTACCGCGTTGCAGATGAAATAGCCGGTGTCCTCCGCCGAACGGAGCAGGCCGTTGTTGAATGAATGGTTGTCGGACGACAGGGGTTGGAAGTCGAGGCCCGGGCAGCTGAAGGTGCGCGTCTGCGTCGCAGTGATCTGCTTGGTCGCACCGCGGAACGCGGAGGCGGCCGGAGCGGTGACGACGGCGCCGACGAGGCACCCAAGCAGCAGAAACAAAGCAGGACGAGCCAGCACGAAGCGAGGGAACGGTCGCGGCACGGCACTCTCCACTCTTTGAGCGCCCGCGCTGGCAGCGACCTGCCACCCGCACAAGCGCGTCGGCTTGCATGATGCCCGTTCGGTCGGAGCAAGGTCAATCGCGGATCAGCCGTTCGTGGAGCTGATCGTGTAGACCACGTCCGCGCCGTAGAGGTCAACCGGCGTGCTGCGGAGCGTGCGCTAGACTGGCGGCCCTGCCGATAGTCGTGCCGTACCCAGACCATGGAGCCCAACCGCGTGTCCGTTGAGTCGCTGCGTGCCCAGATCCGCGAGATCCCGGACTTCCCCAAGCCCGGCATCCTTTTCTATGACATCACCACCCTGCTCAAGAACGCGGACGCCTTCCACGAATCGATCGATATGCTGACCGCCCCGTACAGGGGCGCCAAGATCGACCTGGTCGTCGGGATGGAATCGCGCGGCTTCATCTTCAGCGCACCGATGGCGTACGAGCTGCACTGTGGCTTCGTGCCCGTGCGCAAGCTCGGCAAGCTGCCGGCCGAGACGGTGAGCGTCGAATACGCGCTCGAATATGGCACGAACACGCTCGAGATCCACAAGGACGCCATCCTCCCCGGCCAGCGCGTGCTGATCGTGGACGACCTGCTGGCGACGGGTGGCACGGTGCTCGGCACCATCGAGCTGGTCAAGGAGCTCAAGGCCGAGGTCGTTGGCCTCGCGTTTCTGGTCGAGCTGCTGTTCCTGAAGGGGCGAGAGCGCCTCAGTGAGTACGAGATCCACAGCGTCATCCAGTACTGAACCGGGCGCGGCGTCGCGCGCCTTGCGTTCCCGCGGCCCGGGGACGGCCTGCATTGACTGACGACGTGCCCGAGCGACCCACCGTCGATGCCCCACCGGCCGCGCCGGACCCTGCCTCGGTCGATCGCAGGTCGTTCTTCCGGGTCTTCGGCCGCCAGACCGTCAGCACGGTTGCGCAGGTTGCCGGCATGGCGAATGCGGTCACGCGAGGCGCCACCGCCGCCCTGACCACGGCCGCCGAGCTCGGACTCGGGAGCCCGCAGGCCAACGCCGAGCGTCTGGCGTCGGGTGCCATGACGTCTCCCGCACTCGACGATGCAGGCGAGACGTTCGGGGGCGGAGGTCATGGCGCCGCGGCCGAGGCGCCGCCGCGCTTCCGCAGCCCGTACCGCGTCGCGGCCGACATGCTGTATGTGCTGGATCAGCGGCTGGTGCCCGACCGGCTCGAGGAGATCGCCTGCCGGCGTGGCGCCGACGTGGCGTTCCTGATGCGCACGATGGCCGTGACGGGTGGACCGCTGCTCGCCCAGGTCTCGTCCTATGGACTGGCATTCACGGCACTCGAGGTTGCCAACCGCCGCTGGCAGGAGCGCTCCGCCGAGCTGCGGCGAACGACCCAGGCGTTGACGTTCGCACGGCCATCGGCGCGCATGGTGCGCTGGGCGCTGGATCGTCTGGAGCCCATCTGGAAGGAGTCGGAGCACGATCTGCTCGGCATCAACGCCGCGAGTGCCATGCGAGCAGAAGCAGAGGCGATCGCATCCGAGGCGTCGATCGACAACTCGGAGATCGCGCGGACCACGGCCGAGCTGCTCCGGCGACCGAACAGCGAGGTCGTGCGCATCCTCGTGCACGGGGACCCGGGCACCCTCACGTCGGGCATGGTCGGCACCGCACTGGCCGCGATCCAGCAGCTGGCGGGGGAGGGCCACCCCATCAAGGTGTGGGTGACCGAGACGCGGCCGTTCCTGGAGGGCGCTCGCCTGGCCGCGTGGGAGCTGCGGCTCGCGGGAATCGAGCACACCGTGCTGCCCGACAGCGCGGTGGCATGGCTGCTGGAGCATGAGCCCGTTGATGCCGTCCTCCTCGGAGCCGAATGGATCGCAGCCAACGGAGACACCGCGAACGTGGTCGGCAGCCGGGCCGTGGCCGAGCTTGCCGCGCTGGGGCTCCGGGACGGCGTGCCGGTCCCCGTGTATGTCTGCGCGCCCGTGGCCTCGATCGGGATGGACGCGGCGGACGGTGCGGCGATTCCGTCCGACCTGCGCCCCGGTCGCGATCTCGCCACGTTCCAGACGGGCTTCAAGCCGCCGCGGGAGGGCCTGCTCAACCCGGCCATCGACGTGGTCCCCGCGTCGCGGATCACCGCGTTCGTCACGGAGGAGGGCGTGCTCGGCGCACCCTTCGAGGCGAGCCTCTCCGAAGCGGTGAGGGCCGGCACGGCTCGGCGGGCGGCGCGGGCCGCGCAGGGCACCTCTGAAGGCAGTGGCACGTCCCCGGAACGCGGCACGTCCGAAGGGACCGCCGCGACCGTAGGTATTGGCATGACCACTCAAAGCGCAGCCGCGGCCGACGACGTCGCGCCCGAAGTCGCCGGGACAAGCTGATGGCTGCCGTCACGCGCACACGCACCATCCGCGAATCGGGCCTCGAGGTTCGCTCGACGCGGGATCGGGTGCTGCTGCGCGAGTTCCTCGAGCGTGACCGGCTCTTCGCCGCGTACGCTCTGTGCGACCTCGACGAGCGGGAGTTCGCGCGCACGCGATGGGGCGTCGGGCTGGATCACGGTCGCCCCGTCGGAGTCGCCCTCGAGTACACCGGCCAGGCGCCCCAGCCTCTGTTCGTCATGGGCGACGCTGCCGCCGTCGCCGCGATCCTGCGCGATGTGATCCGGCCGAGGATCGCGTACCTGGCCGCGCGCCGCGAGCTGCTTCCGGAGATTGAGCGCAGCTACCGGATCGACTTCGGGCCGCCCATGGTCCGCATGTGGGTGGATGGTTCCACCTTCCGGCCGCTCACCGGTACGGTCACCCGGCTGAACCCAGCTGACATCGGCGACCTCAACCGTCTCTACAACCTGGGACTTACGGCGTGGCTGCCCGCCGATTCGATCGCCAACGGCGTCTACTACGGCGTCCGCGTGGGTGGCCGGCTCGTCGCGGCGGCCGGGACCCACGTCATCAGCCGGGACGAGCGGCTGGCCGTCGTCGGCAACGTGATGACCCATCGCGACTACCGCGGGCGCGGCTACGCCAAGCTCACCACGGGCGCGGTCACCCAGGACCTGCTGCGCGTCTGCGACCAGGTCGTGCTCAACGTCCGATCGGACAACCCGCCCGCGATCGCGGCCTATCGCGCCCTCGGCTACGCCGAGCACCTGCGCTTCGAGGAGCGCCTGGTTCATCGTCGCGGGGCGCTCTGGGATAGGATCGTTGAGCCATTCCGGCGTTGGATACCCGCACAGAGGAGTCCTGAGTGACCGTTCCTTCCGCCATCGCGCCCGACAAGATGCAGCCGACCTCCGGTGACGCCGACAACGGCCAGACCGTTTCCTTTCCGCCTCACGACGTCACGGATCTCGGTCTCGCGGACGAAGGAGTCCGCCGCATCGAATGGGCCGAGCGGGAGATGCCGGTCCTCCGGCTCATCCGCGAGCGCTTCGAGAAGGAGCGGCCCCTCGAGGGCCTGCGCATCGGTGCCTGCCTTCACGTGACCACCGAGACCGCCAACCTGATGCGCACGCTCAGGGCCGGCGGGGCATCCGTCGTGCTGTGCGCGTCCAATCCGCTCTCGACCAAGGACGACGTGGCGGCCGCCCTCGTGGCCCGCTTCGGAATCGGCACGTTCGCGAAGCGCGGCGAGGATCGTGACTCGTACTACGCCCACCTCAACGCCGTCGCCGACACCCATCCGCAGATCACCATGGACGACGGCTGCGACCTTGTCTCCCTGCTCCACAAGGAGCGGCCGGCGCAGCTCTCCGAGATCCTGGCAGGCACCGAGGAGACGACCACCGGCGTCATCCGACTGCGGGCGATGGCCGCCGACAAGGCGCTTTCCTTCCCGGTCGTGGCCGTCAACGAGGCCAGGACCAAGCACCTCTTCGACAACCGCTACGGCACGGGCCAGTCCACCGTCGACGGCGTGCTGCGGGCGACGAACATCCTGCTGGCGGGGCGACGCGTCGTCATCGCCGGCTACGGCTGGGTGGGGCGCGGCATCGCGTCGCGCTTCCGGGGCATGGGCTCGCAGGTCACGATCGTCGAGGTCGATCCGATCCCGGCGATCGAGGCACTCATGGACGGCTTCGAGGTGCGCAACGCCGCCGACGCCGCCGAATGGGGCGACCTCTTCATCACCGCGACCGGAAACCTCAACGTCTTCCGGCGCGAGCACTTCTCGAAAATGCACGACGGCGCGATCCTGGCCAACAGCGGCCACTTCGACGCCGAGCTGGAGCTCGGGGCGCTCAACGACCTCGCCGGGGGCAAGGTCCGCGAGGTGCGTCGCGACGTCCAGGAATACGACCTGGGCGACCGCAAGCTCTACGTCATCGCCGAAGGCCGGCTGGTGAACCTCGGCGCGGCCGAGGGGCACCCGGCGGCCGTCATGGACATGAGCTTCGCGAACCAGGCGCTGGCCGCGGAGTTCGTGGCCGTGCACCACGCGGAACTGTCCGCACAGGTCTACACGGTGCCCGAGGACATCGATCGGGAGGTCGCGCGCCTCAAGCTCGAAGCGCTCGGCATCCACATCGACCCGATGACGACCGAACAGGCGAAGTACGTCACCTCCTGGGAAGAGGGCACCTGATCCCGGCGCTCCCCAGGTGGAGCGCAACTGAGCAACGACGAGCCGGTCCCCCAATGGGCCGGCTCGATCATTTCAGGGCCTCGTGGCTCGTGGTGGGCGCCTCGTCTGCGCGCGGGTGACCTCCAGCCAGACCTGACCGCCGAACTGGTCCTCGCGAGACTCGCTCACCGCCAGGCCACGCGCCTGGCACTCGCTCGCGATCCAGTCGAAGGAGTGGGCGATGAGGACGCCTGTGGCATCCGCGCCCGGACCCCAGCCGGCCCAATCCGTGCCGGTGTGGTCGGGCCTTCGCGAGTGCCGCTTCGCAGCGCGCAGCGCACCGCAACCCACGTCCACGTCCGAATGCGGCTTGAGGCCGCGGCGCAGAAGCGCGACGAGCTGGAGACGCCCGTCACGGGCCCAGTGCTCGGAGGGCCCTCCAATGTGGCGACCTTCTGCCTCGAGCCGCCGGGGGCGCGCTTCGAGCTCCCAGGAGCCGGTGTGGGCTCGGGCATGGACGGACCGTGCCTGATCTTCCTGAGCGCAGCATGAAGCTCGGCTGAAGGTTCGTCAGCGCGGGATGAGCTCCGCGAGCAGGTCGAAGTTGCGAGCAGCCAGCTCGCGGATCGCGGGCAGCCGCGCGTCCAGCGTCTCTCGAATCTCGTGACGGCGTCCCCACGCCGCGCAGATTTCCTCGACTGCGCGACCGTGCTCGATGAACCGGTGGACGGGGATCACGAGGGAGCGTCCCATCTCGTCCCCGAGCACCTGGCGCGTGATCCCGTCCGCCTTGCGCGAATAGCCGACCGTGAGCGTCGGTACACCGCTCGAGAGGCCGGCGATCGCCGCATGCATGCGCTCAGCGACCAGCAGCTCGCAGCCGCCGATCAGCGCCTTCAGCTCGGCCGCCGTCATTGCGCCCGCGACACTGACCCGACGATCGTCGCCGGCCCTCGCTTTCAGCTCATGGGCGACCAGGCCATCGTCGCTGTCCGCACCCGTGCCCTGGACGTGTGGAACGATCAGCACCCGGGCGTGCATTTCCTCGACGATCATGCCGATGGCCTTGGACCATGCGCGCAGGTGGCACTCCTCGTCGACCTGGGCGTGGCGGGCGATCGCCTGGCTCGGCGCCAGGGCGATGATGGGTCCATCTCCCTCGACCCCGGCACGCCGGCGCAGCTCTGCGATCGCTTCCGGCCGCGACGGTTCCAGGAGGAAGGCAGGATCGGCGGTCTCGTGCACGAAGGAAGCCGACATCCCGAGGCCTGCGGTCAGGTACTCGTACGAGATAGGTTCGCGCACCGTGATCAGGCTGGCTCTCCCCGCCACTGTCGCCCAGAGGCGCTCATCGTTCCGGTTGGCGAATGGCCCGATGCTCTGCCCGAGGAAGATCACCGGGATGCCCGCCTCGATCGCCATACGGGCCGGGCGAAGATGCGATTCCACTGAGCCGTAATGGAAGCTGAAGGGATCGCCACCAGATGCGATGACCACCGAGGCTCCGCTGATCACCCCTTGGAGCGGCCGCTTCGGCTTCTCGGTGGACCTGCCGAGCCTGCCCGCGACGCGGGCGATCGGATGCGCCTTGCTCACCCACGCTCCGGGTTTCACCACCGGGAGGTACCGCACGCCGAGCGCGACCAGGCGGGGCACGTCCTGATCGCTGCCGCGGCCGAGGACGACGATCGGGAGATCCGGCCGGCGCCGCCTCAGCTCCGTGGCAATGGTGGCCACGAGCGCTTCCACACCCCGATTCCGGACACTGGTGATCCCGGTCAGGAGCGCGGGCTTGGGCATCGCAGCATCGTACCCGACGCGAAACGGCCCCCGGAATGTAGGCTCCGGCAATGACGGCGGACCTCGACCGGCTACTCGCGACCGTGGTCGACGGCGGGTATTGCATCGGGTGCGGCGCCTGCGCGGCACTGCCCGAGTCGGCGTTGCGCATTGAGATGGACGAGTTCGGTAGGCTCCAGGCCACGCTCGCAGTTGGGATGCAGCCGCCGAATGTGACTGGATCCGCGTCGCCCTCCGGGGACATGGCTTCTCCGCCACCAGAGCTGCCGTACCGCGCCGTCTGCCCGTTCTCCGGGGAGGGGGCGAACGAGGACGCCATTACGGCCGAGCGCTTTGCCTCGGCTCCGGAGCGCGACTCGCGCATCGGGTCGTGGAGCAGGATCTGGGTCGGCCACGTGGAGGAGGACGGGTACCGCGCTCGTGGAGCCGCGGGCGGCATGGGAGGCTGGTTCCTCACCGAGCTGCTGCGCCGGGACCTGGTCGACGCGGTCATCCACGTCACGGCCACCACCGAGGGCGATCGGCTCTTCCGCTACCGCATCTCCCGCACGCCCGACGAAGTCTCCGGCGGATCCCGCTCGGCCTACTACCCGATCCAGATGTCCGAGGTGCTCCGCACCGTTCGCGAGGCGCCCGGCCGCTACGCGCTGGTGGGAATCCCGTGCTTCATCACCTCGGTCCGCCTGCTGGCGCGTGCCGATCCGGTCCTCGCCGAGCGGATCAGGGTCTGCCTGGGACTCTTCTCCGGCCACCTCAAGTCGACCGCCTTCGGCGACCTGATGGCGTGGCAGCTTGGCGTTCCGCCGATCGAGCTCCAGAGCGTCGACTTTCGCACCAAGCTCGCCGACAGGCCGGCGAACCGCTACGGCATGACCGTCGAGGGCGCGCACGGAACCGTGAGCGGGCCGATCGACGGGCTGACCGGCCGCGAATGGGGCCAGGGCTTCTTCAAGTACAAGGCGTGCGACTACTGCGACGACATCTCGGCCGAATCGGCGGACGTTGCCATCGGTGACGCGTGGTTGCCGGGTCACAGCCAGGACCCGAGAGGCACGAACGTGGTGGTGGTTCGTAACCCGGACCTCGTGGAGCTCTTCGAGTCGGCGATCGCCGGCGG
>JBBRYO010000015.1:0-35064 GCA_038237595.1 Candidatus Limnocylindrales bacterium | reverse complement strand
GTCTTCAAGCGCGAGGCGGGCACGCTGCTGATCGAGCTCGGATACGAGTCCAGCCACGACTGGTGAATGCCCGGCGCCATGTCGCGCGTCGTCACTGCCGGCCGCAGTGCTTCGTCTCACCGGCGTCATCGGGGCCTTGAGGGAGGGACAGATGCGAAGTCGGGTGCATGCCCTTTGGTTGGCTGTGACCGTCGTGTTCGTGGCCGCGGCCTGGACGCCGGTCGCGGCGGCGGTTCCGCTGACCTTCGACCTACAGATCTCGAGCTCATGTTTTGGAGGAACCGCTCCGTCCGGGAAGGACATCCAGTTGGTCCTGAAGGGTCCTCACGGCGTGCCGCTCGACTCAGGTTCGGCACGGGCGGGCGGTCAGAACAGGTTCCAGGCCTGCCTCAATCGACGGGTCCGAGGTGGCGATGTCCTCGTGGCAAATGTGGGCGGCAACCACCGGCGGTTCGTGGTGCCGAGACTCACGATTGACGTGGACCGCGCGAGCAACGTGGTGTCCGGCGACGCTCCGGCTGGAGCGGCGCTTCACATCGACGTCCGCATGGGTCCAAACAACTTCCTACCCCAGGGACATGCCGTGGCCGACTCGACCGCCGACCAGCATGGGTCCTACTCCGTCGACTTCTCGTCCCAGCTCGACATCGGCGCGGGCATGGTCGGGCTCCTCGAGGTCACAGTCGGGCTCGACACCGTTCGTACCTACGGCTATGCGCTGTGGGTCGTCACCCAACGTGGCCAGAGCAACCTGTATGGGTTCGCGAAGGCACTCACGCACATCGAGGTCCTGGCACCCGACGGCCACCTCCGAGCGGAGGCTGACACCGACAGTCTGGGCGGGCAGTACCTGGTCCTCCTCGCCGACTCGCACGGCCAGCCGGTATACCTCCGGCCAGGTGACCGGATCGTGGTTCCGGGAACGCCCGACGCAGACCTGCTCATTCCTGCCGGCCGGCTCAACGGCGACCCGCCGACCGACACCGCGTTCGGGCGCTGCATGCCAGACGCTCGATTCGACCTCTGGATCGGGAACGAATTCAAGGGGACGACCGACCACTCGGGGAACTTCCGCATGGATCTGACCGGCAAGGCGCATGTGTCGCTCGGAAAGCTGGAGAGCCTCTTCTGCCACTACCCGAGCGGGGACGTCTACCAGATCAATGGCGAGGTGCACTGAGATGGGACAGCGCGCGAGGCTCGCTCATCGATCTGCGCTGGCCTCGTGTCTCGTGGCGATCATGGTCGTCGCCCTCTCGCCTTCGGTCGTGCTGGCATCGCCGTTTGTCACGTTCGAGGCCGTGATCGGCGAGACCTGTTTCACCGGGGCGGCCCGGCCCGTGGGTTCCATCGTCGTCATCCGTGTCAATACGCCCGGAGGCCAGGCGAAGGGCTACGCCCGAGGTCGGGTGGGGACGGACTCCCGATATCAGGCCTGCTTCGGGGGCATTCAGACCATCGTGGGATTGCTGCCCGGAGACCAGATCGTCGCGCGGATCGGCGACTTCGAGCGGCGGTGGACTGTCCCGGCTGTCGATCCCGTGGTGAACCGCGACACCGAGGCTGTTTCGGGCAGCACGCTGCCGAACAGCAGCGTGCATGTCCTCGTACAGACTGGCCATGCGGACCGCCGGCGACCTCGGGATCTCGGTGAGATGACAGTGGCGACCGACTCGACCGGTCATTACCGCGCGGACTTTGCCGGCACGCTCGACGTCTGGGGCTCGGACGAGGCGACCGTGACCGTCGCGCAGGGAGGTGACAGCACTACCGAGGTCGGCGTTGCCATCCTCCTCGAGGTCCGCCAGGGATCGAATGTAGCCGGCGGGTATGCCTCGTCGTTTCGCCCATTCGAGGTCCAGCTCGTCGCACCTGGCCCCGGAGCGGTCCGTGCCACCGCCACGGCGTTCTCCCTCCCGCCCGACCCGGCGTTCGGGGTGGGCTTCGTCGACGAGGCCGGCAACCCTGTCTACCCGCGACCGGGCGATCGCGTGCTCGTCCCCGGGGAGGGGGGCGCGTCGGTGAGATTTCCCAAGGCGAGCCTCGCGGCAGATCTCGCAGCGGACGATGTCGTCGCGAGGTGCATGGCCGACTCTCCATACGAGCTGCGGGTCCAATCTGTGACCCCAGGCCACCCCCTGAGCCTCACCCTCCGGGGCACAACGGGCCCCGACGGCCGTCTTCGGCGTCACGTCGGCGGCGACATTCGGAAGAACGACTATCTCGAGCTCACCTGCACGTATCCAGGTCACGACACGTTCCTGATGATCGCGAGCGCTCGCTGAGGCCCGGACGGGCGATCCCCGCAGCAGTCGTCCGGTATCGGCCTCGGCTCGCGGCAGCGCCCGGCATCGTGCGATAGGCTGGCGGCACCTTTCCCTGCCCTTCCCTGCCGCCCACACGAGGAGTCCCGCCGTGGCCAAGTCGTACCCCAGCCAGCCCCCGATGACGATCGACCCGAAGAAGAAGTACACGGCAACCATCGAGACGAGCGCCGGCACGGTGACGGCCGAGCTTTTCCCCGACGACGCACCCCAAACCGTGAATAACTTCGTCTTCCTGGCGCGCGACGGGTTCTACAAGGGCGTGATCTTTCATCGCGTAATCCCCGGGTTCATGATCCAGGGCGGCGATCCGACCGGCACGGGTAGCGGCGGGCCGGGCTACAAGTTCAAGGATGAGCCCGTGAAGCGCCGCTACTCTCGCGGGACCCTGGCCATGGCAAACGCCGGGCCGAACACGAACGGCAGCCAGTTCTTCGTGATGCACGCGGACTACGGCCTGCCCCCCAGCTACACGATCTTCGGCAAGCTGCTCACCGGCGAATCGGTCGTCGACTCGATCGCCACAGCGCCGAAGGGAGCGCAGGACCGCCCGAAGGACCCCGTCGAGATCCGCAGCATCACGATCTCGGAAGCCTGAGCCGTGGCCACGCGCAAGCCGCCGGCTGGCGATCGGCTCGGCGACAAGCTGAAGGTGAAGCCGGGCTCGAAGGTCGACCTTTCGAAGCTCGATCCCGGCGCAACCTTCGGTCACACGAAGGAGACCGCTGACGCCGATCTGGCGGACGGGCTCGCTCGACTCCAGAGCCTCCAGGACCGGCTCTGGGCATCCAAGACGGCGAAGGTCCTGATCGTTCTCCAAGGCATCGATACGGCCGGCAAGGACGGCACCGTCCGCCATGTCATGAGCGCCTTCAACGCGCAGGGATGCCAGGTCGTCGGCTTCGGGGTGCCGAACGAGATCGAGGCCGCCCACGACTACCTGTGGCGGCACCACCTGGCCACGCCACCGAGCGGCTGGTTGAGCATCTTCAATCGCTCGCACTACGAGAACGTGCTCGTTGTCCGGGTCCACGATCTGGTCCCGCGGAAGGTCTGGTCGAAGCGCTATGACCACATCAACGACTGGGAGCGGATGCTCGTCGATGAGGGCACCACGATCCTCAAGTTCTTCCTGCTGATCGACAGGGACGAGCAGCGCAAGCGCCTGCAGTCCCGCATCGACACGCCGGAGAAGCAGTGGAAGTTCAAGGTGGACGATCTCAAGGAGCGAATGCTCTGGGACAAGTACATGGCCGCCTACGAGGACGCCCTGAGCCGGTGCTCCACCGAATCGGCGCCGTGGTACGTGATCCCATCCAATCGGAACTGGTTCCGCAACCTGGCCGTGGCCGAGATCGTGGCCGACGCCATGGACGATCTGAAGCTCAAGTACCCGGAGCCAGGGCTGGGTGTCGAGGGAACGGTCGTGGAATAGCGTGGTCCGCGTCGGCTTCAAGACGTTCTGTCACCAGGCCGACTGGCCGGCGCTCGAGGCCACCTGGGGCCTTGGCGGACAGCTCGACGTATTCGAGTCGGCCTGGCTGAACGACCACCTCGGTGACTTCTCGGTGGAGCGTGGCGGTACGGCGTTCGAGGCACTGACGCTGCTCGCAGCACTCTCGAGGTACGTGCCTGGAAGGTGGGTCGGACACCTGGCACTGAGCAACACCTTCCGCCACCCGGCGATCGTGGCGCGGGCCGCTCTCACCATGGACCACGTCACGAACGGCAGGTTCGTGCTTGGGCTCGGGGCGGGTTGGCACGAAGGCGAGCACGAGACGAACGGGATCGAGCTTCCGCCGATCGGGAAGCGCATCGACCATTTGGGCGACACCGCGCGGATCGTTCGTGCTCTGTTCGGTGAGCAGGGGCGCGGCGCGCCGGGAGTCGACCTCGAGGCGGGCTCCGTGCGGCTGCGAGGCGCGACCATGGAACCGGCGCCTGTCCGTGCCGGTGGGCCGTTGCTGTTCCTGTGCGGCCAGGGCCCGAGGGGCTTGCGACTTGCGGCAGAGCTGGCGGACGGCTGGAACTACTCCGCGAACATGGCGGGCAGCAGCCCCGCGGGCTTTGCTGAGCGGAGGGACAGCATCAGGGAGGCGTGCGAAGTGGGCGGCCGCGACCCGGCGAGCCTGTGGCTCTCGGTCCAGATCGTGGTGCCGCCAACGCGGGAGGGACGAGCCGAGGGCCTGTCGCTCGCGCGCGAGTACGTGCGCGCTGGCGCGAACGAGATCGTCCTGGGCCTCGGCGACCCGATCGGCCCGGTCGCGCTCCAGGCCCTGGCCGACGAGGTGGCTGTTCCGTTGCGCGAGGGCGGGTAGGGCGGCTCGGGGACGATTGTCGGGCTCGTCGGCCCTGACCCTCGGAGGTCCGTTGACCGCGCAGCCCGGATTCGACTGGTGTGGGTTTTGAGGCACAGGGACCAGCGGATGCGCTGGAGCGGCTCCGTGGCCATCGGGTACATCGTGCCCGCCACAACGACGAGGATGATGACCGCACAAGACGGTGAGCAATCCGGTCGTGCACCAGGTTTGAACCGGCGCTGGGAAACCCTGCGCGCACAGGATCAGCCGCGAAACGCGCCGCTGAAAGGCGCGGCTCCCGGTTCAGGCCAATGAGAGTCGCCGCTTTGCTCAGCCCGGCTCGGCCGCCTTCGGGTAGCAGCCGATGACACGCACCTCAGCCGCGGCCGCGCGAAGCTCCTCGAGCGCGGGATCAGCTTCCGGCGCACACAGGTCGCCGTCCAGGTCGACCCAGAAGACGTATTCCCAGGCGCGGTCGCGGGAGGGCCGGGACTCGAGTTTGTCCATGTTGAGGCCATGCCTGGCAAGCACGCCGAGCACCCGGTGCAGCGACCCCGGTTCATTGCGAACGCCGATCAGCAGCGTGGAACGGCGCGGCCTCGGGTCGATCTCTGCGGTTGGTGCGACCACATCGGACCCGCTCAACACAAGGAAACGCGTGCGGTTCTTCGGATCGGTCTGGATGTCGGAGGCCAGCGTCTCGAGCCCGAAGAGCGCGGCCGCTCGCGGAGACAGCACCGCCGCGGAAGCGCGCTCGGCGCGGTCACGGATCATCTTTCCCGAACCGGCGGTGTTCGTGGTGGCCATCAGCGTCCAGGGCCGCGATCGCAGGAACTCTTCCGCCTGACCCAGCGCCTGGATGTGTGAGTAGACGCGCTCGATCGAGTCGAGGCGCTCGCCGGGGAGGGCGGCCAGGCACAGGCGAACGGGGACGATGACCTCGCCGACGATCGAAACTTCCGCTCCCGCCAGCAGGTCGTAGACCTCGCGCACGGTCCCGAAGACCACGTTCTCGATCGGCAGCACCCCAGCCTCAGCCGAGCCGCCCTCGACCGACGAGACCACGTCACCGAAGCCGGGCACGGGCACCGGGAGCGCGCCCTCGGCGCCGAAATAGGCAAGGACCGCGTCCTCCGCGAAGGAGCCCGGCTCCCCCGCGAACGCGACCCCGGGCCGCGCCGTCGTCAAACCCGGGTCAGCCAGTGCGAGTACCTGGGGTGCAGGCCGCGAACCGCTTCGAAGTAGGTGCGCTGGAGTTCCGCGGTCACCGGGAAGTTCCTGCCGTCGCCGACGGGCCGATCGTCGATCGAGGCTACCTCGGCGATCTGGACGCCCGTCCCGCTGAAGAAGACCTCGTCGGCGGTGTACAGCTCGGTGCGGTCGATCTTGCGCTCTTCGACGCTGTGGCCGAGGTCGCCGGCGAGCTCGATGACCGCGCCGCGGGTGATGCCGGGCAGCACGTCGTCGGAGAGTGGCGGCGTGGCGATCACGCCATCGCTGACGACGAACAGGTTGGCTGAGGACGCCTCCGCGACGTGTCCCTCGGAGGTCAGCAGGACCGCGTCACCGTAACCGGCGGCGTGCGCGTCCTCGACGGCGAGGCAGGCGTTGACGTACGAGCCGGTGATCTTGCCGCGCGCCGGCACGGCGTTGTCATTGACGCGTTGCCAGGCGGACATCGCGACGCGCAGCCCGGCGGTAGAGACGTAGTCGCCCATCGGCAGGGTGAAGATGCTGATGCGGTCGTCGAGATCGGAGAGCTGGAGTCGGATCGCCTGCGCTGCCTTGTAGAGGAGCGGACGGATGTATTGGTCGCGGTCGTCGCCGTTGCGGCGCAGCAGCTCGGCCGTGATCTCGACCAGGTCCTCGGGACTCTGCGGGACGCTGGCCCGGATCAGGCGACCGTTGCGCAGCATGCGGCGGTAATGCTCGAGGGCGAAGAGGATCGCGAGCGAGCCGTCGGCCTGGCGGTAGGCACGAATCCCCTCGAACACGGCGGTGCCGTAGTTGAAGGCGTGCGTGGCGATGCTCACGTTGGCCTCGGCGAACGGCACGTAGCGCCCCTCGAACCAGGCGAACGCCCCTATCGAAGTGTGGAGGGCGTCGTCCCGCTTGGCCTCGATCGCCGTCCCCTTCATCGCTCGAACCAGCTGGTGGTGTCGTGCTTGCCGGCGTCCGGATCGAACTCGGCCCGCGGCTCGGCGTCGGCGGCCACGGCGCGGAAATTGCCGGCTTCGTCGGTCGCGCCCGCCCAGTGCTCTTCGGCCAGCAGCTGGTTCAGGGCGCTGATGTAGGCCTCGACCGAGGCGGCGATGATATTCGGGCTCTGCGCCACGCCCTCGTACGAGCCATGGGCCCGCTCACCCTCAGCACCGGCGGGCGGCGCCAGCCTGACCGTCACCTTGCCCTCCGAGTCGGGTCCTTCGGCGACCGCGTGCACGTCGTAGGCGAGCATACGGGGATGGCCGGTCAGCACATCATGCAGCGCGGTGTCGACGGCGCGGAAGAGCGCATCGACCGGGCCGTTGCCCTCGGCGGATGCCTGCCAGCGGTGCTCGCCGCTCTCCAGCACTACGGCGCCACGGCTCTGCGTCTTGGAACCCGAATTGCAGGTCCAGCGGGCAAGGTGCAGGTGCTGCTCTGCCGGTGCTTCTGCCACCGGGGCTCGATTGGGGTTTGTCATGGGGGTTCCTCCAGGCTCACGAAGTGGCGACGGCGGTGAAGCCGCGTTCGTCCCGTCGCCGCAGCTCGGCGCCGGACTTCCAGATGGCGTATTCGAGGGAGTCGACCAGCGCCGCAGCCGACGCCGCGATGATGTTCGTGGCCGAGCCGACGGTGGTCCACGACACCCCGGCGGCATCGCGCGACTCGATGAGCACCCGTGTCCGCGCCGCCGTCGCAGCGTCGCCATCGAGGATGCGCACCTTGTAATCGACCAGGTGGACGTGGTCGATGACGGGGTAGAACGCAGCCAGCGCCTTCCGCAGCGCGGCGTCCAGCGCGTTGACTGGGCCGTTCCCGTCCGCGGCGGTGTGCAGGACCTCCTCGCCGACCTCGACCTTGACGCTGGCCTCGGCCTGGGTCTCGCCTCCGTTGCGCTGCTCAACGAGGACCGTGAAGTCGCGCACCCGGAAGGCACGCACGTAGTCGGCCCTGCGGCGGTGGATGAGCAGCTCGAAGGATGCATCGGCGCCTTCAAACGAGGCTCCCTCCGACTCGAGCTCCTTGATCAGCTGCGACAGCTCCCGCGGGTCGATCACCCCATCGAGCTCCTGGCCGAGCTGTTCGGCACGCCAGCGCGTGTTGACCCGGCCACCGAGCTCGCTCACCACCAGGCGCGTCTCATTGCCGACCAGCGCCGGATCGATGTGCTGGTACGCATGACGGACACGAGCGGTGGCTGCCCCGTGGACGCCGCCCTTGTGGGCAAAGGCGCTCACGCCGACGTACGGCTGGTGGTCGTTGGGGACGATGTTGGCGACCTCGGCCACGAACGCCGACAGCTCGGAGAGCTTGACCAGGTCCGCACCCGAGGGCACCGTCTCGACGCCCATCTTGAGCGCAAGGTCGGCCCAGATCGTGACGATGTTGGCGTTCCCGCAGCGCTCCCCGTAGCCGTTGACCGTGCCCTGCACGTGGCGGACGCCGGCCTGCACCGCGGCCAGCGAGTTTGCGACCGAGAGGCCAGCGTCCTCGTGGACGTGGATCCCGAAGCGCGGCGGCGCCTCCTCCTCGTCGAAGGCGGCGATTACCGCGGCCGTGATGTCGCGCACCTCGTCGGTGAGGCAACCGCCGTTCGTGTCGCACAGCACGAGGGTTTCGGCACCACCCGCCAGCGCGGCACGCAGCGTGGCGAGGGCATAGGCCGGATCGTGCTTGTAGCCGTCGAAGAAATGCTCGGCGTCGTAGACGACCTCGCGCCCGCCCGTGCGGCAGAACGAGACCGAGTCGCCGACCATCGCCAGGTTCTCGTCCGGCGTCGCCCCGAGGACCTCGGTCACGTGCAGCAGCCAGCTCTTGCCGAAGATCGTGACCACTGGCGTCTCCGCGGCGACCAGGGCGAGGAGGGTCGGATCGTCGGAGGGCTTGTTGGCGCGATGCCGGGTCGATCCGAAGGCCGCGAGGCGCGCGTTCTGCCAGGTCATCGACTTGGCGGCCGCGAAGAAGTCGACGTCCTTGGGGTTCGAGCCGGGCCAGCCTCCTTCGATGTAGGGGAAGCCGGCCTCGTCGAGCCGGCGCGCGATCTTGATCTTGTCCGCGAGCGAGAGCACCAGGCCCTCGCGCTGGGTGCCATCGCGGAGGGTCGTGTCGTAGAGCAGGATCGGCTCGTCTGATCGGGCGGTCATACGAGGCGCTCCATGTCCGCGTCGGCGGTGGGTGACGCGTCAACGGCCGCAGGAGAGGCCCCGATCCATTTCAGGACGCCGTCGCGGAAGCCGGACGTCCCGACACGGGTCAGGCCCGGGTTGCTCTCCGCATCCGGGGCCATCAGGTCGCCCGTGCGATAGCCCTCCTTGAGCGCCGACCGCACAGCGCCTTCGATGGCGGCTGCCGCTTCCGCCTGCCCGAACGACCAGCGCAGCATCATCGCCCCGGAGAGGATGGCGGCCGCCGGGTTGGCGAGGCCCCTTCCGGCGAGGTCCGGCGCCGACCCGTGCACGGGCTCGTACAGGCCGAAGATGCCGTGGTCCGTCCTGCGCTCGCCGAGCGATGCGGACGGCAGCATGCCGAGCGATCCGGCGAGCACCGATGCCTCGTCGGAAAGGATGTCGCCGAACATGTTCTCGGTCACGATCACGTCGAAGTCGGCTGGCTGCGTGACGAGCTGCATGGCGCACGAGTCGACCAGGCGATGGTCCAGCTCGATGTCGGGGTGGCTCTTGCCGAGCTCGGTCACGACGCTGCGCCAGAGCCTGCTGGTGGCAAGGACGTTGGCCTTGTCCACGCTGGTCAGGTGGTGGCGACGGCCGCCTGCCAGCTCGAAGGCGAGCTGCGCGATGCGGCGGATCTCCCCTTCGCTATAGGGCAGCGTGTCCAGCGCCGCGCGGCCATCGGGGGTTGCGTGTGCCTCCTGCCGATCACCGAAGTAGAGGCCGCCCGTCAGCTCCCGGACGATCAGCATGTCGACGCCGCGCAGCCGCTCGGGGCGCAGCGGCGATGAGTCAAAGAGGGCCGGCTCGGCGGCGACCGGCCGCAGGTTGGCGAAGAGACCAAGCGTCTTGCGAAGCCGGAACAGCGCCTGCTCCGGGCGCACCGCGGCAGACGGCACGTCCCATTTCGGGCCACCGACGGCTCCGAGCAGCACCGCGTCGGACGCCTGGCACAGCGCCAGGTCCTCGTCGCGAATGGCCACGCCCCAGGAATCGATGGCAGCGCCGCCCGCGGCCACCACCTGCCATTCGAAGCGGAAGCCGAAGCGGCTCGCCGCGTCGTCCAGGACGCGCTGGGCCGCGTCGATCACCTCGGGACCGATGCCGTCCCCGGGGATCACAGCCACTCGATAGGCAGACATATTCACCGGCCGGCCTCACCGGCGACTGGTGCGGGTGTGCCCGCAAGCAACTTCTCGAGCGCCGCGAGGTATGCCTCCAGGGACGCCTCGATGATGTTGGTCGAGAGACCGTGACCCGTGGCCGTGTCCGCGGTGCCAACCTCATCCGTCGAGCGTCGCGCCCGCACCAGGACCTGGCCCTGGGCGTCCTCCCCGCCGCTGACTGCGCGGATCTCGTAATCGGTGAGCACCGGATGCCAGCCGAGGACCGGCTCCACGGCCGCGTCGACGGCGCCGAAGAGCGCGTCAACCGGCCCGTTGCCCGAGCTCTCCGCGCTGTGTGTCGCGCCCGAGAGCCTCAGCGAGACGCCCCCCGTGGACCGGCCGCCGTGGCTCGAGGTGACGCTCCAGCCCTCCAGGGTGATGGCGGGACCGGCGGTCACCTGCGGCGACTCGGCCGCCTGCTGCTCCACGAGCGCAACGAGGTCCGCGTCGGTGACCTCCTTCTTGGCGTCGGCGAGGGCGATGGCCGCGCGGTAGACCGCGTCGAGAGTCTCGCCTTCGAGCTCGAAGCCAAGCTCGTGCAGCTTGCCCTGGAGCCCGCGGCGGCCGGAAAGCTTCCCGACCGACAGGCGGCTGCCCGCAAGGCCGACCGACTGCGGCGTCATGATCTCGTAGGTAAGCGGGTTCTTGAGCATGCCGTCCTGGTGGATGCCCGACTCGTGCGCGAAGGCATTGCGTCCGACGATCGCCTTGTTCGGCTGGACCAGGAACCCCGTCAGGTAGCTTACCAGCCGGCTCGCGGCGCTGATCTGCTCGGTCTGCACGCGGCTGCCATGCCCCGCGAACTGGCCGGGGCGCGTCCGCAGCGCCATGACCACCTCTTCGAGCGAGGCGTTCCCGGCGCGCTCGCCCAGGCCGTTGACGGTGACCTCCACCTGGCGTGCCCCCGCCTGGACGGCGGCGAGCGTGTTGGCCGTGGCCAGCCCCAGGTCGTTGTGGCAATGGACGCTGACCACGGCCCCCGAGCCGACGCGCTCGACTACCCGCCGCGTGAGCTCGCCGAACTCCGCCGGGATGGCGTATCCGACCGTGTCAGGGATGTTGACGGTGGTCGCACCGGCGTCCACGACCGCCTCGTAGACCCGCAGCAGGAACTCCGGGTCGGTTCGGCTGGCGTCCTCGCCGCTGAACTCGATCTCGGCGTCCCGGCCGAGGGCCTGGCGCGCGTAGCGCACCCACTGGACGGCCGAGGCAAGCGCCTCCTCGCGCGTCATGCGCAACTTGTGCGTGAGGTGGATGTCGCTGGTGGCGATGAAGAGGTGGAGATGCGGACGCTCCGCAGGCAGCAGCGCCTCCACGGCGCGTTGCGGATCGCCGTCACGGCACCGGGCGAGGCCCGCGACCGCGACACCCCTCGTTTCCTTCGCGATCCGCTGAACCGCCTCGAAGTCACCGGGCGACGAGGCCGGGAAGCCGGCCTCGATCACGTCCACGTTGAGGCGCACGAGCTGGCGCGCAACCTCGATCTTCTCCGCGACGGTCAGGCCCGCGCCGGGTGCCTGCTCGCCGTCGCGCAGCGTCGTGTCGAAGATGCGGATCGGTCCGTACATGCCGGCGGCGGGGGCGTCCGATACTCCTGACCCTCGCGGCCCGGATACGCCACCCACGCTCACGATTTGGCCTCCGCGCCGGCCGGAGCCCGCTGCTCGGCCGATGCCTGCGCCTGGCCGGCCCTTACCTCGACGGGGTTGAGCCACGCCATCTGCGACCGGAGGTGCGCACCCACCTGCTCGATCTGGTGGTTGCGGTCCTGCTCGCGCAGCCGCTCGAACTCGGGGCGGCCGGCGGCGTTCTCGGCGACCCAGCGCCTGGCGAAGCTGCCGTCCTGGATCTCGGACAGGACCTGGCGCATGGTCGTGCGGACGTGCTCGTCCACGATCCGTGGCCCGGACACGTAGTCGCCGTATTCGGCCGTGTCGCTGACGCTGAAGCGCATGAAGTTGAGGCCGCCGCGATACATCAGGTCGACGATCAGCTTCAGCTCGTGCATGGTCTCGAAGTAGGCGAGCTCGGGCTGGTAGCCGGCCTCGACCAGCGTCTCGAAGGCCATCTTGACGAGCGCGGCCGTGCCGCCACAGAGCAGCGACTGCTCGCCGAAGAGGTCTGTCTCGGTCTCCTCGGCGAAGGTGGTCTCGAGCACGCCGGCGCGCGTCGCGCCAAGGGCACGGGCATAGGCCAGGACGCGCGGGCGGGCCGTCCCGGACGAATCGCGATGGACGGCGAAGAGTGCGGGCACGCCGCCGCCGGCCACGTACACCGAACGCAGAAGGTGCCCCGGTCCCTTGGGCGCAACCATGCCCACGTCGACGCCGCCCGGCGGGTCGATCAGCCCGAAGTGGATGTTGAAGCCGTGGGCGAACATCAGCAGCTGGCCGGCACGCAGGTTGGGCGCGATCTCCGACTCGTAGAGGGCCTTCTGCGAGGTGTCCGGGACGAGCACCATGACCACGTCCGCGTCCTTGACCGCGTCGGCCACGTCGGCGACCTTCAAGCCGGCCTCCTCCGCGATGGCCCGGCTGCGCGACCCCGGCGCCAGGCCGACCACGACGTCGGCGCCCGACTCGTGGAGGTTGAGGGCGTGGGCATGGCCCTGGCTGCCATAGCCGATGACGGCCACGGTCTGACCCTTGAGAGCACCGGGGTCGGCGTCGTTGTCGTAGTACATGCGTGCGCCCATCAGCTCGGATCCTCCTCGGGGAGTGCCGGCACGGCGCCGGCCTTCAGGATGGTGTCGATATCGACGGCGTTCGAGCCGCGGCTCATGGCGACCGCGCCCGTACGAACGAGCTCCCTGATGCCGAACCCGCCCATCAGCGCGATGAGCGAGTCGATCTCCTGCTCGGTGCCGCTGTGCTCGACGACGATGGTGTCGGGCGACACGTCCAGCACCCGGCCCTTGTAGAGCTCCACGATCTTGAGGATCTCGGAGCGATTGTGGTTCGTGGCGCGCACCTTGATGAGCGCCAGCTCGTGCTCGATGACGCCCGCCTCCGGCAGGTCCTGCACCTTCAGCACGTCGATCAGGCGGTAGAGCTGCTTCTCCATCTGCTCCACGGCGAAGTCGTCGCCGCGCAGCGTGATGGTCATGCGCGAGATGTCCGGCCGCTCCGTGTGGCCGACGGCCAGCGACTCGATGTTGAAGTTGCGTGCCCGCACGAGGCTGGCGACGCGGTTGAGGACGCCGGGCCGGTTGTTGACGATCACCACCAGCACGTGGCGGCGAGCCTGCCCGGAGCCCGGGACGTAGCGTTCGGTAGCGGCGGGTGTGGCAGTCATCGCATCAGCCCTCGACCGACTCGCCCCACGTCTCGATGAGGTCGGAGAGGCCCTTGCCCGCCGGCATCATCGGGAAGACGTTCTGCGTTTCCGCGATCTCGAACCAGACGAGCACCGGGCCGTCGACGGCCTGGGCGGCGCGGATCGCGGGCTCTACCTCAGCGGGCGTGCTGGCGTGGAATGCGGTGATCCCGTACGCCTCGGCCAGCTTCATCCAGTTGGGACCCGGCAGGTGGGCGGAGTGGTAGTTCCCGCCGTAGATGATCTCCTGCCACTGGCGGATCATGCCCAGCTTCTTGTTGTCCATGAGCGCGATCTTGACCGGGATGCGATCGGCCGAGAGGGTCATCAGCTCCTGGCTCGTCATCTGGAAGCCGCCGTCGCCGACGACCGCCCAGGTCTCCTTGTCGGGCCTGCCGAGGGCCGCGCCCATAGCGGCCGGAACGCCGTAGCCCATGGTCCCGAGGCCACCCGAGCTCAGGTGCGAGTCGGGTCGCCGGAACCCGGCATAGCGGGCCAGCCACATCTGGTGCTGCCCTACGTCGGCGACAAGCGTGGCGTCGTGGTTCGTGAGCTCGCCGAGGCGGCCGACCACGTAGTCTGCCGAAAGCAGGCCGTCGCGCCAGGCGCCCGAACCGTGCCAGCTGGAGCCCTCCGAGTCGCCGCGCCACTCGGCGAGCTGCGCGAAGTAGGCCTCCCGATCGGCCGGGTCGCGCTGCTTGAGCAGCGGAAGGAGCGCCCGCAGAACGCGCCTGACGTCGCCGACGATGGGCACGTCCACGGCCACGTTTTTGCCGATCTCCGACGGGTCGATGTCGACGTGCACGATGCGGGCATTCGGTGCGTATGTGCTGACCTTGCCCGTGACGCGGTCGTCGAAGCGCATGCCCAGCGCGATGAGAAGGTCTGCCGACTGGATGGCGCGGTTGACGTGCTTCCAGCCGTGCATGCCCATGTAGCCGTAGCTGAGCGGATGCTCCTCATCGATCGCGCCTATGCCGAGCAGCGTGTGCGCGACCGGGATCTGGGTCTTCTCCGCGAGCGCGCGAAGCTCGTCCACGCCGCGGCTGAGCAGGATGCCGTGCCCGGCGAGGATCAAGGGCCGCTCCGCAGCCTCGATGGCCTTGGCGGCGACGCGCAGCTGGCGAGGGTGGCCCTCGAACGTGGGCTTGAAGCCCGGCAGGTCGACCGTGTCGGGATGGGGCGCCCGCGTCTCGGCCATGAGCGCGTCCTTGGTGATGTCGATGTGGACCGGGCCCGGGCGGCCGGTCCGCGCGATGTGGAACGCCTCGGCGAAGATGCGCGGCAGGTCGTCCGCGTTTCGAACCAGGAAGTTGTGCTTGGTCATCGGCAGCGTGATGCCCGAGATGTCGATCTCCTGGAAGGCGTCCTTGCCGATCAGCGCACCGGGGACGTTGCCGGTGATCGCGACGATGGGGATCGAGTCGAGCTGCGCCGTGGCGATGCCGGTCACGAGGTTGGTCGCGCCGGGACCTGACGTGCCGAGGCAGACACCGACGCGGCCGGACGCGCGGGCGTAGCCGTCGGCGGCGTGCGCGGCGCCCTGCTCGTGCCGGACGAGGACGTGGCGCAGGGCCGGGTAGTCGTCGAGCACGTCGTAGAGCGGCAGGACCACGCCACCGGGATAGCCGAACATGACGTCAACACCCTGGCGGAGCAGCGCCTCGCACACGACGTCCGCCCCGATCCGCGTGCGGTTGCGCGGCTTGGCGTCCGAAAGCATCTCGGTCCGGGCACGCTCCACTTCGACGGCGCCTGCGGTGCCGGCTGCCGGAACGTGGCGGCCGGTGGCGGGGGCACGTCGGTGCTCGGTGCCGGTCGGGCTGCCGGTACTCGGCGGGGCGCTATGGCGCTCCACGGTCCCAGAGCGCGGGTCGGCGGTCGGGCGTGCCGACGTTTCCTCCTGCTTGCCCTTGTGGGTGGGTGCCGGAGCGGTCGCGCCGGGGGACGCGGAGGGTGCCGGAGCGGTCGCGCCCGGCGACGGGGCGGCCGCGGACATCGATCCTGGGCTCCCTGCGATCGTCTTCTCGGTCATTTCCGGCGTTCCCTCTGGTGCTGCTGAGCTGCTTCGGACATACAAAAGACCCTCGCCGCCGGCGAGGGTCCTGGGCTTCGACGTTGCGCCGTTGCTAGCGGCGTTCTACCTCCGTCTCCCTCCAGGCTCCCGCCGGGAGCCGGTAATAAGGGCGACAAGCCCGAGTACGAGGAGCTCGAGCTTGCTGAGCAGGGTTACGGCAAAAGGAGCGGGCACGCGAACGGACACGCGGCGACCATCTTCGCGAATGGCGATGGCGTAGCGGCTCCGGTCGGTCAAGCCCACGATGGCTGGCGCTCCTGCTGGTGAGGTCAGGCGCGGACTGTACCCCCGTTCGCCGCCCATGTCCAGCGCCCTCCAGGGTCCGGTTCGTGCCCCGCCGATGGTCCGGGATGAGGGGACCGCGCCTCCGCGGGGCATCGCCCTTGGTCGCTGGTCGCGCGAACCGCCCAAAGTCATGGCAGGCGTGGACGGGAGTCGAGTTACCCGCCGCGCCGAAACCGGTCGAGCTCGCGCCGGAGCCGCTTGCTTGGGCGGCCCGCGCCGCGCGCCCACTCGAGGCCGGGCGGCATCGGCTCCTTGGGCGGAGGCGGCGGGCTGTGGTCGATGAGGCACTCCGCTGCATCGGAGGCGCCTACCCGCGACTCGATCACCTTGACAACCTCAACGGATCGAAGACGCTCTGCGACGAACACCTCGACGCGGTCACCGACCCTCACTTTGGCGGACGGCTTGGCCGAAATCCCGTTGACCTTGACGTGCCCGCCGACGCAGAGATCGGTGGCCATGGGCCGCGTCTTGCAGAGCCTTACAGCGCATAGCCAGCGGTCGACGCGGGTCTCGTCCACGGCGCGCATCGTGACACTCGGCCCGGCTCTCCGCCGCTCCGTGGCTCCGCCGCGCGACCGGCGCCACTGAACCGCGACGGACGCACCACCAAGCCGTCACGCGCCCTTTGCTACGCTTGACGCATGGCTCAGCCGTACGCCGCCGAATCGCCGCGCCCTCGAACGCTCGTCGAGAAGATCTGGGACGAGCACGTCGTTTCCGAGGATCAGGGTGCCCCGACCCTCCTCGGCGTCGACCTCCACCTGGTCCACGAGGTGACCAGCCCGCAGGCCTTCGAGGGCCTCCGTCGCCGAGGGCTCAGGGTCCGCCATCCGGAACGCACCATCGCCACGGCCGACCACTCGACGCCAACCCACGACCGCGGCCTGCCGATCATCGACTTGCAGGCCGCCTTCCAGGTCCAGCAGCTCGGCCGCAACTGCGAGCAGTTCGGCATCCCGCTCTACGGGCTCGGCTCGGATCGCCAGGGCATCGTCCACATCATCGGGCCCGAGCTCGGCCTGACGCAGCCCGGCATGACCATCGTCTGCGGCGACTCGCACACCGCCACCCATGGCGCCTTCGGCGCGCTCGCGTTCGGCATCGGCACGAGCGAGGTGGAGATGGTGCTCGCGACCCAGACTCTCCTCCAGCGCAAGCCCCTGAGCTACGAAGTGCGCGTCGACGGCCGGCTCCAGGACGGCGTGAGTGCCAAGGACATCATCCTCGCCCTGATCGCGAAGATCGGCGTGGGTGGCGGGACCGGCCACGTGTTCGAGTACACCGGCGATGGCATCCGCCGCCTGTCGATGGAAGAGCGCATGACCATCTGCAACATGTCGATCGAGGGCGGCGCGCGCGCCGGACTGATCGCGCCCGACGACACGACCTTCAACTACCTCAACGGCCGCCCACACGCACCCAAGGGCGACGACTGGGATCGCGCGGTCGCCGCCTGGCGTTCCCTCCCCTCCGATCCCGACGCGACGCATGCGAAGTCGGTCACGATCGACGCAGCTGCCCTCGAGCCGATGATCACCTACGGCACGAACCCGGGCATGGGCATGTCGATCACCGGCCACGTCCCGACGCCGGACGGCCAGCCCGATGCCTCATCGAGGCGAGCCCTCGAGCATGCCCTCGATTACATGGGGCTGGATGCCGGGCAGTCGCTCCTGGGCAAGGCCGTCGACATCGTCTTCATCGGCTCGTGCACCAACAGCCGCATCAGCGACCTGCGCCAGGCCGCGTACCTCTTCAAGGACCGGCACGTCGCGCAGAGCCTGCGGGTGATGGTGGTCCCGGGCTCACAGCAGGTGAAGGCGCAGGCGGAGAAGGAAGGCCTCGACCAGGTCTTCAAGGACGCCGGTGCGGAGTGGCGCGAGGCCGGCTGCTCGATGTGCATCGCCATGAACGGCGACCAGGGAGCCCCGGGCCAGTACATCGTGAGCACGAGCAACCGCAACTTCGAAGGCCGCCAGGGACAAGGTGCGAGAACCTTTCTGGCCTCGCCGCTGACCGCCGCCGCGACCGCGCTCTCGGGCGTGGTCACCGACCCGCGCACCATGGTAGCCGGGCCGGCCATCTGGGAAAGCCGCTGAACCGCGATGCTGCATCGTGCTACGACGCTGTCGTGCTACTACGCTGACGTGCCACCACGATGAGCGAGCCCTTCGGCACCTTCACCAGTCGCGTCATCCCCTTCCCGGCCGAGAACGTCGACACCGACCAGATCATCCCCGCACGCTTCCTCAAGACGACCGAGAAGTCCGGCCTCGCGAGCGCCCTGTTCAACGACTGGCGGTATCTGCCGGGCGGCTCCCCAAACCCCGAGTTCGTGATCAACCGCCCCGAGATGCAGGGCCGTCAGATCCTGCTGGCCGGCCACAATTTCGGCGCGGGCTCGTCCCGTGAGCACGCACCCTGGGCTCTCACCAGCTGGGGCATCCGGGCCATCCTCTCCACGGGCTTCGCCGACATCTTCCGCAACAACTCGCTCAAAAACGGCCTCCTGCCGATCCAGATCGACCCCGACACCCACCGCCAGCTCTTCGACATGCTGGCGGCCAACCCCGATCTCGAGCTGACCGTCGATCTCGAGGCGCAGGTGGTCCACCTGCCCGGCGACGAGGACGTCCCCTTCCAGGTCGATCCGTTTGCCCGTCAGATGCTCCTGGCAGGGACCGACGAGATCGGCTGGGTGCTCGATCGGAGCGCCGCCATCGATACCTGGGAGTCCAACCACCCCGCGCGGGTCGACACGCATCCGACCGCCGCATGACCGCCGACGCGAACGTCGTCCGTGGCCTGTACGAGGCGCGTGCCCGCGGCGACCTCGACCGAGCCGCCACGTTCATCGCCGAGGACGTCGAGTGGCACGAACCCTACGAGTACCTCGGGTCGCTGAAAGGCCGCAATGCCGTCATGTCGGCCATCCGCCAGAGCGTCGAGGAGGCGCACGGCACGTTCAAGCTCGACCTCCACGACGTCCTTGCCAGCGACGACCACGTGGTCGCCCTGGTGCGCTTCTCGGCCGAACGGAACGGCCACCGGATGTCCGGCAAGGAAGTTGGTATCTTCCACGTGCAGGACGGCTTGATCCGCGAGGTCTGGTTCGCCACCGACGAGGACGTCGAAGCCGTATCGGAGTTCATGCGCGGCGAGCACCTGTGAGGGCTGGGCTTGCGAGTTTGTGCGGGGCAGACCCGGCGCCGGGGCTCGCGAGACCGAAGTACCTGGCCTGTCGCGGGTCTGGCGGCGGTACTGGCAGCGTGTTCGTCCGCCGTGCCAACGGACAGACCCTCGTTGATTCCACCGCCTACGGCACAGGTGTCGGCAACACTGTCCGCGCCGGCCACCTCCGTGGCGTCTCCTCCAGCACCATCGGCATCGCCGACGCAGGTCCTCGAGCCTACGGCCAGCGCCACTCCGAGCCCGGTGCCCACCGAAACGGCGGTCGCGTCACCGACCGCGGCTCCCTCGCCCGAGCCGACTCCAACGGACGCGCCAGCCTCGCCGTCACCTGAGACAAGCCCGTCGGCTTCCACCGCGATCGCGACCATCTTCGCGGGCGGTGGCACGGCCGATCCCGGTGACGGCGGCCCAGCAACGTCCGCGCTACTGCGTCATCCGAGCGGACTAGCGGTCGCCCCGGATGGAACGGTCTGGATCGTGGACAACAACACGTACCTGCTCCGATCGGTCACGACGGACGGGGTCATCCACACGAACGCGAAGGGTTTCGACGGTCCGCAGGGACTGGCCGTGGGTCCGAACGGGACCGTGTACGTGGCGGATCGCGGCTCCTACACGGTGGTGCGAATCGGCCCGCAGGGCAAGCTGGTCACGTTCGCAGGCACCTCCCTGGGTGCCGGCTTCAGCGGCGACGGCGGGCTGGCGAAACGGGCGCGGCTCTGGCAGCCATACGACGTGGCGACGGACGCGGCCGGCAACGTGTACATCGCGGACACCTCCAACCAGCGCATCCGTTTCGTCGACGCGAAGACCCTCAAGATCCGCACTATCGCCGGCAGCGGAAAGCGTGAATTCAGCGGCGACAACGGCCCGGCGACGGAAGCTGGCTTCGACGGCCCGCAGGCGCTCTGCGTGGATCCAGCAGGCACCGTGATCTACATCGGCGACTACGGCAACGGGAAGCTTCGGCGCGTCGACCTGACCACGGGCATCGTCACCACGGTCGCCGGCACCGGCACGAGCCCTGTGCCGTATGACGCTGCGCTCACCGGTCCACACACGCCGCTCAACCGGATCATCACGGTCACGATGGATGCGGCCGGTAACGTCTACCTGCCGGTCTTCTACACGGACCTCGGCCCCCTGATCATGCGGCTCGATCCGTCCGGGACCATGACGCGAGCCGCCGGTGGCGGCGCGAGCGCCACGGCGGATGTTCCGGCAAAGGACCTCCTGCTGCCGTCGGTCGAGTCACTGGAGATCAACCCGATCAGCGGTGCGCTGCTCATCGGCGTCGGGGACGGCCGCGTCTTCTCGGTTCCCGACGTGGCAACGCCAGCGCCGTAGGGCCCTACCTGATCCGGCGCGCGGGCAGCGTGCGACGCTTGGTCATGAAAACCAGGAACGTGGCCGGGCCGGCAACGGCAGGCAGGCTCAGATCGGGAGATTCCGAAGGCGTTACCGGTGCAGTGGCCGTTGCGCGGACGACCGGCGTCCGTCTGCCGTGACGGTGCGATCGTTGGGTCCGTAGACTCTGGAGTCTGCCGTAGAGGCAAGGCCGTCGTATCACCCGGGAGCAAGCAGCGCATGACCGATCCACGTTCCGAGACCCACCAGGCGCCACCCAGCCATCCCGCGAAGCGCCACTCCGCCGCGCTGACCGATGGGCCTGACCGCGCCGGCGCGCGCTCCATGCTCAAGGCCATCGGCTTCACGGACGAGGACCTCGCGAAGCCGATCGTGGGCGTGGCCACGACCTGGATCGAGACGATGCCCTGCAACTACAACCAGCGCCGGCTGGCCGAGTCGGTCAAGGCGGGCATCCGCGCGGCGGGTGGCACGCCGATGGAGTACAACACGATCGCCATCTCTGACGGTGTGACGATGGGCACCGAGGGCATGAAGGCCTCCCTCGTCAGCCGCGAGGTGATCGCGGATTCGATCGAGCTCGTCGCCCGCGGTCACCTCTTCGACGGGCTCGTCTGCCTGGTCGGCTGCGACAAGACGAACCCGGCCGCGGCGATGGCGGCGGCACGCCTCGATATCCCGACCGTGATCTTCTACAACGGCACGATATATCCGGGCACGTACCGCGGCCAGGACCTCGACATCGTCAGCGTCTACGAGGCAATCGGCGCGTACCGCGCGGGCAAGATCTCCCTCGACGAGCTGACCGAGATCGAGAACCGCGCATGCCCCGGCGCCGGGGCATGCGGCGGCCAGTACACGGCCAACACCATGAGCATGATCCTCGAGTTCCTGGGCCTCTCGCCGGCCGGCCTGAACGGCATCCCGGCCGAGGACCCGGCCAAGGACGACGCGGCCGAGCAGTGCGGCCGCCTGGTCATGGACCTCGTCCACTGGGACATCCGGCCGTCATCGATCGTCGACCGGCGTGCCATCGAGAACGCGGTTGCTTCGCTCGCGGCCACCGGCGGATCGACCAACGGGGTGCTGCACCTGCTGGCGATCGCATCGGAGTTCGGCGTCCCGCTCGACATCGGCGACTTCGACACCATCGCGGCGCGCACGCCGCTGATCGCCGATCTTCGACCGGGCGGCCGCTACCGGGCAGCTGACCTGACCGAGGCCGGCGGGGTCGAGCTCGTCATGCGCGAGCTCCTGAAGCGCGACCTCCTGCACGGCGATGCCCCGACGGTCAGTGGACGGACGATCGCCCAGATCGCTTCGGCGGCCGTCGAGAAGCCCGGCCAGAAGGTCGTCCATTCGATCGATGACCCCATCAAGGAGCACGGCGGGCTCGCCATCCTTCGCGGCTCGCTCGCGCCGGAGGGCTGCGTCGTCAAGCTGGCCGGCCACGAGCGCCTCTTCCATCGGGGCCCTGCGCGCGTGTTCGACTCGGAGAAGGAGTGCTTCGCGGCAGTCCGTGCGCAGGGCATCAAGCCGGGTGACGTCGTCGTGGTGCGTTACGAGGGTCCGGCCGGTGGGCCCGGCATGCAGGAGATGCTGGGCATCACCGCGGCGCTCGTCGGAGAAGGCCTGGGGGAAACGGTGGCGCTGCTGACCGACGGCCGCTTCTCGGGCGGCACCCGGGGGCTGATGGTCGGTCACGTCGCGCCGGAGGCCGCGCTCGGAGGCCCGATCGCGCTCGTGAAGGAGGGCGACTCGGTCGTGGTCGACGTCGAGCGCCGCGAGCTCAACCTGGAGGTCGATCCGGCCGAGCTCGAGGCGCGGCGATCGGCCTGGACGCCGCCCGCTCCGCACTACACCAGCGGCGTGTTCGCCAAGTACGCGGCACTCGTCAGCTCCGCGAGCGAGGGAGCCGTCACCCGACCGCGCCCGAGCTGACGATGCCCGAACCGATCCTGACCGAGGTCCAGCGCGCATTCTTCAACGCTGAGCGCCGGGCGATCCTCGCCACCACCTCGCCCGAAGGCCGTCCCCGGCTCGTCCCGGTCTGCTTCTGGCTCTCCCCCAGGGTGGACGCGCGCGGCCGCGCGCTCCTCTACACGCCCATCGACCAGAAGCCCAAGGAGTCCCCCGATCCACGAAACCTGGCACGCGTGAGGGACATCCTCGTGCTGCCGGAGGTGACCCTGCTCCTCGACCGCTGGGACGAGGACTGGTCCAGGCTCGCCTGGCTGCGTGCCTACGGCGTCGGCGAGATGCTCGAGCCACAGCCGCGCGAGGTCGAGGAGCATCGGATGGTCGTGGCCGAGCTCCGTCGGCGGTATCCCCAGTACCAGGAGCACGAGCTGGAAAGCCGGCCGATCATCAAGGTCGCGATCGATCGCGTCGTCGCGTGGGGAGCCGTCGGCGGTCCGGCATGATCGAGGTGCGTCCCGCCACGCCGGAAGACATCGAAGCGTGCACGACGCTACTCACGAGTGCCTTTCTCGATGATCCGGGTGCCCTCGTGTTCGAGCCCGATCGCGAGCGACGGCTGGCCATCCTGCCGCCCTTCTTCCGGACGTTCGTGACGGCTGCCATCGCCGACGGGGGCGACGTGGTCGTGCCGGCCTCCGCGGTCAACGGACTTGCGAGCTGGTTTGGACCCGACGCGTTCAGTCCCAGCGAGGCCGCGATGGCCGAGGCCGGCTTCGGGGACGTGCTCGCCACGTTCGGGCCGAGCGCCGCGGCGCGGATGTCCCCGTGTACGGCATGCGGCGCGACCCGCGATAGTTCAGGAGCGGACATCCGGGCGGGCCGATGAGGACTCACGGAGGTCACCGCGAACGAGGCTCTCGTCGGGACCGGCCCGACGTTGCTGGCGATCGAGCCCCGAACTGAGAGCCGTGAGGGCAGATTGCGTCGCCCGGCCCGCCTCTCAGGTTTTCGGCTCGCGAACCTTGATGAGGCGGCCGCGGCGCGTCATGGCCCGGCTCGCGAGGGCGGCCACGCCCATCGCCACGAGGGCGCGCTCCGCGATCGGCAGCGGCCGAACGATCGCCAGGAACTGCTCGGCGCGCGCCCGGTCGATGGTCGAGATCAGGGCCGTGCCGCGCGTCGTAAGGGCAAGCGTCCTCTGGCGGCGGTCGGCCACCTCCTCGGCACGCTCGAGGAGTCCGCGCCTTTCCAGCGCGGTCACGATGCGGCTCGTCGCGCTCGGCGAGCGACCGATCTGCTCACTCAGATCCGCGATCGTCAGCGTTTCCGTCCCCGCGACCGCGTAGAGCGCCGCCAGCTGCGTGAAGCCCAGCCCCAGGTCCCCGAGCTGTGCGGCAAAACCGATGACCAGGTCGCGCCACAGCGCGCGCCCGATCGCGATCCGGTCCGACAGCAACCTCGGGTTCTGCAGTTCGTCGCGCGCCGCCTGGACGACTGGACTCAGCAGATCGTCGCGGAGATTCTGGTCCTTCACCTTGGCAGCCTAACCCGACGCGTGCAAGGTTGCATGCAATCGGCGGGTGTGAGTGCCCTTCGCTGGTAGGGTTTCGCCGAAGGGATCAGTTGGGCGTAGCGCTGCGCCGCGTCCCGGAGAAAATCCCATCAAGGAGCATTCACTCGTTGGCGTTCGCGTACGTATTTCCCGGCCAGGGCTCGCAGACCGTTGGCATGGGACGCCTCCTGAGCGGTCACAGCCCGGCCGCGGCCGCTGTCTTCGCAGAAGCCGACGCTGCCATCGATCAGCCCATCAGCAGGCTGGCCTGGGAGGGTCCCGCCCAGTCGCTCGATCTCACCGTCAACGCCCAGCCCGCGTTGCTTGCCTCGTCGATCGCCGTCCTGCGCGCGCTCGAGGCGGCATGTGCGGAGGCCGGCGTTGAAACTCCCCAGCCGGCGTTCTTCGCCGGCCACTCGATGGGTCAGTACAGCGCGATGGTGGCGGCCGGCGTCCTGTCCCTCGCCGATGGCCTGCGTCTCGTTCGCGAGCGCGGGCGCCTGATGCAGGCTTCGGCGAAGGACGGCGCGATGGCCGCCGTCATCGGCGTCGACGAGGCACGACTGCCCGAGCTGGTCGCCGCCGGGGAGGCCGCCGGCATCTTCACCATCGCCAATCGAAACTCGCCGGGCCAGGTGGTCGTCAGTGGCGAGCGCGCCGCGGTCGAGGCCGCCGCAGATGCCGCCAAGGGACTCGGCGCAAAGCGCGCGATCGTGCTTGCCGTGAGCGTCGCCGCACACTCGCCGTTGATGCAGAGCGCAGCCGAAGGCATGCGGGGCGCCCTCGAGGGAGTCACCTTCAACGATCCGTCGAGCCCGCTCGTCGCCAACGCCGACGCACGTACGCTGACCACCGGCGCCGACTGCCGCGCCGAGCTGATCGACCACCTGACGCGCGGCGTGGACTGGATCCGTGCCGTGGAGACCATGGTGGCCGCCGGTGTAGGGACGTTCGTCGAGGTCGGCCCCGGCAAGGTCCTCACCGGCCTCATCAAGCGCATCGCCCCAGAGGCAGATGCCATCGCCACCGACGACGCATCCGCACCGTTCGGGCTGCGCGTGCCCTTCGTCACCGTCGCGGCCTAGACAGGAGTACTCGAGCTCACCATGCGCCGCCCAGATTTCTCCCGCCGCGTTGCCGTCACCGGTCTCGGCGTCATCAGCCCGATCGGCCAGGACGTCGACACGGTCTGGAACAACCTCGTCGCGGGTCGCACCGGCCTGCATCGCATCACCCGCTGGGACCCCACGCCCTACGAAGCCCAGATCGCCGGCGAGGTGAACGACTTCGACCCTGCCAGGTGGATGGACTTCAAGGCCGCACGGCGTACGGACCGCAACGTGCACTTCGGCGTGGCAGCCGCAAAGCAGGCGCTCGAAGACTCCGGCCTGGCGGTCGACCAGGCCAACCGTGACGACATCGGCGTGATCTTCGGGTCGGGAGCGGGTGGGCCCTACCTGATGATGGAGAACAAAACCACGTGGGACACGAAGGGTGCGCGGGCGGTCAGCCCGTTCTTCATCGCCAACATGCTGCCGGACACGGCTTCGGGCCAGATCGCGATCGAGACCGGGATCCGCGGCTCCAACATGTCCGTGGTCACGGCCTGCTCGACCGGCACGCACAACATCGGCGAGGCGGCCGAGGGCATCCGTCGCGGCGACTACCTCGCCGCCATCACCGGAGCCACCGAAAATCCGCTCCACGAACTCGCTTACATCGGCTTCATGAACATGCGCGGCATGGGCAAGCCGCGCGAGGGCGAGCCGCTGGAAACCGTCTCGCGGCCATTCGACCTGACGCGCGACGGGTTCGTGCTCGGCGAAGGCGCCGGGGCGATGATGCTCGAGGACCTCGAGTTCGCCAAGGCCCGCGGGGCGCGAGTCTACGCCGAGGTCGTCGGATATGGCTCCGCGGCGGACGCGTGGGACCTGATCCAGCCGATCGAGCAGGGCGACGGCATCCGCCGGGCCTTCCTCCAGGCGCTCGAGCGCCACGGGGTCCCCGCCGACGAGGTCGACCTGATAAACCCGCACGGCACCTCCACGCCGCTCGGCGACCTGCGCGAGGCCCAGGCCATCTGGGCCACGTTCGGCGAGCACACTCCCAAGGTCGCCATCAGCGCCACCAAGTCGCTGACCGGCCACCTGATGGGAGCCTCGGGGGCCTTCGAGGGCGTCGCCACGGTGCTGAGCGTGTTCCACCAGTGCGCCCCGGCAACGGCCAACTACCGAGATCCCGACCCCGAGGTCAACCTGGACATCGTGCACGGCGGCTCGCGCCCGATGCAGATCCGCTACGCCATCTCCGACAACATCGGCCTCGGCGGGCACAACGGCGCGGTGATCTTCAAGCGTTACGACGGCGACTGAATCCATGCCCGATCCGTCCCCCGCGCGGCCGGTTGTGGTCGCGTACTACTACCGCGTGAAGTGGGGCCACGACAGGGAGTGGCTCGACCTCTTCGTTCGCAATCACTGGCCGTTGCTGCGTGAAGGACTGCGGGACGGCAACTTCACCGACGTTCGCCTTTACACGCCGCGCTTCCACGGCGATGGTCGCGCCGACTGGAACGTCAAGGTGACCATCACCTACCGGGACTGGGCGGCGATGGAGGGCCACTCACCTGCGGGTCTGCTCGAGCGTCTCTTCCCCGACCAGGAGACGTACCGCGCCGAGGAGCAGCGCCGCTTCGAGCTGCTGGATGCGCACTGGGACGTGCCGCTCGAGGAGCACGAGCTGCCGCGGTAGCGAGTACCGGCCATAGTGCTACCCGATGAACCGCACATCCGTCCCAGATCCCGTCCTGGGCTTCTATGGCCCCGGCTCGCACATGTGGCGCATCAACCGCGAGGCGGTGCTGCTCGGCGCAGGGCCCACCGCGCTTCTGCTCCAGATCGCACACCCGCTGATCGCCGAGGGCGTCGCGCAACACAGTGACTTCGAGCGCGATCCCTTTGCTCGGCTGCGCAGCACCTTGCGGACGACGATGGACATGGTCTTCGGCGACGGCCCCACGGCCTCCCGCGCGCTCCGCCGGCTGAACACGGTGCATGCCACGGTGCGGGGCGACGTTACCGATCCGGTGGCGCACGCTGCGACCGGAGCGCATGCCTACCGCGCGCTCGAGCCCGAGTTGCTCCTGTGGGTCCAGGCCACGCTCATCGTGACGAGCGTGCGCGCCTATCGACGCTGGGTTCGACCACTCTCCGACGAGGACGTCGAAGCTTTCTGGCAGGAGGCGCGCTCGCTGGCTCCCCGCATGGGCATCCCGCTTGATCGATCACCGGCGACGTGGCCCGCGCTGATGGATTACTGGGACCGGATGCTCGAGCCGGATGGCCCGATCCAGGTGACGCCGACGGCTCTGCGCCTGGCGCCGACGGTGCTTCGGCCGCCGTTTCCCTGGGTGCCGCATTCGCTGGTCGACCTGGCCGGGCTGCCGGGCGTGGCGCTGCTGCCGCCCCGCATCCGTGAGGCATTCGGGATCGAGTGGGGGACTCGGCAGGAGCGGATGGCACGCGCCCTGGACGCCGGAATCCGGCTGTGGGTGCGCAGCGTCCCATCGGATTGGCGCGCCATGCCGCCGGCCCGGGCCGCGGAGCGCCGGGCGCGAGTGGCTGCCGGATACAATCGCCCGACCGCATCGCAGGAGCCCACCCGTGCCTGAATCCGATCTGAGCCGACGCGCGGTGATCACCGGCCTCGGGGCCGTGACGCCCATCGGCAACGACCACCCGACGTTCTGGAAGAACCTCGTCGCCGGCGTCAGCGGCGCGGGGCCCATCACGTCGTTCGACGCGACCGCCTTCGACGTGCGCATCGCGGCCGAGGTCAAGGACTTCGATCCGACGATCGCGATGGATCGCAAGATGGCGCGGCGCATGAGCCGGTTCATCCACTTCGGGATGGCGGCAGGCAAGGAGGCGGTCACCGACTCGGGGCTGGAATTCGGCGAATGGAGCCTCGAGCAGCGCGACCGCGTCGCCGTCTGCGTGAACACCAGTGGCGGCGGCCAGGAGCAGGTCATCGACGGGACGGCAGTACTGCTCGCGCGGGGGCCCGGGCAGGTCAGCCCGTTCGCCATTCCCGCGCTCTCGGGCTCAATGGCAGCCTGCCAGCTCTCCATGGAGTACGGCCTCACCGGACCGGTCATCACGCAGGTGGCGGCCTGCGCCAGCTCGATCATCTGCTTCCAGGACGGGCTCCGGATGATCCAGCGGGGCGAGGCTGACGTGGTGCTGGCCGGCGGCTCGGAAGCGCCGTTGCTGCCCGTCGCGTTCGGCGCACTCGGCAACATGGGCGCCCTCACCAAGCGCAACGACGATCCGACGCATGCCTCGCGCCCGTTCGATCGGGACCGAGACGGGTTCCTCTTCGGCGAGGGGGCGGGGGTCGTGATCATGGAGAGCGCCCAGCACGCGCTCGAGCGCGGCGCCACGATCCATTGCGAGGTCCTCGGCGCGGGCATGTCGTCGGACGCCTTCCACATCTCGGCGCCGGAGCCGACGGGTCGCGGCGCGTGCATGGCCATGACCAAGGCGCTGGCGGACGCCGGCGTCGCCCCGGACGAACTCGACTACGTGGTGGCGCACGGCACGTCCACGCCACTCAACGACGTCACCGAAACGCGCGCCATCAAAGCCGCGCTCGGCGCCCATGCCCACCGCGTCGCGATCAGCTCGCCCAAGTCGATGGTCGGGCACCTGCTCGGCGCGGCGGGGATCATCAGCGCGCTGGCGGCCATCGGCGCCATCCGCGAGAACGTGATCCCGCCGACGATCAACCTCGAGAACCCGGACCTGCCCGAGTGCGACCTCGACTACGTGCCGCTGGTGGCACGCAGGACGCGCGTGGACACGGCCATGATCAACGGCTTCGGCTTCGGCGGACAGAACGCCGTCGCCGTCTTCCGTCGCTTCGAGGCGTAGGCGGCGCGCGACAGCCCGGCGCGAGGGATGAGGTCTTGCCCCTGATCCGGCGCCTGGCCAGCAGGGAGCTCACGCCCGACGAGATCGGCCAGCTGCGCGCACTGTTCAGGGCTGCCTGGCCCGAGCCCGACGACGCCTTCGCGGAGGAAGACTGGCAGCACGCTCTCGGTGGCGTCCACGTGCTGCTCGAGGAGGATGGGCGGATCCTCTCGCATGCGTCGGTCGTGCCGCGGACCCTGGAGGCCGGCGGCAGGCGGCTGCGGACCGGCTACGTGGAGGCGGTGGCGACGTGGCCGGACGTCCAGCGACGCGGGCATGGCTCCGCGGTGATGCGGGAGATTGACGAGGTGATCGCCGCCGGCTATCAGCTGGGCGCGCTCGGCACGGGCGAGTTCGGCTTCTACGAGAAGCTGGGCTGGGAGCACTGGCGCGGACGCACCTCCGTGCGAACGAGCGCAGGCACGCGCCGAACGCCGGACGAGGACGGCTACATCATGGTGCTGCGGACGCCGGCGACGCCGCGAGACCTGGGCCTCGACGCGCCACTCAGTTGCGAGTGGCGCTCGGGCGACGTGTGGTAGCGATCATCCAGCGGGTGCCCTGGAGCGCAGCGGATCTGTCCAGCGCAGGCCAGGGAAGCGCGAGAAGTCCGAGTCGTTCGAGAAAAGCTCGGCTTGATGCTCGATGGCCAGCGCGGCAAGATGGGCGTCCGTGGTGAGGCCGCCCAGTGCATCGGCGGCGCCCATGAGCTGCTCGAGAAGGTCGAGGTGTCGCGCCCTCGGACCCAGAACGACCACCTGCGGCCTCTCCAGCCAAGAGCGGATGTGGCCGATCGCCTCCACCGGCTCGAACGGATCCATGAGCACGCTACGACTGGTCATCAGGCGCAGATAGCCGAGCATCACGGCCCACGCCAGCCCGACGGGACGCGTCCCAGAGAGTGACGCTTCCCACCACGTGCGCGCCGCAAGGTGGTCGGGCGAATCCGAGTTGTACGCATAGATCAGCAGATTGACGTCCGGAACGATCACCGAGACTTCTGGTCCGCCACCTTCGCACCGACGAGCGTCTCGGCTTCCAGCTCGTCGTTCAGCTGGTTGAGCCGCCGCACATCCACTCCGGGCCTGAAGCCGGCCGCCTTGGGCGTCACATGGAATGCCGGAGAAGGCGGAGCCGGCTTCTCGGCGTGCTGGAGCCCGGCCCGCAGCGTTTCGTTCACCACCTGCTTGAAGCTTGCCCCCGTAAGCTTTGCGCGCTCAGAGAGTCGGATGGCCACGTCTTCCTCGAGGGTCAGCGTCGTTCGCATCGAGGCATCATGATGTGCACTCGTGTTGATGTCAAGATCGCCCGGCCTGAGCCCGCTTCGGGCCGGGACGTCGAACAGCCGCGCGGACCGCGCCGCCAGGTGCTGGGCATCGACGCCGCGCGACGAGCGCGCCACGCTCGTCGAGCTCGAGACGGACGAATGACCCATGGCGACCTCCGCGCGCTCTGCATGGCGCGTTCACACCCTCCACACACCTCGGGACCAGCCTGATGAGCGTCAACCCAGACCCACATACGGGAGAACGATCCACATGCAGGGATCACGGTTCGGTTTCATGGGCGTCATCGCCGCACTGCTCATCGCGGTCGTGGCGGGCGTCATCGGCTTCGGCCTCGGCCAGGGCTCCAACGTCGCCACCACCGCGACGGACGGGCCCACGCACGTCATCTACACGCACTGGGGTTGGGGCTTTGGCGGGTTCGGGCTGCTCTTCGGCATCTTCTTCCTCGTCCTCATCTTCTCCCTGATCCGGCGCGCCTTCTGGGGCGGCGGACCGAGGGGCTGGTACGGACGCGGCGGCTGGGGCCACTACGGCGACCCGGGCCGTACGCACGGGATGCCGCCGCAGGCCGAGCCGATGCTCGAGGACTGGCACCGGCGAGCGCACGGCCAGCCGGGTGCCGGCACGGGCACTCCGGGCACGGGCACTCCGGGCACGGGCACTCCGGGCACGAACGACCCCGGCGCCGGCACGCGGACCTGATCCGCGACCGAGCTCACCAGGGCACGAACGAGGGCGGGCACTCCCGCCCTCGTTCGCATTTCCGGAGGGCCTAGCATGGCGGACGTGCCAACCATCCTCGTGGTCGACGACGCGCCGGACATCCTGCGCCTCACGCGCGACTACCTGGAACACGCCGGGTTCGAGGTGCTGACCGCGGCCGACGGCGCGAGCGCACTCCACGTCACCCGCACGCGCCACCCGGACCTGGTCGTGCGGGACCTGGGCCTGCCCGGGCTGGACGGCCTCGACGTGACCCGCGAGCTGCGGCGCGGCACGAGAGTGCCGATCATCATGCTCACCGCCCGCGCCGACGAGAGCGACAAGCTGGTCGGACTGGAGCTCGGCGCGGACGACTACGTGACCAAGCCCTTCAGCCCCAAGGAGCTCGTTGCCCGGGTGCGCGCGGTCCTGCGCCGGGCCGATGGCGCGCGCCAGCCCGTCGATCACCTGCGAGTCGGCGAAGTCGAGCTCGACGTGACGCGCATGCTCGTGAGCGTGGCTGGACGGCGCGTGGAGCTGACCCCGACCGAGTTCCAGTTGCTGGCCGCTCTCGCCGGCCAACCCGGCCGCGTCTTCACCCGCTCGCAGCTGCTCGATGCCGTCCACGGCGTCGCCTTCGAGTCCTACGAGCGCGCCATCGACGCGCACGTCAAGAACATCCGCCGCAAGATCGAGCCGGACCCCCGCACACCGCGCTACGTCCAGACCGTCTTCGGGGTCGGCTACCGCTTCGCCGACCCGGACACGTGAGCCCCAGACCGCGCCGCCGCCCGCCGTGGTGGCCGGAATCGGAGCCGTGGCCGCCGTCCGGCGGCGCCCCTCCCTGGATGGGCCGCGGCGCCTGGCATCGCCACGACGCGACCGAGGCCGCCTCGGAGGATTCCAGCGAGTGGCAGGGCTGGCGCGGCGGTCCGTGGGGACGGCGGCGCGGTATCCGGCGGCCGTTCGCCGTGCTGGTCCTGCTGATCGTGCTGTTCGCCGCGGGCACCGTGGCCTCGGGCATCTGGGCGCTGGCGGCGCTGTTCGGGTTCGTTCCGGCCCACCCGGTGGCCCTCGGCTTCGGCCTGGTGGCGCTGCTGCTGGTGGGCGTGGGCACGATCGCGTCGGCGCGCGGTCTGCGGCGCATGACGGCGCCACTCGACGACCTCATCGACGCGGCCGGACGCATCGAGACGGGCGATTACTCGGCGCGCGTCGCGGAACGCGGCCCTCGCTCGGTGCGCTCGCTGGCGCGGGCCTTCAACCAGATGAGCGGCCGGCTGGAGGAGGCGGACACGCGCCGGCGCACCTTCCTGGCCGACGTGGCCCACGAGCTGCGCAGCCCACTGACGGTCATCCAGGGTCAGCTCGAGGCGATCATCGACGGCGTCTACCCGGCCGACGAGGCCCACCTTGCACCCTTGATCGACCAGGCGAAGACGCTCGAGGGCCTGGTCGACGATCTGCGCACGGTCGCCCTGGCGGAGGCCGGGAGCCTGGCTTTGGCCCGGGAGTCGGTCGACCCGGGCACGCTCGTGGAGGAGTCCGTCGCCGCCTTCCAGGGCACGGCGAAGGCCGCGGGCGTGAACCTGCGCGCCGAGGTGGCTGCGGGCGTGCCGCGCGTCGAGGTCGACCCCGGCCGGATCCGCCAGGTGCTCGCGAACCTGTTGGGCAACGCGCTGCGCCACACGCCGGTTGGTGGCTCGGTGACCGTGACGGTCCGCGCCACGGGCGATCGCGTGGTCGTCGAGGTCCGCGACACCGGCTCCGGCATCCCGCCCGAGCTGCTGCCCACCGTGTTCGATCGCTTCGCCAAGGAGCCGGGGTCACCGGGAAGCGGCCTCGGTCTTGCCATCGCCAGGGACCTCGTCGAGGCCCACGGCGGCCGCATCAGCGCCGAGAGCCCGCCCGGCAAGGGAACGACGGTCGAGTTCACGATGCCGCGATAGTGACGGCGGTAGCGATCGGATCAGCTCATCGTCAGGGCCGAACCACGCACCAGCAGCCTATCGCTGGAGTAGGCGCGCCCTCAGAAGCCAAGCTGCTGGTTATGACATCCCAGGTTCGCCAGATCCTCCATCGACACCGAAACGAAACCGTGCGGGGGTTGCCCATTCTCGCGTTCCTGGGGCATCATGGGCGTGATGCACGAGTTCGCCGCGACCATGATGTGTTGCGCCTGTCTCCGGCGAGCGTTGGCTGGCCGGGATGGTGAGCTTGTGTCGAACGTGAGCCGCTGACTCCCGACAAACCCAGCCGACCTCGCGTCTGACGCGTGGCTCGGCCGAAGCGGCTCCCACCGGTGCTCTCCCTCGGATGAGCCCACGCGTCCCACCGCATTTCCAGGCGGAAGTGCGACGCGAGGCTCGACAGATCCCGAGCAGGAGCAACCGCACCGATCATGTCCGAAGCTACGGCCGAACGAACCGGCGTCGAGATCCTCAAGGAGGAGAGCCGCGCTCTGCGCGGGAGCCTCGCCGAGGAGTTCGCGTCGCCGACCACGTTCATCAGCGACGCCGGCTACCAGCTGCTGAAGTTCCACGGCAGCTACCAGCAGGACGCCCGCGACCAGCGCATCGAGCGTCGCAGGGCCGGCGAGGAATTCGCCTACTCATTCATGCTGCGGCTTCGCCTGCCCGGCGGCGACGTGCACCCCGAGCTGTACCGGGCCCTCGACGACATGGCCGACACGTACGGCGCCGGGACCCTGCGTCTCACCACGCGGCAGAGCATCCAGCTCCACGGCGTCCTGAAGCACGACCTGCGCACCGTCATCCGAGGCATCAATGACGCCCTCGCCGACACGCTCGGTGCCTGCGGCGACGTCAATCGCAACGTGATGGCCGCCCCGGCCCCGCTCGCCCGCCGCGACTACCAGCTGGTGCACGAGGCCGCGCGCGCGATCAGCAGCCACCTGCTGCCGCGCACCAGCGCCTATGCCGAGCTCTGGCTCGATGACCAGGAGATCGCCAGGGTGGGCCCCGAAGCCGGAGTAGCGGACGTTGAGCCGCTCTACGGAAAGACGTACCTGCCGCGCAAGTTCAAGACCGCGGTCACCGTGGCGGGCGACAACAGCGTGGATCTCTTCACCAACGACCTTGGTGTCGTGCCGATCCTCGAGGACGACGCGCTCGTCGGCTGGAACATCTACGTCGGCGGTGGGCTCGGGCGAACCCACAAGAAGCCCGAGACGTTCCCGCGGCTGGCAGACCCACTGGGGTTCGTCGGGCCGGACGAGCTCCTCACGGTGGCCGAGGGCGTGGTCACCGTGCAGCGCGACAACGGGGATCGCACGAACCGCCGGCACGCAAGGCTGAAGTACACGATCGCGGACCGGGGCATCGAATGGTTCCGCGCCGAGGTCGAGGCAGCCACCGGGCTCTCGATTGCGCCACCCCGGCCAATCGAATGGGAGCGCGGTGACGACCTGCTGGGCTGGCATGAGCAGGGCGATGGCTGCTGGTTCTTCGGCCTGCGGATCATGAGCGGCCGCGTCCAGGATGGCCCGGACGGCAACTACCGCTCCGCGCTGCGCGCGTTGACGGGCCGCCTCGGACTCCATCTGCGCGTCACGCCAAACCAGAACGTGTACCTCCGCGACGTTGAGCCCAGCCAGCGCCGAGAAGTCGAGGCGATCCTCGCGGAGAACGGCATCGCGCCCGCCAAAACAGCGCGCGGCCTGCGGCGCCTGGCCATGGCCTGCCCCGCCCTCCCAACGTGCGGCCTGGCGATCGCCGAGGCCGAGCGAGCGCTCCCTGGCGTGCTCGACTCGCTCCAGGCCGTCTTCGATGACGTCGGTCTCGGTGACTCGAGCCCGACCGTGCGCATGACGGGTTGCCCCAACGGCTGCGCGCGACCCTACGTGGCGGAGATCGGGCTCGTCGGTGACGCCGTGGACCGTTACCAGGTCTGGCTGGGTGGCGATCTGTCCGGTTGTGGACGCGGTCCGCGACGGCACGAGGCCGGCATCCCGTTCGAGATCGTGCCGGGCGTGACCGCAGGCGTCGCTGGACCGGCCTTTGCCGGGATCCCGGTGACCCATCGGAGCGTGGCGCGCAGCGTCGTCTTCGTGACCGCCCACGCGGCGGGCTCGGACGGTGTGGCCATCGACTGGGAGGCGATCGCCCGGCTGGACACGGTCGTGCTGTTCATGGCCGGCTCCGAGGCCGTGACGGTCGCCGATCGCCTGCGCTCGGCCGGACGCGCTGGGTCGACGGGCGCCGCGCTGATC
>JBBRYO010000014.1:0-35093 GCA_038237595.1 Candidatus Limnocylindrales bacterium | reverse complement strand
GATCCACGAGGAGCCGCCGGCCGAGCGGCGTCAGCTTCGCCCCAGGATGTGCCACGAGAGCCTCCCATTCGATGTGAGCTGGATACCCACACCGAGCCTTGGGAGGCTCTCGTTTGTCAACAACCTATTCGTGAATCACACCTAGAGCGCCTATTCACCGACAGCGCGGTTGCTATCCGGCGTCGCGCAGCGCCTCCTGGTGGGTCGTCGCTGCGACGAGGCCGCTATCCGGCGTCGCGGAGCGCCTCCCGGAAGATCGCCACGTAGCGATCCACCGACCTTGCGACCGTCAGGTCCTCGCGCAGAGCTACGACGTTCGGGTCGACCTCGGGCAGGTCGGTCGCCAGCTGCTCGTTGATCGCCTTCCCGAGGGCTTCCGATTCGATCGGGCCGAAGAGGCGCACCGAGCCGCGGACTCGCGCGTCGTACTCGCGAAAGCCGGGCAGGTCGCTGGCAAGGATCGGCTTGCCGGCCGCGATCCAGGTCGACAGGGAGCCGGAGGCCGAAAGATCCTTGAACGGGAGCACGGCCAGGTCCGTCGCGGCCACCCAGGCCTCGAGGTCCTCCTCGGAGAGGTAGCCGGTGATCCGCAGGCGCTCGCCGAGGCCGAGGTCCAGCTTCCGGCGCTGGACGTTCTCGAGAAACTTCTCCTTGTGCGCGATCGGGCCGCCGGCGAAGACCACCGTGACGTCGGCTGCCAGGTCAGGGATCGCGTCCACCAGGATCTTGTGGCCCTTGCGGCCGTAGATGAAGCCGAGCAGCGTCACCACGCGCTTGCCCTCGACGCCCAGCTGCTCCCGGGCGGCGGCACGCGTGAGCGCGAACGGGCGCTCCTCCACGAAATGCGGGACCACCCGCACCCGCGAGGTCGGGACGATGCCCTCCAGGCGTCCGATCTCCTCCTCTGAATGCACGACGATCCGCGAGGCGCTTCGACCGACCAGGCGCACGGCGATCACCTCGGCGGCCAGCCAACGATCCCGGAGCCCGTGGCGCGGGAACACGTCGTGGAGCGTGACGACCAGTGGTCGGCGGTTCTTGCGCCGGAAGTCCAGGAACCGCTGTGCGCTCCGCGGCCCCTTGCCCCACCCGCGGCGGTTCCACTGCATGTGCACGACGTCCACGTCGGCCAGCTCGGTGCCGCGATCGTGGAGGCCCCCGGCGCGGCCCTCCAGCAGACCGGCGTCGACATCGGTGGTGGCAAGGTCGGCGCGCGTGGCTGCCTCGTCGGCGATCATGCGGCCGTACCGGCGCACGCCACTCTCCGGCCGGCCCACGTGCAGAAACCCGACGCGCAGCCGCCTGGTCGAGGAGGGATCAACCTGGTCGGCGGCGTCGTCCGTGGCCGCGGCGGCCGTCACGTCGCGTTGTAGCCGAGCTTGCGGAGCAGGTCCCCGGAGTCGGCTTCGATTTCGGCCAGCTGATTGGCGTCGAATGAGCGCTTCCAGCCGCCGATCGACCCTTCCTCGGCCCGGTCCATGGCGGCCATGAAGCTGGCTCGTGACGCCGGCCGCGCGATGTTCAGGAAGTCCAGGATCTTCTCGCCCTCGTCCCGCGGGTGCGTCACCAGGGTCTCGTAGCGCACCTCGAGGTAGCGCTCGGGACCGAGCGCCGGCCCGTCCTTCAGCGCCTCCTCCGTGTACCGGCGCCAGGCCCAGATCACCCGGTGCGCGTCGGTCGTGTTCTCGAACTCGGCCCGCCGGTCCCGCTCGACCCACCACGGCGCGTAGGGTCCGTGCAGGTATCCGCCGGGCTCGCGCACGCCCGAATCCCTGGCGGAGGCCAGCAGCCAGGGCTTGCGCATATGGGAGGCCGACGCGTCGCGCCCGTCGCGGATGATGTGGATGACCTGCGCCTCGGTGAAGGCACGGTCGAGGAACGGGATCAGCAGCGCGTTGGTCGGCGTCTTCTCGCAGAAGCGCAGGCCCCCGTCGAGCTCCGCGCGCAGCAGCCAGGCGTAAACCGTGCGGTAGAACCAGCGTGCGTGGCCGAACCCCCAGAGGCCTTCGTACACGTAGCGGCCGGCGGCCTTCGTGGCGGGCGGCTCGTGGTGGTAGCTCACCTCCGGCAGGTGGCCGATGCAGTCACCCAGGAACGTGGTCCCCGAGCGCGCCGCGCCGACGACGAAGATGGGGCGCTCGATCCTCGGGAGCACCGACGCAGCGAGCCGGCTCGACGTCAGGCGCCGCCCGCGCCCCAGCTTGCGGTAGTAGCGCCGCTCGGCCCGGTACGTCTTGAGCGCCCAGTTCGGCAGGTTCAGCCAGCTGATCGGGACGGGGGCCGGATCCTCGTCCTCGCGGGCAGAAGCGTCATTCGCCTTCGTCGCGCTGGCCTGCTTCGACACCGTCGCTTCCTCAGCGCCGGCCGATCCGGGACCGGCGTCGGCCGTGCCGTCCACGTTCTCGTCGACGGCGATGGGGTCCTGGGAGGCGGCCGTGGTCGTCATCAGCATCCTGTCGCAGCGGCTTCTAAGAAGGCCGGTCGCGCGGCGTCGCGACCCCGGCCGATGATAGCGGAGGAGCCGCCGGGCGCCCGATGGCGGATTGAGTCCGGCTACGACGCTGCCCGTGACCGATCAGTAGCGCGAATGCGGAGGGTCCGTGCTTGCCGCCGGTCCCGCCGGGGGATCGACGCTGGTGCCCCGACTGAAGCCCCTCAGGAACTTCCCGGTCTGGTCCGAGATCATCACGCCGGCCCAGTCGGTGGTTGCCCAGTGTGCCGTGCAGCACGGGCCCGAAATGGGATGGGGCTGCGGGTTCGTGTAGCGAATGACGATGAGCCACACGGGTCTCCAGACTCCGTAGCTGATCTCGCCGAGGCCGTGTTCCACAACGTCCGGTGGTTGATCGCTGCCGAGGAATTCCTTCGCCGCCGCCTTGACGGCTTCCTCTCGTGACACCTTCGCCGGTGGCGCGTCCGACGGCAGTGGCTCGAGATGGTTGTCGAGCTCGGCGCCTGGCTCGACCCACCACTCACCGGTCGGGGACGGGCCAGGGCCCGTGCCCGGTGGGCTTGCCGACTCGGACGAGGACGGAGCCGGTGACGGGGATGGCGCCGGTGACGGGGATGGCGCCGGTGATTGTGATGGCGCCGGTGACGGTGAAGCCGCCCCGATGGAGGCTTCGAGCGTTGGGGTTTCGAGCACCTGGTCGGCGCCCGTGGATGGCGAGGCGAGCTGAGATCCCAACGAGGAGCAGGCGGCCACGACCGTCGCGAGGACCAGTCCCGGGATCGCGCCGCGTCGAATCATCGGTAGCCACCTTATGCCGTGCGGCAAGCCGGCCGTCGTTCGCGACCGGACGCTACGTACAATCTAGGGATGTACGCCGTGATCCTTGCCGGCGGCGGAGGGACTCGCCTCTGGCCGTTGAGTCGTGCCGATCGGCCGAAACCGTTCCTGGAGCTGATCGGGCAGGGGACCTTGCTTCAGCAGACCGTGGCGCGGCTGGCACCGCTGGTCCAGCCGCGGGACGTGTACGTGGTGACCGACAGGCGCTACGCGGACCTCTGTCGCGAACAGCTGCCGGACGTACCGCCCCAGAACATCATCGGCGAGCCGCAGGGCCGCAACACCGCGGCAGCGGTCGCGCTGGCAGCCGCCGCCATCAATCGCCTCGGGGACGAGGTCATGGCTGTCCTTCCCGCCGACAGCCGCATCGTCGATGACGAAGGCTTCCGCGCTGCCCTGGCCCTGGCCGCACGCGAGGCTGCGGATGGCAGCCTCGTGACGCTCGGGATCGAACCGACCGGGCCGGAGACTGGTTTCGGCTACGTGATCGCAGCCGGCGAGGCGGCCGCGGGCTCGGGCACGGCCACGGGAGCCGGCACCGCCCCGGGCGCCGGCACGTCCCCGGGCGCCGGCACGTCCCCGGGCGCCGGCACGGCCGCGGACGCCGGCACGGCCGCGGACGCGGACATGGCCGGGGGCATCGCGATCGCGAGCCCAGTCGAGCGTTTTGTCGAGAAGCCGACACGCGAACGCGCCCTCGACCTCCTTGCGAGCGGCCGCGCCTTCTGGAACGCGGGCATCTTCGTCTGGCGCCGCGACGCCGTCCTCGCGGGCCTGGAGCGCCACGCAAGCGCGATCCTCGCGCCGCTTCGCGCCGCCGTGGCACCAGGCGGGGACCTGGCGGCTGCCTACGGCGGCGTTGAAGCCACCTCCATCGACTTCAAGCTGCTCGAGCCGTCATCGCTCGAGGGAAAGGTCAGGGTCGTTCCAGTCGACGTCGGTTGGAGCGACCTGGGCAACTGGGCGACGCTGCTCGATGTGCTCAACGAGGTGGCGGGCGGCGACGAGATCGTCCAGGTCTCGGGGGCAGGTGGCCAGGTCATGGACGTTGGCTCGCGGGACGTGCTCGTGCATGCCGCCGGCGGCCGCCTGGTGGCCACGGTGGGTCTCCGGGACCTGATCGTCGTGGACACGCCCGACGCCGTTCTGATCTGCGCCCGGGATGCGGCGCAGGACGTCAAGGCGATCGTCGAGCGGCTTCTCGCGGAAGGGCGTCCCGACCGGCTCTAGCTGTGCGCGGCCGCCGCCCGATAGACGTCCAGGTAGCGCTCGACCACCCTCGGTGTCGCCAGTTTGCGGCGCAGCCGCTCCACGGCCGGGTCCGTCGGACCGACGCCGGCGCCCAGGCGTTCGGCGACCTTTGCGGCCAGCGCCTCGGCGGTGTACGGCGAGAAGGTGCGCATCGAGCCCGGCGCCAGGGCGTTGTACTCGCGAAATGCCGGCAGGTCAGACGAGACGATCGGCCGCCCCGTGGATATCCAGGTCGATACGGAGCCGGACGCAGACATGTCCCGGTACGGGCAGAGCGCGAGGTCCGTGGCGGCCATCACCTGCTCCAGCTCGTGGTCGGAGATGTAGCCGGTGAACCGGACGCGGTCGGCGACCCCGAGCTCGGCCGCGTACTCGCGGAGCTCGTCGCCGCGGGACTCGCGTCCCTCGATGGGAGAGCCGACGAAAATTGCGATCACGTCGGGCGGCAATTCCCTGAGCGCCTCCATCACGAGACGATGGCCCTTGCGCTTCGTCATGAAGCCCACCAGCGTGATGACCCGGCAACCGTCGAGGCCCAGCTCCACCTTGGCCTCCGCGGCATCCGGCAGCGGCGGCCGCTCTTCGACGAAGTGCGGCACGACGTCGAGCTTGGAGGCCGGCACCATGCCCTTCAGCCGCAGCGCCTCCTCGTCGGAATGGACGACGATCCACGAGCATCCGAGAGACAGCCGGCGCAGGGCGATTCCGCCCGGGTCCGTCCAGCGCTCGCGCCAGCCCTCGCGCGGATATACGTCGTGGAGCGTCACGACGACTGGCCTGCGGCAGGCTGCGAGGAATACCTCCAGGCGCGATAGGGCCCGGTACCGGCCGCCCCAGTCCGGCGGCTTCCACTGGATGTGGACCACGTCCGCCGCATTCAGCCGGCGCGCGGAGCGTCGCAGGTCCGTCAGGCCGGCGTCCCTGTCCCCGGGGTCGGCCTGGATCACATCGATGTCCTTGCGGCGGGCCGCGGCTCGCGCCACGATCTCGCCGTAGCGGCGGACGCCGCTGCCGGCACGGCCGAGATGCAGGTAGCCGACCGTGATGCGGTCGGACGCACGGCGATGCGCTTGCTCGGCCCCGGCCCCAGCGATCGTGTCCATCAGCCGGTGTAGCCCAGCTCGGACAGCAAGGATCCGCCGCTGCGCGCCAGCAGCGCCTTCAGCACCGGGTCCAGCGCACGCTGCCCGGCCCCGACGCGTGACCGGTAGATCAGCGCCTCGTCGCCGGCGGCCTCGCGGCGCTTTGCCGTGAAGGCCGCGTAGCGCTCCGTCGTGTCGTGCTCGACCTCATGGTAGTTGAGGACCTGCGGGTCCCAGTCCTCGCCCAGGAACGCCAGGAGCGCCCGGATGGTGGTCTCCGTCTCGCCCACGAGCGCCTCGTAGCGCAGCTCGTGATAGCGGTCGGGCTGGAGCTTCGCGCCGAACTCGCGCGCCGTCCGGACGTAGTGCGCCCAGATGGAGTTGGCGGCACGGACCCCGGAGCGGTAGCCCCAGCGGTCGCGGAACGACGCGACGACGTCACGGCCATCGCGGATGATGTGGATGTACTGCGCGTCGGGAAAGAGCTCCTCCACGAAGGCGAGGTGCAGGGTATAGCTGGGGGTCTTCTCCGCCCAGCGCGCCTTGCCGCGCTTCTCGAGATAGGCCGCCTGGAAGCCGTTGTACATCTCGCGGATCCGGTCGAGCCACCACGCGCGATCGAAGCCGTACGAGGCCAGCAGCCGCTGGTGGGCGCCCACGATCGGCTCGAGGTCGGTCAGGAACTTCGTCTCCTCGCCGCAGCTGATGCGCGGGTGCGAGTCGAGGATCATGCGCAGCAGCGTGGTGCCGGAACGGGCACAGCCGATGATGAAGATCGGCCGATCGGAGTCGGCTCTCAAGCTTGCCCTCCCTACCCCATGCGCGACGGCCGCAAAGCATACGATCAGCGGGCGGCTGTACCATCGGCCCGGTGACGGACACCGCAACGGACACCACGACCCCTCCGCCCATTGTCTTCGGCACGGACGGCTGGCGTGCCCGCGTCGCGGACGAGTTCACCTACGACAACGTGCGCCGCTGCGCGCAGGGCGTCGCCCAGTACGTTCGAGATCAAGGCACCACGGCCAACGGCGTGGTGATCGGCTTTGACCGGCGTTTCTCCTCGGAGTATTTCGCGCAGGCCGCCGCCGAGGTCCTGCTCGCCGCTGATATTCCGGTGGCGCTCGCGAGGGATCCGATCCCGACGCAGATGACCTCGTACGAGGTGGTCCAGCGAGGCTCGGCATGCGGCGTGATGATCACGGCGTCGCACAACCCGTGGACCGACAACGGGTTCAAGGTCAAGTCGCCCAGCGGGGCCGCGGCCGGCCCCGAGATTCTCGCCACCCTCGAGCGCGTCATCCGCGAGAACGCGGGGCGCGCCCCGGAGCGACGTCCCTTCGCCGACGCGCAGGCGGCCGGGCAGGTCGAGCTCTTCGATCCCTTCGAGGGCTACCAGCGCTACGTCGAGCGCTCGCTCGACCTGGGTCCGCTGCGCGCAGCCGACATGAGCGTCCTCGTCGAACCCATGTGGGGCTCCGGCGCAGGCTGGATTCCGCGGCTGCTGGCCGGTGGCAAGATCCGCGTCATCGAGATCCACAGCGAGCGCAACCCCTGGTTCGGCGGAGTCAACCCCGAGCCCATCGCGCCGAACATCAACGAGGCCCTCGGCATCCTGGCAAAGGGCGGCTATGACCTGGGACTGCTGCTGGATGGCGACGCGGATCGCGCGGGCGCGGCCGACGAGCGCGGCGCGTTCATCCACCAGCTCGAGGTGATGAGCCTGCTCATGTACTACCTGCTGGAGCACCGCGGCCTGCGCCAGCCGGTCGTGTCGACGATCAACGAGACCTCAATGGTGGACCGCCTCGGCGAGCGCTACGGCGTGCCCGTCTACGAGACGTCCGTGGGCTTCAAGTACGTCGGCCCGAAGATGATCGAGACCGGCGCGATGATGGGCGGCGAGGAGTCCGGGGGCTATGGCTTCGGCATGCACCTGCCCGAGCGCGACGGCGTCTACGCCGACCTGCTGCTGCTCGACCTGTTCATCAGAGAGCGGGCCGCGGGGCGCTGGCCGGTCTCGAAGGCTGTGGCCCACCTCCACGAGATCGCCGGGCCCTCCTTCTACCTTCGCCGCGACGTCCACGCCGACAAGGCCGCCTACCCGGCGCTGAAGGCGCGACTCCTGGTCGAGCTGCGTGAGCACGCGCCGGCGACGATGGCAGGCCAGCCTGTCGTGCGGTCCGTGGCACTCGACACCGGCGACGGCTTCAAGTTCTGGACCGCGGACGGATCCTGGCTGCTGGTCCGCTTCAGCGGCACCGAGCCGCTCGTCCGCGTCTACGCCGAGGCGACCAACCCGGAGCTGCGTGACGCCATCCTCGACGAAGGCAGCGCCCTGGTGAGCGCGGGAGCGTGAGCCTCCCCAGCGACGGCTCAGGACCGCAGGGCGGCGCGCTCGACGACACGGGGGTGCTCGAGAGCTCCGACCGCAGCGGCATGTTCGGGCTGATCGCCACGGTCCCCGACCAGGTCACGGACGCGTGGACGCGGACGCGCGCGCTGGAGCTGCCGGCTTCATATCGCGAGCTGCGGTCGGTGGCGGTGCTCGGTATGGGCGGCTCGGCGATCGGCGGGGACCTGGTAGCGGGCATCTGGTCGGACCGGCTGCGCGTGCCGCTCGTCGTGGTGCGCGGGTACGAGCTGCCTGCCTGGGTTGATGCTTCGACGCTGGTCGTGGCCAGCTCGAACAGCGGGAACACCGAGGAGACACTGACCGCGCTGGGCGCGGCGCTGTCACGCAAGGCGTCGGTTGCCGCGATCACCAGCGGAGGGGCGCTCGCCACCGCGGCGGCACGCGCCTCGATGCCGCTGCTGACGCTGCCGGCCGGCGGCATGCCGCGGGCCATGGTCGGGTACGCGGTCACGCTCCTGGCCGGCTTGCTGGAGCGGGCCGGGATGCTCGAGCTCGGCGACGCGGAGGTCAGGGCCACCGTCGCGCGCGGCCGCTCGTCGGTGGCGGCGTGGGGCAGGGACGTGCCGACCCTGGACAACTTCGCCAAGCAGCTCGCCTGGTCGCTCGTGGATCGCTGGCCGGTCATCGAAGCCAGCGGCTTCCTGGTGCCGGTGGCGCGCCGCTGGAAGACCCAGTTCAATGAGAACGCCAAGTCGAGCGCGGCCTGGGAGGAGCTTCCCGAGGCGACCCACAATACCGTCGTCGGCTACCCCAACCCGGAACCCGTGAAGGACCACCTCTACGTGGTGTTCCTCGCCAGTGCTCTCGACCACGCCCGCAACCGGCTGCGTGCCGCGCTCTCCGGCGCCGCCCTCGACGACGCGCAGATCGCGCACCAGCAGGTCACCATCGAGGGCGAGAGCCGTTTCGAACAGGCGATGTCGGCCATCGTCCTCGGCGACTTCGCGACCGCCTACCTGGCCATCCTGTATGGCACGGATCCGACGCCAATCGAGGTCCTCACGGGAATCAAGGAGGCCCTGGCCGCCGCCGATCTCGATGTCGGGCCGGCACCCGCGAAGCGGACCTGACGGACACCCACCCGAACCCGAAAAAGGTCATTGGACCAGTAGATCGGTGGTCTGGGACGCGGGCGGTGATGTAGGCTAGCGGTCGATAGGCGCCGGCCGCGACGGCCCGGGGAGGTCCTCGCTCGGCGCGCAGCAGAAGGCCTCGCCGATGCCCCTCGGTCGGGCCCAGGGCAGGAGGTCCGACGCGATGCATTCCAGCGTCATCGGCAAGATCGAGAAGGCGAATCGCTACTCTCACGAGCTCGATCGGATCACGGTCGAACGCCTTTCGCTGACGTTCCGCGGTGACAACGACACGCACCGCGTAACCCTCGACGCCGACGCCTGGCAGTGCAATTGCCACTACTTCGAGAGCTGGCAGACGTGTGCCCACATCCTTGCGATGCAGAAGATCCTGGGGACGATGTTGCCCGAATCGGCACAGACATCCCTGTTTCCGGCCGCCCCCGGGGCAATCGGGGAGGCCGCGCCGGCATGAAACGGCGACGGGCGAATCCCGTCGCCTGATCCGCCATTGACTCGAGACCAACGTGGCGAGGCCGGCCCATCGCGGGCCGGCCTCGCCGTCTCCTCAGGGAATGGTCACGCGGGCGTACCAGGTGTAGCTGCCGCGCCGGCGGTCGAACGTCAGCACGATCGTGACGTACCAGTCGCCGCTGCCCGGCGCCGCGAAGCTGGCCTGCTCGACGCCCGCCGGGTCGTGGCCGCGGTCAAGGGTCGCTGGAGTGGCGGACGCGTCATCGACGGGTCGCGCGTGGACGTTCCAACGCACGAACCGTGAGCCGTCGCCGAGCGACAGGGTGAGCCTGCCGCCGGGCGTGGCGGCGAGCTGCTCGAGGTCATTCGCAGGCGGCGGGCGGCCGATGTCGTCGCAGGTGCTCACATAGCAGCCGCTGCCTGGGATGCCCTTCACCTTGGCGTCAGGCGTTGCCAGCAGAGCGTGCGGCGCCGGAACGACGACGTGTCCATCGGCGGGTGGGCCACGATCGGGTACTCGGAGGCGCCACAAATAGCTGGCTGCGGCGCGGCCGGTCGGCGTGACGTCGGCTCGCAGCAGCCAGTCGCCGGTCGACGGGCCGGTGACGCGCAGCAGCTCGGGTTTGGACGGCGGATAGGGTACTGTCGCCAGCGCGGAGCTGGACACGGGGGAGGCGGCGGGAGTGACGCTGACGGTCCACGCGGCAAACGTGAGGTCGAGGTCGGTGAAGGTCAGGGTCAGTGGCGCCGAGCGAACGTAGGTGTCGAGCCCTTGTAGACCGCCGGCGTCCGGCCAATCGACATCAGGCGGAGACGGCTCGCGATCGACGGAGCCGAACGGACCGTTGAGCGTCACGACCGCGGCAGTGCCTGCCGGGGCCGTGGAATTGGGCGGGGTGCCGGTGACGATCGGCCCATCGCTCGGCGAGCTCGATGGGCTGGAGCCGTCACCGGGCACGAGGGTCGGAGGTACGGATACCCGGATGCTGGAGACCGGCGTGCGAGAGGTCGCGCTCGACGTCGGCGGCGGCGTTGGGGGACCAATGGGCGAGCACGCGGTGGCCGCCACGAGACAGGCAACCAGCACGCCCACTTTGCCGCGGCCGATCCACGTCCCGGTGCGTGGCACCCCTCTGATCCTCATTGCGGTTCCACGCCGGACGGGCAGGGCGGGAGGCCGCAGACGGGGTTCACATGAACCAGGATCACAGGCGAGCTCGAGCCGTTGAGACCCTCGTCGCTCGGCCCCTGGAAGAGCGCCTGCCAGTCGTAGCTTGCCGAAGGGTTGAAGGTCAGCGTGTACGTGCCGGCTCCCGGTCCGGCGGCCATCCAGAATGTCTGCCACGGGTCGTCCGTCCCGGTCAGGCGTCGGCGCAGCTGCACGGTCCTGCCGCTCAGTGCGTTGCCTCCGAGCCGTCCGTAGGCATCACGATCCGTCACGCGCAGGGTTGCCACGAAATTCACCGGTTCGTCCTTGTCGACACTCGTCTCCGACGGTGAGAGGACGAGCGTGGTGTCGACTCTGTTGCACGTCGAGTACTTGCTGCTCGTCGTCGCGACGTCATAGCGCTCCTGGAGCGTGGCCGTGTCGCACGACGCGAAGGCATGCATCTGGCTGCCCGGATCGGGCCGGTTCGGCGAGGTCGAATGCATCACGGTGTCGTAGGGGCGCAGCCGGAAGCCGGCCCTCTCCGGATGGTCGAGGCCGACCACATGCCCGAGCTCGTGCAGCACGATGCGCTCCACGTCAAAGCAGCCGTCTCCGGGGTCGATCTGGCACCAGCGCATGGGACCCCAGCGGAACTGGTAGCCCTGCGGCCGGATGTATACGACCCACCAGTCGGGCACGCTGCGCGCGGCGTTGGCGATTGCGTCCGGACTGCTCCACGAAGGGAAGTTCTCCGTGTAGCGGAAGCCGTCGGTGGCGGTCGTGTCATAGCGGTACGTGGGCGCCTGCGATCGGCGCGTGGTCGAGGCGTCGTCCGCGACGGCGTTAAGGGCCGGACGGATGCTGCCGGGCGGCGGCTCGCCGGCATCCCAGCGGTAGCGCAGCACCGTGTTCTGCGCCCACCTCGGATCGCCCAGGACCGGCACGGGCCGGGGTGACACGAGAGGCAGGTCCGAGTCTGCCCCGGGCTGGAGCGCGCCTACGCACCATGCCGTCCCGCAATGCCCCGAGCTTGCCGCGGCCTTCGGGTCGAAGCTCGCAAAGTGGCAGCTCGCCGCCGTGCACCAGCTGGTGGCGAGCCTGCCATCGGCCTCCCACGCCAGGGTCACGCTGCGGCGTACCGAACCACTGAGCGCGCCGAACCGCGGCGCCATCACGAGCTCCTCACCTGCGGCTGCGTCCACCGGGACGCGCCATACGCCGAGCTCGCGGCGCGAGCCGACCTCCACCGAGCTGTAGTAGACGTAGTGCCGTGCCTGATCCACGCTGAGCCCGAAGACCCAGCCGGCAACGCGTGGAGCTCCGAGCTCGCACGCCCGGTCCAGGTCGATGACGTGCAGGACCGTGCCGAAGCCGCCCCGGCTGCCGTACACGAACAACCCGGTCCCGGGCGCTTCGCCGAAGGCCCGTCGCCCAAGCGAAATGGTCGCTCCTGGCGACCCTGCGAACTGCACCGAATGCCCGGTGATCCTTCCCTTCGAGTCCAGCGATGCGCGCCAGACCGGCGCGGCAGCGGCAGCCACGGTTCGAGCGGCCGCATCTGCGCGCGCGCAGCTCAGCAGACTGCCGCCGGCTGCATCATGCGGCCCACCCGCATGGGCCGCGACGGGCGGCCCGACCATCAAACCGGAAAGCGTCAGCAACGCTGCAGCTGCCGCGTTCGCGACCTTTCGTTCACTCCTGATCTCCCGCATCTGGGACCTCCATCCGGCGGGAAAGAACCCGGCGGTGGAGGCGGAGGCCCGCAGTATCCAGATCGGCGATCTACTGCGACTTACGTGCCTCTCCGGGGCGGCGTACACTCCGCGAACAACCGAACAGCCTGACCAGGGGATCCGCGAAGCCGGTGGAATTCCGGCACAGTCCCGCTACGGTGACCAGCCCATTCGAGGCTGGAAGTCCGGTCGCCGGACCCAAGGTCGTGCTCCTACCTTCGTGAGAAAGGGAAGGCACCTTGGACCAGAACCGCTCCCCCCATTCGACCCCTTCCGCCAGATCCGGGAAGGGGTCTTTGTCTGCCCGCCTCGCACCGCTCTTGATGGTGCTCACGCTGCTACTGGCGGCGTGCACCAGCCTTCCGAGCTCCGGGACCGTCAACAGCCTCCCGGCGTCGTACGCTCCGAATCCCACGATCGCGCCCAACCCGACGATCGCACCCAATCCGACCATTGCTCCCGTCCCCACCGTCGCGCCGCTACCGACCTCGCTCCCGAACCCGCAGATCTCTCCCATCCCGACGCTTCCCCCGGCCGGAGACACGCTTCCGCCTGCCCCCCCGTCCGTCCCCGCCACGCCGGCAGCCATCGCCTACCCGCTCACCATCACCGACGACGAGGGCACGTCCGTCACGATCCCTGCCCGACCACAGCACGTCATCAGCCTCTCGCCTGCCATCACGGAGATCGCCTTCGGGCTCGGCGCGGGTGACCGGGTCGTCGGTGGGACCGACGCCGACGACTACCCGCCGGAGGCGGCTGCGCTTCCCGACGTCGCGACCTTCACCGGCGTGATCAAGGAGAAGGTCGTCAGCCTGGAGCCCGACCTCGTCCTCGCTGCCGGCAACGGCTTCAACCACCCGGCCGACATCAAGGCCCTGCGCGACCTCGGCTACCCGGTCGTCGTCGTCTACGCCAAGTCGGTCGATCAGGTCCTCGCGGACATCCGCCTGATCGGGCTGGCCCTGGGGGTGCCCGACGTCGCCGCGACGATGACTGCGGACATGGAGGCGAAGATCCAGACGGTCAGCGCCGCGGCATCGGCGCTCGCCAGTCGGCCGCGCACGTTCTACGAGATCGGATCGACGCCGGACATCTACGGCCCGGCGCCCGATTCGTTCATCTCCGACCTGATCGAGATGGCGGGTGGGAAGGCGATCACGACCGGCGATCCGAACGTCTTCAGCATCCCGCTCGAGCGTCTGGTGAACGCCGATCCCGAGGTCATCGTGGTGGGCGACGCGCTCTATGGAGTGTGCCCCAGGGACGTTGAGAAGCGGCCCGCCTGGAAGAGCATGACGGCAGTCAAGAACGGGGCCGTTCGCCCCGTGAACGACACCATCGTCACCCGGCCCGGGCCGCGCCTTGCCGACGGCTTCGCGGCCCTCGCGAGGGCGATCCACCCGGACATCTCGCTGCCCGGCTTCCCGCCCGACGTCCCGATCTGCGCCTCGCCTTGAGCACCGGGCTCGCTCCGGGGCTCGCGCGGGTCCGCCTCGGCCGGTTCGAGGCGCTGCGGCGACGTCCGGTCATGCTCTTCACGGCCGGGCTGATCGTGCTGCTCGCGGCCGTGGTGGCCGGGGTCGTGCTGGGAAACGTGCCGGTCCCGCTGTCCGACACGCTGGCGATCCTCGGACATCGTTTCTTCGGCATCCCGGCCGCGGTCACGTGGCCGGCTTCGGCCGAGACCATCGTCCTCGAGCTGCGCCTGCCCCGGGTTCTCAGCGCGCTGGTGGTGGGCACCGGCCTTGCCGTCGCGGGCGCCACGTTCCAGGGTCTCCTGCGGAACCCGCTGGCCGATCCCTACGTGCTCGGCACGGCGAGCGGCGCGGCTCTGGGAGCTGCAGTCGCGGTCGTGATCCCGGTGCAGATCGCGTTCCTCGGGCTCGGCCTCACCAACCTGCTGGCGTTCGTGGGCGCGCTGGCGGCCGTGGCGATCGTGCTGCGCCTGGCGGGCGGGGGAGGGGGCGGATCGCTCACCTCGATGCTCCTGACCGGGTACGCCGTTGGCTCGCTGCTCGCCGCCGGGCTCTCGATGGCGATGTACCTCTCCGGTCAGAACCTGCGGCAGATCTTCTTCTACCTGCTCGGCAGCTTCGCGACCGCGTCTTGGGCACAGCTTGCCTTCGGCCTCCCGATCATTGCCGTCGGGTCGGCGCTGATCATGACGCGGTCGCGGTCGCTCAACGCCATGCTGCTCGGCGACGAGGCGGCGCTCCACTTCGGCCTCAACGTGCGCCGCGAGCGCGCCGTCCTGCTGGGGCTTGCCTCGCTGGTGACAGCCGCGGCCGTCGCGCTGGCAGGACTCATCGGGTTCGTGGGGCTGGTCGTGCCGCACGTCGTGCGGCTATTGGTCGGCCCGAATGCGCGCCTGGTCCTGCCGCTCGCCGCCCTGTACGGTGCGAGCTTCCTGATCCTGGCAGACCTGGCGGCGCGGATCCCCGGCGAGCTTCCCGTCGGCGTCATCACCGCGGTTGTTGGCGCGCCCTTCTTCCTCGCCCTACTGCGGCGCTTCCGCGCGGGCTACGAACTGTGATGGCCGATCGATGAGCGGGCTCGAGGTCGAACTTCGCGCGGTAGGGCTGGCCTATGGCCGAAGGCAGGTGCTGGCGGAGATCGACGTCAGGATCGAAGCGGGGGAGCGTGTCTGCCTGATCGGGCCGAACGGCGCCGGCAAGTCCAGCTTGCTGCGCTGCCTCACCGGTCTCGGGCAGGGCCGGAGGGGCAGCGTGCTCATGGACGGCGTTCCGCTCGAGGAGCTCGGCCGTTCCCGGCTCGCGCGGAGCGTGGCCGTCGTCCCAGGCAGCATCTCGCTGCCGTTCGCGATGCGTGTCGAGGAGGTCGTGGCGCTCGGCCGCACGCCGTACGAGCATCCGCTGCTCGGGGCTCGGCCCGCCGACCACGCCGCCGTCGAGGCCGCCATGCAGCGTGTCGGCGTCACCGCCCTGCGCGATCGCGACGCCCGCAAGCTCTCGCTCGGGGAGCGCCAGCTCGTTGTCCTCGCCATGGCCCTGGCGCAGGCGGGCCGCCTGCTCGTCCTCGACGAGCCGACCGTGCATCTGGACCTGCGTCACCAGGTCGAGGTCATGCAGCTGCTGGCGGACCTCAACGAGCGGGACGGCCTGACGATCGTGGCCGTGCTGCATGACCTGGGGCTGGCGGCGCACTTCTTTCCGCGGCTGTTGCTGCTGGACGCCGGCCGGCTGGTTGCGGATGGCCCGCCGTCTGCGGTGCTGACGCCGGAGCGCATCCGGGACGTATTCGGCGTGGATCCCCGCTTCGTGCCGGCGGTCTTGGCGCGTTCCTGACGGCCGTCGCGCAACACGGCGTACCCCGGCTTCGTCTGCGAGGTGTCGATGACGAATGAGAAGGGCCTGGCGCCAGATCCCACCGCGTTCGTGCCCGGCTCTCCGCCGTTGCCACTCGGCTGGCGGAATTTCGACGGCACGATCGACGGTGAGGCACTGATCGAGCCCATCGCGGAGCCGGCGGCCAGGCGCGTGCTGATGCTGGCGGTCGCGACCGGCGTCCTCTGCCAGCTCCTCTTCGTCCACCAGGTCGGGGGTCTCAACCTCTTCCTGTGGACCGTCGGGCTGCTGCTCGCCGCCGCTCTCGTGCGCCGACGCGACGACCCGATCGACCGGCTGGACCGGTGGCTTCCGGTTGCCGCGCTGCTCTTGGCGGCTTTTCCCGTCCTGCGAGCCGATCCCGCACTCGTTGCCTTGGACGCGGCCGGTTCGCTCGGACTGGTGGCGGCGTCGGTTGCAGCATTCGGAGGAATTCCGATCACGCGACGAACCCTGTCTGGGATGACGATCCTTGCGATGCAGGGGGTCGCAATCGCGCTGATCGGCCCGGCCCGCCTGGCTCCCGTCGTTCGGGGACTCGCCCATGACCTACCGCGGTCGCGCGCTTCGACGCTGGGCCGCATTTCGATGGGAATCCTCATCGCCCTCCCGATCGTCCTGGTGTTTGCCGTCCTGTTCGCGCAGGCCGACGCGGTATTCGGCTCAGTGGCGAAGAACCTCGTTCAGTGGAATTTCGATCTCGGCAGCCTGCCGATCCGCGTGGCCGTCGCCGTGGTCGCAGCGTGGTTCGGTGCAGGCCTTCTGGTCGTCGTCGCGGGCGCAACCAGGCACCTCCGAAGCGACGAAACGCGCATCTCGGTCGTTCGCATCGGAGCGGTTGAGGCGTCGGTGGTCCTGCTGGCGGTCGACCTGCTGTTCGGGGTGTTCGTCATCCTCCAGGGCGCGTACCTCTTCGGGGGCATCGACACGATCGACCTCACCGGCATGAGCTACAGCCTGTACGCGCGCCGCGGGTTCTTCGAGCTGCTGCTGGTGGTCGTCATGGCCGGCGGCCTGCTCCTGGTGCTCGAATCGGTCGTCAGCGAACGAACGCGGGTCTACCGGGCCGCCGCGCTGGCCCTCGTCGGACTGACGGTTGTCGTGCTCATCTCGTCCGCGGCGCGCCTCGCTCTCTACCAGCAGGCGTACGGCTGGACCGAGCTGCGGTTCTACGTGGCCGCGGCCATCGCCTGGCTCGCGCTCTGCCTCGTCGCTGCAGCAGTGGCGATCGCGTCCGACCGCGCGCGGTGGCTGCCTCACGCGGCCGCGATCCTTGCCATCACGGTCGCGCTCGCCGTGAACGTGGTGGGTCCACAGTCGTTCGTGGCCAGCCAGAACGTGGCGCGCGCGCTCGACCCGGCCCAGATCCCCGCCGACGGCACGTCCGGTCTCGATGCGGCCTACCTCGGTGCGCTTGGCGATGACGCTGTGCCGGTGCTCCTGGATGGCCTCCCGGCTATGAATGCGGCGGACCGCTCGGTCGTGACGCGGTACCTGATGCGGCGCCGCATTGAGCTCGACGCACTGTCGAGCTCCCAGGGATGGCCGTCGTGGAACCTCGCGAGGGAGCGCGCTCGAGCCCTGCTGGACGCAGCCTTCCCTCCATGATCGTCGCGGCCCTCCCGAGCGGCTCGCAGCCGGATCCTTGGCGTTGGTGCCGCTAGGGTCCGTAGCCGAGAACGGGAATTCCGAAGGACTCGAAGTCGCGGGTATTGCGTGTGACCACCGTGGCGCCAAGGCGCCACGCGACTGCGGCGATGAGCGTGTCGCCAACGCTGGGCTTCCCGCCGCCCGCCTCGATCCGCTCCCGCCGTCGATCGCCTGCCCAACGTGCCCCATCCGGATCGATCGCCACATATTCGAGGGCTTCCAGAAGCCTCCGGACGTACTGCTGCTCCTCCGCATCGCCCCGAGACAGGGCCTCGCACACGACGACGTCGCAGGTGTAGAGCTCCGAGGTCTCCGTAAAGAGCCGGTCTACGACCTGGGTGCCGGGCAGGTATCCCCGAACCTGGTCGACCGCGACGATCGTGTCGAGCAAGTACTTCATTCCGCCTGTGCCTCGTTGCCGATCTCGCGCTGCTCCCGGACCCATCGATAGGACTCTTCGGGGGTCATGTAGCCGGGTCTCCCCACGAGGACACCGCGCGTTTCGTCAAGGGCGCGACGCAGGCGCTCTCGCTTGACCCTGGCTTCCACGGCATCCGCGACGAAGGCGCTGCGCCCCCTGGGGCCGGCGAGGGCGTCGACTTCGCGAAGCAGCCCTTCGGGGAGCGTCACGTTCGTGCGCGTCAATGCCATCGAGGCTGGCCCCTGGTTGAGTGTGCGAGATCGTGTGCGATGCTAGCACATTGGTTCCCTTCCGGAACGCAGCTTGAAGGTCGATCGTGTGCTTCCTGCATCCACGGCCGGAAACGCGGAACCGGCATCGCGACGGCGCTGCTGCACGCGGCCGTGGAACACGCCCGGAGAGGCGGCGCCCAGATCGTGGAGGCCTACCCGGTCGAGCCGGAAACTCGAATGCACAACGGAGATGCCTTCACGGGCCCGCGCTCCATGTACGAGCGAGTTGGCTTCCATGAGACCGGGCGTTTCGATCGATTGGCCGATGCACCTGCCGCATCGGGCGGCGATCCGCCCGCAATCCGGCGCCCTCCCGGACGCCCGGTCATGCAGCTGCGCCTGAGCGAACGCCGCGGGCGCTGACGGTCGTCCACGGCGAACCTGCCTGACCGCGAGTCACGGGCTTGCCCAGCTGCCCTTCGCGGGCTGAGCCTGGCGGCGACGCTTGCGTCGACGGTCGGCAAAGGACAACGAGATGAGCATGAGGTCATTGACCTTGCGCTCGAACTCCGGCACGGTAGCTTCCGGGATGGTCACGCACACCTCGCGCAGGGCTGTCTCGAGCTGATACCAGAGGTCACCCTTGCGAAGGTCGTAGAGCGGATATTGCGAGTTGATCACGACCCGGCGCACACCGTCCTCCTCGATCGTGGAGCTGCGCACTCGCGGGTCCAGCGCTCGGATAACGACATCGCCGAAGCCTCGGCGGGATCCGCCGCCCTGCGGCGACGTTGGACTCGGGGGTTGCGGCCGCGGCGGTAGATCGTTCGGATCGGAGGCTGGAGCAAGGGGCACTTCCGGTCGGCGGTCCGCCTGATCGCCGGGCGCGTGCACCTGGTCGAGGGTAAGTTGGCCGGGCGGCCCGGCCGAACCTGCCGCCGTGGGGCTCTCGAACAATTCCCCTGACTCGAGCATGCGGAGGGCCCGTGCGAGGATCTTCCGAACGTGGTCCGCGGTGCGCAGTGCCTGAGGACTCGCGGCAGGACCCTGTTCGCGCGTGAGCCGTCGCACGATCGGCGCAAGGAGGCGGTGGAGACGGCCATCTACCTCAGCCCAGACGGCAGAGTCACGCTCCACGTCACTCTTGTTCATCGTCACCGCAACGTTCGGCAACTCAACCTCGCCGACCAACCGTGCCAGCGCGGGGTGGAGCCCTGGGCCCTGGTGCCCGAACCAGACTGGATCCCCGATGAGGCGTCCCAGATGGTAGATGCGGACTCCGGGCACCAGGCCGAGAGGCGGTGGGTCGGGCAGCAGTCCGTACCAGCCGCGAACGATCCGTCCGCCGGCGCGGACGGAGACGGGCTTCTCCTCGACGAGCGGCCATGCCAACGGCTCGACCGGCACGCGGTTCACGCGAGCCGCGATCTGACCGGAAAGCAGGAGCGGCCGGTACACCTCGGCCAGGCGCAGACGCGCCCGCAGTGGGTCGAGTCGCTTGTCGATTTCGCCGACCTCGATGTGCACGTAGCCGAGGAGGGAGTCGACAGGCTTCGTGCGGACGTGCACGTCATAGCTGCGCAGGCGCGTCCGGTCGCGATAGGAGTCGTCGGAGAACGCATAGGCGCTCTCATCGCCGATGGGACTTACGACGATCTCGAACCGGTTTCCGAGATGCCCGATGGCGGCCTTCCCTCCCTGGCCAAAGCGACCGATGCGCTCGCCCGCTCGCTTTGGTGAGGCACCCCAACGCAGGTACTGCCGCTCCAGCTGGTCTGGACTCATGCCCCACCCGCCGACCGCTGTGAGCGCCAGGCTCCCCGGCCGCAAGGCGAGGTCAACCTGGAGCGTCTGGCCTTCCAGCCGCGCATCCACGGCGTTGTCGATGAGCTCCAGGAGGGCATCGATGGCAGTCCGGTAGTTGCTGAAAAGCGAGGCTGTCAGTCTCGGATCGATACGCTCCCGCACGACCCGCCGGACGGTCGAAGTCATCGATCGAGTACCGCGGCACCGTCCTGGCCAGGAACGCCACGCCGCGTCAATTCGGCGCCGAAGCCATCGAGGTCCACAACCCCGACGTAGACCAGCGTGGCCTTGCGGACCCAGGCGATGCGGCGCGGGGTCTTGAGCCAGAGCCGGATGGCAGGCTGGTCGCTGCCGAGGAAGCTCACGTCGTTCTTGAAGACGCTGTGCCGTACGGCGACGGCGCGGATCCACCTGAAGGGCCCGTCGCGATCCCAGCGCTCGATGTCGGCGATGGCGATTCGTGCGCCGAACCACCCGAAGCGGATGACCACGTTGTCGCCCTCGAACGCCACCTCGCCGCGGCGCTCCGACCAGACGCCCCACGGAACCAGGAGGAATCGGGTGAGCCGTCCGATCCGGATGGGAAAACGCGTCGGACCGGTGACCGCGGGCGGGCCGCTGGACGTCATCTGCCTACTCGCGCTTGGCCCGCGGGTCGTAGAAGGGGAGGTCGACGACCGTCGCACCAACCCGCCCGCGCCGGCCCTCGACGGTCCACTCGATCTGGAGCCGCGAGCCCGCTGCCTCGTACTCCGGCGCAACGGAGCCGAGCGCCAGGTTCTTCTTGAGGATCGGGCTCCACGTTCCGCTCGTCGCCCGACCGACCTGCCGGCCCCCGACGTAGAGTGGCACCTGCGTTCGCCAAGCCTGTGCGCTGAGCGTGGGCGAGAGGCCCTGCCCGGCGTACAGACGCTCGAGGTCGTCCCATTCGAGCTCCAGGCCCACCAGCCGGCGTCCTGGTCCGCCCGCCGCGGTCTCGCGCCGCAACGCAGCTCGACCGACGAACGGCGTCTCCTTGTCCAGCGCCACAAGGCGGCCGAGGCCGATCTCGAAGGGCGAGTAGTTCTGCTCGGGGATGAGCGCGTGCCGGGCGCTCGTATAGTCGACTTCGAGCAGGATCAGCCCGGCCTCGATCCGTGCCACGTCAAGCGCCAGCATGCCCGCGGCGCGGATCCCGAAGGGCTGCCCTGCCTTCATCACCGCATCCCAGAGCGCGGTCGCCTTCCTGGCATCGAACCACAGCTCGTAACCGAGGTCGCCCGTGTAACCGGTGCGGCTGACGTCGATCTCGGTGCGGCCGATCCTGGCGGCACGGCGCCGGTAGTAGCGCAGATCCCCGAACGAGTCGCCGGTGACGGCCTCCAACACATTCCGCGAGAGCGGGCCCTGGAGCGCCAGCGCCGCGACGGCATCGCTGATGTCGTCGATCGAGACATCCAAACCGCGCGAGTTGAGCCGCAGCCAGCGCAACTGTGCGTCCGCCGCGGTCCAGCGGAAGGTCGTCTCGTCCAGGCGGGCGATCGTCCCATCGTCGACGACCTTGCCGTGCTCGTCGCACCACGGGCTGTAGACCACCTGCGCGACCTTGATCTTCGTCGCGTCACGCGTAATGACGCGGTCTACCAGGCGGACGGCGTCCGGTCCGCTGACGCGATACTTGAAGAGCGGGCTGACGTCGATGAGCGCCGCCGCGTTGCGGATCGCGTTGTACTCGATGTCGTGGCTCGCGGCATAGGCACTCGAGGCGAAGAATCCGCTCCACTCGCGCCACTGGCGCTTGACGTTGAGCGGGAGCGCGCGCGCATCAAACGGTGAACGGGTGGCCATCGCGACGAAGTATGCCGGGTCGACGCGGCGCCGAGGTGGGCGCCGCCCGACCTCGCTCGGAGCGACGCCGCCAGCGGGCGCCGCCCGACCTCGTGCGGGCTAGGCTCGTTGCGTCAGCAGTCCGAACATGGCGCCCTGGGGATCCTGCAGGATCGCGAACCGGCCACCAGGAAAATCGCCCGGTGGCACCATCTCGTGGGCGCCGGCTTGGATGGCCTGCTTGTACGCGTCGTCCACGTCGGCGACCGTGAAGTACACCATCCAGTAGCTGGGCACCTCCGCGGGAACCATCGGGTTCATGTCCATGCCCCCGGCGACGCTCTGGCCGTCGACCTGGAACTCCGTGTAGGGAGGCTGGCCCTCGCCCATCGGGCTGGTCTTCGTCGTCCAGCCGAAGACCTGCTGGTAGAACGGCAGGACGCGCTCGAGACCACGACTGTTGAGCTCTGCCCAGCCGTACGTGTTGGCACCCTGCGTCTGGAACCTGCCCATGACCGTCGGCTGCCATGCGGAAATGAACGCTCCGGCCGGGTCCTGAAAGACCGCCATACGACCCTGCTCACCGACGTCGAACGGTGGCGCGACCACGGTGCCGCCGGCCGCTGTCACCTTGGAGGCGAGCGCCTCGGCATCGTCCGTGCCGATGTAGAACGACCACGCCGTCGGCTGCTCGGGTGACTGTGTGCCTCCGATCCCGGCGACGTCCTTGCCGTCGATCCTGGCGAGTGCGTATCCGCCGTACTGCGGATCGGGGTTGACCTCGATGTCCCAGCCGAAGACGCGGGCGTAGAACTCCCGCGAACCGGCTGCATCCGAGCTTCCCAGGTCGATCCAGGCGGGCTTGTTGACGGATGTTGCAACGGCATCTGTCACTCTGCACCTCTTCGAATCTCTTGAACAGGATGAGTCTGGCACCGTCGGCCGATCCACGCATCGGCCGACGCCGGAGCCGCACGCCCGGCCCCCGCCTGTACCATGCACGGCCGGGAGATGAGCGGCTGGGAACGCCGCATCGAGCGTTGAGGGAGGCGCGTGCCGCAGCGTTACGACGCCGTCGTGATCGGCGGGGGACACAACGGGCTCGTGGCGGCTGCCTACCTTGCCCGCGGAGGCCTGAAGACGCTCGTCCTCGAGCGCCGCCACGTCCTCGGGGGCGCGGCCGTGACCGAGGAGGTCTTCCCCGGCTTCCGCTTCAGCGTGGCCAGCTACGTGGTGAGCCTTCTGCGGCCGGAGATCATCCGCGACCTCCAGCTGCCGCGCCACGGTCTCCAGATCCTGCCGCTCGATGGCACGTTCACGCCGCTCGACAAGGACTACCTGTGGCGCACCGACGACCACGGCCAGTCGATGCGAGAAATCCGCCGCTGGAGCCCGGCCGACGCCGAGGCGTACGAGGAGTACGGCCTCCTGATGGTGGAAATGGCGCGCTTCATCAAGCCGATCCTCGGCATCGTCCCGCTGGATCCGCAGCGCCCCGATCCGCGCGAGGCGATGCCGCTGGCCGGGCTCCTGCGCACGTTCTCCAAGCTACCGCGGCGCCAGCAGACGGCGTTCGTCCAGCTGATGACCATGAGCGCCGCGGACTTCCTCGACCAGTGGTTCGAGACGGATCCGCTCAAGGCCACGATGTCAGCATCCGGCATCATCGGGACGTTCCTCGGCGTGCGTTCGCCGGGCACCGCGTACGTCCTGCTGCACCACTACATGGGCGAGATCGACGGCGCGTTCCGTGCCTGGGGCATCCCGAAGGACGGCACGGGCGGGATCAGCACCTCAATCGCCGAGGCGGCGCTCAGCTTTGGCGCGGAGATCCGGACAGAGGCCCCCGTCACCCGCATCGAGGTCAGGGACGGGCGTGCGACCGGCGTCGTTCTCGAATCGGGCGAGGAGATCCAGGCGACGACCGTCCTTGCGAGCACCGATGCCAAGGTCACCTTCCTCGACCTGCTGGAAGGCGGCACACTCGACCGCGACTTCGAGGACGGCGTGCGCCGCTTCCGTTTCCGTGGCTCGTCGGGGAAGGTCAACCTGGCGCTCGACGGCCTGCCCGACTTCACCTGCCTGCCCGGTCCGGGCGAGCATCTGCGCGGGGCGATCAGCATGTCGCCCTCGATCGACTACATGGAGACGGCCTACGACGACGCCAAGGCCGGCCGCTTCAGCCGGAAGCCCTACGTCGACGTGGTGATCCCGACGCTGGTCGACCCGCGCATGGCGCCTCCGGGCAAGCACATCATGAGCTGCTTCGTGCAGTACGCGCCCTATGACCTGGCCAAGGGCACCTGGGACGAGGGGCGCGAGGCGTTCGGCGACGCGGTCGTGGACGTACTGGCGGAACGCGCCCCGAACATCCGGAACCTGATCCTGCATCGGCAGGTGTTGACCCCGCTCGACATCGAGCGGACCCTGGGGCTGACGGAGGGCAATATCTTCCAGGGCGAGCTGACGCTGGAGCAGCTCTTCTTCAGCCGGCCGGTTCCCGGCTACGCCCGCTTCCGAACACCCGTGCGAGACCTCTGGCTGTGCGGCTCGTCGGCGCATCCTGGCGGCGGGATCATGGGCGCACCGGGTCGGATCGCGGCGCTCGAGGTGCTGCGTTCGCGACGCACCGAGACTGCCCGCGGCTGGCGTCCGCGTTGGCGCCGCGACGGCGATGTGGGTCCCGGCGATCCTGCCTCTGCCCTTCCTGCCGAGGCGCAGGCGTGACCGAGGTGACCTACGACGCGATCGTCGTGGGAGGCGGCCACAACGGCCTGGTCTGCGCTGCCTACCTCGCGAAGGCCGGGCTGCGAACGCTGGTGCTGGAAAGACGCCAGCAACTCGGCGGCGGGCTTGCCACGTCCCAGATCACGCCCGGGGCGCGGGTCTCCGCACTCGCCCACACCGTTGGCCGCTTCCGCGCGTCCGTGGCGCGCGACCTCGACCTCTACTCGCACGGGCTGCGCCTCGTCCAGCCGCACGTCCGGGCGGTCTCGCTTCGTCCGGATGCGGCCCCGATCACCCTGTGGGGCGATCCGGACCAGACAGCATCCGAGCTGGCCCGCACCTCACGCCACGACGCCGCGAACTGGCTCGAGCTCGACCGGCGCGTGCGCGCCCACGCGAGCGTGTTGGATCGACTGATGTCATTGACCCCGCCCGACCCGTCCAGCCCGGCGCTGGCCGACGTGCTCGGAGCGTTGCGGGTCGGGTTGCGCTACCGGGGCCTTGGCACGGCCGATGCCCGCGAGTTCCTGCGCGTCCTGCCGATGCCCATCGCGGACCTGCTGGAGGACAACTTCGAGACCGACGGTCTGCGTGCGGCCGTCGCCACGCGCGGCATGCGCTTCAGCTCGCTCGGGCCGCGCTCCGCTGGATCGACGCAGGTGCTCCTCGCGGACTCGGCAGGCAACGACGGCGGGTTGGCCGGCGAGACGGTTTACGCCCGGGGCGGCCCGGGCGCGCTGGCAGAGGCGCTGGCATCTGCCGCGCGCGCCCACGGCGCCGAGATCCGCACGTCGGCCGAGGTCGCGGCGGTCCGCGAGTCCGACGGCCGGGCCAGCGGCGTGGCGCTGGCGTCCGGCGAGGAGATCGACGCTGCTGTCGTCGTGGGTGGGGTCGACCCCAAACGTCTGCTCCTGGATCTGGTCGAGCCGGAGGCGCTGGGTCCCCAGCTCGGCTGGCAGGCTGGCAACCTGCGGCTCGACGGGGTGACAGCCAAGGTCAACCTCGCACTGTCGGACCTGCCGAAGTTCACGGGCCTCGATGGCGACGCCGACCGCGACCGGCTGCGCGGCCGCATCCTCGTTGCGCCGGACCTGGGCTACCTGGACCGCGCGGCGGATGCCGCCAAGTACGGGCGCATCTCGACCGAGCCCTGGCTGGAGGCGACGATCCCGAGCCTGGTCGACCCGCTCCTCGTCGACGGGGCCGCCCGGTCGGGCGTCAGGCACGTGATGTCCGTGCTTCTGCAATCGGCGCCATATACCTTGCGCGACGGCGACTGGGACGCCTGTCGCGAAGAGCTCGGTGACCTCGCGATCCGGACCCTCGAGACCGTGGCGCTTGGCATCGGCGCGCTGGTGACGGCACGGCAGGTGCTCACGCCGGTTGACCTGGAGCGCGACTACGGCTTCACCGGCGGCCACCCGCTCCACGGCGAGCCGTCGCTCGACCAGTGGTTCGCGTGGCGACCGCTGCTGGGGTGGGCGCGCTACCGGATGCCCCTCGACGGCCTCTACCTGGCCGGCGCCGGGGCGCATCCGGGCGGCGGCGTGACGGGCACTCCCGGGAGGAACGCCGCGCGCGAGATCGTGGCGGACTGGCGCCGCCGGCACTGACGGCATGATGCTCGAGACGTTCGCCCGCTATCCGCTGCTTTTCGGACCCTCGCCCGTACACCCGCTCGAGCGATTGAGCCGGCACCTGGGTGGCGCCTCGCTGTGGGCCAAGCGCGAGGACTGCAACTCTGGGCTGGCGTTCGGCGGCAACAAGATGCGCAAGCTCGAATATCTCGCGGCAGACGCCGTCGCGACCGGTTGCGACACTCTCGTCTCGATCGGCGGGGTGCAGTCGAACCACACGCGACAGGTGGCCGCGGCGGCCCCCACAGCGGGCATGAAGTGCGTCCTCATCCAGGAGAGCTGGGTGGACTGGCCCGATGCTGTGTATGACCGTGTCGGCAACATTCTGCTGAGCCGTATCCTCGGCGCGGACGTGCGCCTGGTCGAAGCCGGATTTGGCATCGGCTTCAAGGAGAGCTGGGAGCGCGCGATGGCCGAGATCGAGGCCTCGGGCGGCAAGCCCTACGCCATCCCGGCCGGAGCGTCCGATCACGGGCTCGGCGGCCTGGGCTTCGCGGAATGGGCGATGGAGGTCGAGCGCCAGGAGCATCAGCTCGGCGTCTTCTTCGACACGGTCATCGTCTGCTCGGTCACTGGTAGCACGCAGGCGGGGATGATCGCCAGCTTCGCGGCGCAGTCGCGACCCCGACGCGTCCTCGGCATCGACGGGTCGGCCAAGCCCCACGAGACGTGGAACCAGGTCGCGCGTATCGCGCGGCGGACGGCCGCGCTGATCGAGGTCGGGCGCGAGCTTCGCGACGACGAGATCGAGCTCGACGACCGCTACCACGCCGGCACCTATGGGATCCCCGACGAGCAGACGCTTCACGCGATCAGGCTGAGCGCAAGACTCGAGGGCATGATCACCGACCCGGTCTACGAGGGGAAGTCGATGGCCGGGATGATCGACCTCGTGGCGTCGAAGGAGATCCCGACCGACTCGACGGTGCTCTACGCGCACCTCGGCGGTCACCCGGCGCTCAACGCCTACAGCGCGCTGTTCCGCTGACGTTCTGAGGGGCAGCGGGCCGATTACCAAAACTCAATCTCCGTCAGGCCCAGGTTCCCCCCGTAGTTGATGCCCGAGGCGACCAGGTCGAACCCGATCTCAAAAGTACCCGAGGAAGGCCACACTGACTGCGTCCGTCGGCGATCCGTCGACCGACCAGGCGTTCGAGTCGTCGGCGAGCGTGCGTTCGCGTACGCGCAGGGGTCGCATGAGCGTTTCCTGGTGGCCCACCGACGACTGGTTCGTCTCCGGTCGAGGTCGCGACGTTCGCGCCGGGCCGCCTCCCGTTGCCCATCGCCGCCGGCTCCGGAGCGCTCCTGTGGTTGCCGCGCGTCGCGGGGCGACCGTTCGGAGGTCACATGCCCGACTCGGGGCCGCCGGCCGCAGGCGCAGGCACGCTGCCGGTCACGGAGCCTCCGACGTTGCCCGCTGACACCGGAGCTTCCGGCACGATCGGGGGCGGCGTGGGAACCCGGACGCGCCTGCCCTCACGCGCCTCGATGCGTTTCACCGCCCGGGTTGTCACGTCTTTTGACGCTGTCTGGGTGCGGTTGAGGTAGTAGAAGAAGAAGGTCGAGATCACCGCGGCGACCGGGATGGCGAAGATCGCACCGACGACGCCCTGGAGCTTCAGCCCGATGAGGACCGAGATGAGCACGACCACCGGATGGATGCCGACTGAGCTCGCCATCACGCGCGGCGCGACGATGTTCATGACCACGAACCAGCCAATGGCCATGACGATGAAGATCGGCAGAACCGCGTCCGACTTGGTCAGCACCGCCACGATGACCGGCGGCGCCCACGCGAAGAACGGCCCGAAGAACGGGATCATCTGAAGGATGGCGACGGCCGCCGTGGTCACCGGCAGATACTCGAGGCCGAGCACAGCACTGCCGGCGCCCGCGATGACGCCGTACAGCAAGCCCTGGATGGCCTGGCCGCGCAGGAAGCCACCGAAGGCCGAGGCGACGCTCGCCTCGAACAGGTTCGCTTCCTCGGACCAGCGGGGTGGCACGAGGCGATTGACGAAGGCCACCATCCGGTCCTTGTCGATCAGGATGAAGAGCGACAGGAAGACGACGATGAACAGGTTGCCGATGAAGCCCAGCGTTGCGCCCGCGAGTCCCGTCAGCGGCCCGACGAGCGTGAGTGCAAACGACTGGAGGCTGTCGAGCGCCTGCCTCACCGTGGCTGCGAGGTTGACTTGAAAGCCGAGGGCGTTGAGCTGTCGTTGCCAGGGGTCGACGAGCTGCGGCAGCTGGTCCTTCAGGGTCGGCAGGTTGGTGATGAAGCCTCCGATCGAGGTGGCCAGCGTCGCCGCGAGCAGCAGGAGCAGGGCCACAACGACGATGAACACTCCTGCGTAGACGCCCACGACCACGGCCAGGCGCGGCAGCCTCGGGAACAGCCGCAGGATCCGGCTGACGATTGGCGAGAGGATGAACGCGAACAGCCAGGCGAGGATCAGGATGAGCAGGATGTCGCTGAAGTAGAGCGCGACGTTCGCGATCAGCCCCAGCAGCACGAGCCCTACCGCGAAGGTCCCCATTACCAGGAGGGCGCGAAGCCAGCGCCACTCGGAGGGCGGGACCCGGGTCACCATGGCAGGAGTCTAGCGCGGTGGATGGCGCCTCCGTGCGACCGCGAACGCTACGGAGCCGACTGGGCCTGGAGGATCACCGCGCGCGTCGCCGCGATGGGAACCGCGAAGCCGATGCCCTGGGATGCGTCGGCGGAGGTGATGTCGATGCCCACGATGCCGCCGCTCACGTCGACGAGGGGCCCGCCTTCGTTCTGGTAGTTGATCGAGGCGTCCGTCTGGAGAAGGCCGTCGATCGGGTCGTCGCGTCCGGTCTTCGGATCGCGGACCCCGACGGTGCGGTTCGTCGCCGACAGGATGCCGCTGCTGACCGAGGCGGCAACCCCACCATCGGGTCCTCCCAGCGCGAGAAGGGTCTGCCCGCTCTCCAGCTTCTCGTCATTCGCCATCTCGCCGACCGGCAGGCTGGTGGCGTTGATGTGGAGCACGACCAGGTCGCGCGCCTCGTCGGTGGCCTTGACGGTTGCCTCCAGGACGCGCCCGTCCGGCAGCGCCACGGTCAGCGAGGTGGCGGAAGCCGTCAGGTGCCAGACGGTCACGATCAGGCCATCGGGCGACACCACCGTCCCCGAGATATTCGTCGTGACGTTGCCCGGGTCCGCGCCGAACACGGGACCCGGGCCTGTGACAGCGACGGAGAGGACCGCCGGTCCGGCTTTCGTCGTGGCAGCCTCGACGACTGACTGCTGGTCGCGCGGCGTCCCGCTCACGGCATGCTGGGCGCCGCCACTCGGAGTTGCTGCGGCGGTGCCGGGTGTCTCTGCTGCGGCGGGGACCGAGCCGGCGGGTGGTGAGGCAGTCGGGGAGGGAGCCATGAAGGAGACCGTGACGACGGACGCGAGCAGGGCCGAGATGGCGCAGACGACGAGGATCGCCGGCCACCCGGGCCGCGGCGAGCGCCCGCGAGGGCTCGGCGAGTCTCTCCGGACGAACCCGCGCCTCGTCCCCGGCGGACCCTGGATCCAATCGTCCATCGACTGAGCTTACGACGGGGTGCCCCCAGCGGGCCTACCTCGGGCCGAGGCCCATCCGTTCGTGGCACTCCCGCAGCGTCTCGGCGGCGATGGGCGCGAGGCGTTCGGCGCCCGCCTGGAGCACCTCCTCAACATGCTCCGGCCTGGATTGGAGCTCGGCTCGCCGTTCGCGCGCCTCTCGGAAGTAGGCCAGGATGCGGTCCGCCAGCAGGCGCTTCGTGTCGACGCAACCCGTGCGGGCCGTCCGTTCGCCGTCCCAGATCGTCTCGTAGTCGGCGCCGAAGAAGCGATGGAGCTGGCAGACGTTGCAGACCTCGGGGCGGCCGGGCTGCGTCCGCAGAATCCGCTGCGTGTCGGTGACCATGCTCATGACCTGGCGCCGCAGGGTCGCCTCGTCGGCAAAGATGTCGATGGTGTTGCCGAGCGACTTGGACATCTTGCGCACGCCGTCCGTGCCGAGGATGACCGGGGACTCGGTGTAGACGGCCTCGGGCTCCGGGAAGACCGGGCCGTAGCGCCGGTTGTACGCTCGCACGATCTCGCGCGCCAGCTCCAGATGCGCGTCCTGGTCGCGGCCCACCGGAACATGGCGCGCCTTGTAGATCGCGATGTCGGCCGCCTGGAGCACGGGATAGCTGAGAAGGGCGAAGTTCACGTCGTCGGGCTGGTCGCGCTTCTTCTCCTTGAAGGTAGGCGTCCGCTCCACCCAGGGGGTCGGCACGACCGTGGCCAGCAACCACATCAGCTCGACGTGCTCGGGGCGATCCGACTGGCGGAACAGGATCGACTTTTCCGGATCCAGTCCGAGCGCAAGCAGGTCGAGCGCCATCTCGTAGGTGTTCGTTCGGATCTGCTCTCCGTCATGCGTCGATGTCAGCGCGTGGAAGTCGACGATGCAGTAGATCGTGTCGTGCGTCTCCTGGAGCGCGATGTAGTTCCGGAATGCGCCCAGGTAGTTGCCCAGATGCGGAAACCCCGACGGTTGGACGCCGCTGAAGACGCGCTCCCGCAGGCCGGTCGCCGCGGCCGTGGTCGCCTGGGTTGCTTGGCTCGGGGTGGTCACGGCGGCCGAGTCTACCAGCGGCGGCAGCACGGACGCCCGCCAGTCGCTCCCGTAGACGTGCTGCCCATACAATCCGCGACGTGGACCCCCAGCCGCCCGGCGGCAAATCGTTGCGTGTCGCGCTGCTCGGGCTGGGCAACGTCGGGCGCCCCGTGGCCGAACGCCTGCTCGACGCGACGTGGCGCGCAATCGTCACGAGTCGCGGCGTGACAGCGCCCGTGCTCGTGGCGGTGGGCGTCCGCCACCCGGAGCGCGCCCGCGGCATCGAGCTGCCGGACTCGGTGCGCCGGACCGACAACCTTGTGGCGCTCGCCGCAGACCCGGAGATCGACGTCGTGATCGAGCTCATCGGCGGCACCGAGGAAGCGGGAGCGGCCGTCGATGCCGCCATCGCGGCCGGCAAGAGCGTCGTGACCGGGAACAAGGCACTGATCGCGGCATCCGGGCCTCGCCTCGAAGCGGCTGCCCGCGCGGCAGGCGTCGCCCTGCGCTTCGAGGCGGCTGTCGCTGGCGGCGTGCCGATTCTCGGACCGCTCGTGCACGACCTGGCGGCCAACCGTATCGAGGCGGTGCGCGGCATCGTCAACGGCACGACCAACCACATCCTGACGGCCATGGCGCGCGACGGCCGCTCCTACGACGACGTGCTCGACGAAGCCATCACGCGCGGCTACGCGGAGAGCAACCCATCCGGTGACGTGGAGGGGATGGACGCGGCCAACAAGCTGGCGATCCTTGCCCGTCTGGCCTTCGGGGAGTGGCCCGACGTCCGTGCGCTGCGCCGCGAGACGCCTGCCGTCAGGGGCAATGCGGCGCCCGGGATCACGGCGATCCAGACGCGAGAGCTGACACGCGCGGCCGACCTGGGATTGACGATCAAGCTGGTCGCCCGCGTGGAGCGCTCCCCCGAAGGCGGTTTCGTCGCGGCGGTGACGCCGGCCGCCGTGCCGATCACGTCTGCGTTGGGCCAGACGATGGGCGTCACCAACCTGGTCGAGGTGATCGGCACGCCAGTCGGCCGCGTGGCCTTCCGCGGGCCGGGTGCCGGCGGCGACGCCACCAGCAGCTCGATTCTCGGTGACGTCCTGGCGCTGGCGCGCGGCGAGGGCTCGACCTGGGACCCGCTGCCCGTGGCCGCGGCCGCCCGCGAGGTCCTCGACGATCTCAACGACCCACGTGCCTGGTTCTTCGCGGCGGCCGACCTGATCGGTGGGCACGTCCCAACTCGACTCTCGGAAATCGCGCTCGCAACCTCGGACGAGGCGATCGTGACGCGGCCAGTTGCGCTCGAGGACCTGCGCGCGCGCCTCCTGGCCTTCGATTACAACGATGTATCCCTCTACCCGGTGCTCGAGATGGGGCAGGGCTGATGCGGATGAGCGAGGTTCTCCGCCAGCTGCGCGCGGAGCAGTCCAAGAGCATCGGGGCGCGGCCCATCCTGATGCGTCGCTTCGAGCCTTTCCTGCCGATCACCGAGGCAACCCCGACGCTCTCGCTGGGCGAGGGCTTCACGCCCCTCGTCCACGCACGAACGCTGGGCCGTGCCATGGGCTGTCCGCTGCTCTTCCTCAAGATGGAAGGCACGAACCCAACCGGCTCGTTCAAGGACCGCGGCATGGTCATGGCCGTCGCCAAGGCGCTGGAGAACGGCGCCGAGGCGATCATCTGCGCATCGACCGGCAACACCTCGGCCTCGGCGGCGGCCTATGGAGCGAGCGCCGGGCTGGAAGTCGTCGTCATCCTGCCGGAAGGGCAGATCGCCGCCGGCAAGCTCCTCCAGGCGCAGGTGGCGGGGGCGCGGGTCGTCGGGATCCAGGGCAGCTTCGACGACGCGTTCCGCGTGGCGCGCGAGATGAGCGAGAACCAGGATCCGGATCATCCGGTGACCCTCGTCAACTCGGTCAACCCCTTTCGCCTCGATGGGCAGAAGACGGCCGCCTTCGAGGTCTGCGAAGACCTCGGCGGCGCTCCCGACTACCTCGCGATCCCCGTCGGTAATGCCGGCAACATCAGCGCCTATTGGCAGGGCTTTTCCGAGTACCGCGCGGCTGGCCTCGTCGAGACGGCGCCGGCGATGCTCGGCTTCCAGGCCGCCGGCGCCGCGCCGCTGGTCATCGGGCGGAAGGTCGATCACCCGGAGACCGTGGCGACCGCCATCCGGATCGGCGATCCGGCCAGCGCCCAGAAGGCGTTGCGGGCGCGGGACGAGTCGGGCGGCCGCATCGAGGCTGTGACCGACGAGGAGATCCTCGACGCCTACCGCGACCTGGCGCGCCACGAGGGTGTCTTCTGCGAGCCGGCCAGCGCCACGTCGGTGGCCGGGATCCGCAAGCTGGCCGCCGAGGGGTCGATCGACCCGGGTGCGACGATCGTCTGCGTGATCACGGGGCACGGCCTCAAGGACCCGGACACGGCCAGTCGGAACGCCCAGCCGATCATCCACGCCGAGCCGACGCTCGCTAGCGTCCGCCGCGCCCTGGGCTGGTGATGGCGACTGCCCTGGCCGGCCGGTCGGTCACGGTCGACGTCCCGGGAACGACGGCGAACCTGGGCGCCGGGTTCGACGTCCTGGCCATGGCGCTGGACCTGCGCAACCTGGTCACGGTGACGGCCGTCGAGAATCGGGCCGAGCCGGTCACGATCACCGTCCGGGGCGAGGGCGAAGGACGGCTACCGGGAGATCGTCGCAACCGCTTCGTGCGTGCCCTCGAGACCGGCCTGCGCGAGCTCGCTATCCCGCAGCCAGGCGTCGCCTGGCAGATCGAGATGGAGAACCAGATCCCGCTGTCACGTGGCCTGGGCTCGTCGGCGGCCGCGACCGTGGCCGGCCTCGTGGCCGCGAAGGCCCTGGCCGGGGGCGAGCGGCTGACCCGGGAGCGCATGCTCGCGCTGGCGGCGGAGATGGAAGGCCACCCCGACAACGCGGCGGCGGCCCTGTGGGGCGGCTTCGTGGTGGTCGTTTCGGTGGACGGGAAGCCCGACGCGGTGCGTTTCGAGCCGCCCGATCGTCTGTCATGCGTGCTGTTCATCCCGGCCCGGCCCATGTCCACGCGAGCGATGCGCGCCGCGCTCCCGGCGACCGTTCCGTTCTTCGATGCCGTGCACAACGTCGCTGCCGCGTCGGCGACCGTGGCGGCCATGGCGTCGGGCCGGCTGGAGCTGCTGGCGCGCGCCACGGACGATCGCCTGCATGAGCCGTATCGCGCGATGATCTATGGTGAGTTGCCGCGCATGACCGCCGCGGCGCGAGAGGCTGGCGCATTGGGGGCGTGCCTCTCCGGAGCAGGCTCCACGATCATCGCGTTCGTCGAGGACGAGCGCGTCGCGCACGAGGTGGAGGCTGCCATGGTCCGCGAGGCAGCGGCAGCCGGCCTCGCTGGACGTGCGCAAGGGGTCCGTCCCAGGGCAGCAGGGGCAACGATCCAGGAGTCGTAATGCGGTTGGGTCCCGGTAGGCGGGCGGGGCACCGGTGGCAGGGTGCCTTCGCCGTTCTGTTCAGTCTCGTCCTCGGGTGCACCAGCTCCAGCACGCCACCGCCGGCCACCGCAGTACCCAGCGCGCCGCCGTCGGTCGTGGCCGGCCCATCGCTCTCGCCGGATCAATCCGCCAGCCCGGGCACGTCGGCGTCGCCCCCGATCGATGATCCCTCGCCGTCGCTCGGTTCGCCCGGACCGTCGGACTCGCCCTGGCCCTCATTCTCGTCCGGAGCGTCGCTGACGCCGGATCCGTTCTTCATCCTCCCCGAATGGGAGCCGTGGCCGGCCCGATACCCGGGGAACCCCTCCGCGATCGTCAGCCAGGGGCCGAGCCAGAAGCCGGTCATCGCTCTGACGATCGACGACGGGAACTTCCCCGACGGCTGCCGCCAGGAATTCGCCTACCTGAGCTCGAACCACATTCCGGCGACCTTCTTTCCCGACTGGGTGGGCGTCAACAAGGACCCGGAGCTGTGGCGCGAGATCGCCGACGCCGGCTATCCGATCGGGAACCACACACTCACCCACGTGGACCTTGCAAAGCCGGGGGTGGAGGACCACAGCGTGCGCCGGCAGCTGGCGGCGGCGAGGGAGCGCATCGCCAAGATCATCGGGCGCTCGATGCTGCCGGTATGGCGCCCGCCGTATGGCTCGTTCGACGCGCGGGACCTCCAGATCGCGGGTGAGCTCGGCCTGCACACCATGATCCTGTGGTCCGCCAGTGACGCCGATTCGGGCCTGAACAGCAAGCCCGAAGGCATGATCCGCGCTGCGCTGCGGGCCCAGCCCGGCGACATCCTCCTGACGCATTGCAACACGCAGACGAGCGCCGACATCCTGCCGGCCATCGTCCAGGGCCTGCTCGCCATGGGCTACACCTTCGTGACGATCCCCGACATGCTGCGGCCCTACGGG
>JBBRYO010000013.1:0-36072 GCA_038237595.1 Candidatus Limnocylindrales bacterium | reverse complement strand
GCAGCGATCTGCCGCGGACGCAGAGGAGTCGCAGACGGTCGGATCGACCGACTGTACGCCGGCGGCGCGAAGGTCGATGCCGTCGAGGCCGTCGTTGGCGTCCTGGAGGCCCCACTGGTACACGTCGGCGATGCCGGCGTGGAGGCCGAAGTTCTTGACTCCGATCGAGCTCTTGCGCAGGCCGCCCTGCTTCACCCACGGAGTCCGGCTGGAAGGCAGGTCCTGCACGGCAGACGTGGCGCGCGGGCCCACCAGCCACGGAACCCGCAGCGAGTAGACGCCGGGGCCTGAAACGGTCGGCGTGGCGGTGACGACTCCGGCGACGTACAGCAGCGGCGTGTACAACTGTCCGAAGTCGTCGAGAGCGATGTCGGGCGCGTGCCCGGGGGACACGTCCGGAAGGGCCGCCGCGTCGGCCTCGCTCATGGTCAGCGTCACTTCGACGTTGCGCGAGCTGTGGGCCGGGACGACCACCGAGGATGGGGAGATGTTGACGACCAGACCGAGGTCCGGCGTGTTGAACGCATTGCTGAAGTTGTAGGTGAGTGGCGCTCCACCAGTGTTGCGGAGCGCGAACGTCTTGGTCTGATCGTACGCTGTCGCGCCGGGCCCGGCGGACAGCTCGTGATAGCTGAACGTCAGGCTCGAGGAGCCCGGATCGGTGTAGATGAGGCTCTGCGTGTCCACCGCCTTGCGCGGAGTCGCCAGCCCGGAACCGGCGAGTCGCAGGTCATACGGGTCGAGCTTGCCGGGCGACGCGGTGCCGACGATGGCGGCCTTGATGTCGCGGGCAACCCAGCTCGGATGCGCCTGCTTGACAAGTGCCGCCACGCCGGCGGTGGCCGGAGAGGCCATCGATGTGCCCGAGAGGCTCTTGCCCTGTGCCACCGTGCCGCCGTCGGCCGAGAAGACCGACACGCCGGGGGCTGCCACGTCCGGCTTGATCATCAGGTCACCGCGGCGCGGACCGCCCGAGGTGAAGTCAGCCGTGTGCTTGAAGGTCGGGTTGGGGATGTCGCCAGACGCCGTTGCGGAGGCGCCGGTGCTGTTGTCCGTATCGAACTTCGCGCCGTCGGCATTGCTCACCCCGAGGAACGGAATGGTCACGCCGGCGATGTCGTGCTCGAACGGCGGGAAACCAGCCGAAGAATTGATCATCACGACGGCCGCGGCGGCCTCGGACTGACCCTCCTGGGCGCGCTGGACGCGAGCGCAGATACCGCGATCGACCACCGCGATCTGGCCCGCCACGAAACCGTTGTACGTGTAGTCAGCAGGGAAGCATCCGAGGTTCTCGAAGCCCTCCCCGGTGGTCGAGTCTCCGGCTGTCGACGGATCATCCGCGAACCGGTTGATGGTGCCGCTGGCCGGGAGGGGACCGCCGTTCGCGTTGATCGCGTTGACGTCGCCCTGGGTGGCCAGATGGATGGTTGCGCCGGGGAAGCTCGCCTGGGCATCCATCGCGGCGACCGAGATGGCGCGCGTGGCAACTGCCGGGGAGCCGGTCGCGTAGGCCGACGGGCCTTCATTGCCGGCCGAGACGACGACCGTCACGCCTGCCAGCGAGGCGTTGTTTGTGGCGACAGAGTCGATCGAGCCGGCATTGCCGAGCGGCGAGCCGATCGACATGTTGATGACCTGCGCGCCGTCACGGACGGCCCGCTCGAGCGCGTCGACGAGGAGATTCGTGCCGCCACCGCATCCAAAGACGCGGTACGCCATCAGCTTGGCCTGGGGCGCGACGCCTGGGCCGATGCGGAACGACGTGGAGCTCAACGTCGATGCGTTGTAGGGACCCGTGTAGGTGTGGCCGTTGGACATGACGCCGACGCCGGCCGCAGTGCCCGCCACATGCGTTCCGTGCTGGACGTCCGGAGCATCGACCGCCTTGCAATCGAGCGGATCTGGGTCAGGGCTGGGGGCAATGCCGGCGTCGGGGTCGTAGGCATCGCCAGCGAGGTCGTAGCCCGCGATGACCTTCGCCGTCGGGAAGGTCCCAGGCTCGATGATCGTGCCGTTGTTGTGGTGCCAGGCAGTCCAGCCCGCACCGGCGAAGTCGAGGTGGTCGTAGTTGATGCCGGTGTCAATAATGGCGAGCTTGACGCCCGCTCCGGTCAAGCCGGTCTGTCCCCACGTCGTATCGGCCCCAAGGTAGCTCACCGTGTTGGTGTTGTCGATGTAGTGGGTGGGGACCGAGTAGATGTGGCTGACGCCGGGCATGTGTGCGATCTGGCGCACCTTGCCCGCCGGAACCGTGATCCGGAAGCCGTTGAAGACGTCCGTGAAGGTCCCTTCGATGGAGGCACCGAGTCCGCGCAGCTGTGCTGCGATTCCCGCCTGCCGCTGTCCCAGCAGCTGCCGGACGTTGGTCTTCTGGGCCTCGCTGAACGTGGTGCCCGAGTCGAGCGCGGCGCCGACATACGCAGCGACCGGTTGACCGGCAAGCTCGACGGCGATCATCACCTTCTGATTGGCGTGCTGTGCTCCTCTGAGCATGCCCAGCACGCGGGCCACATCGACGTTCCTGCCGCCAATATCGACGCGGCCAAATCGTTCTGGCGTCCGCGCGACCGCCCCCGCTGGCAACAGCGCCGCAACCAGCAGCGCCGCCATGCCGACGGCCATTCCTAGCCTTCGCTTCATTGGAACTCCCTTCCTGGCCTCGCCTGCCCCTCCTCCGATAACGGATGACCACCGACGCCGCTGGCAGCACCCGAACGCCGGTCCTGGGGACAACCGGCGTAGACGTCAAATGTAACCCCCGCGAAGCCCGGCGGGAACCCCCGTTTCGTTGCAGGCCGGAGCGCCCTGCGCTAGCCTCATCCAAGACGAGCGAAGCAGCCGCTGGGCAGGCTCGGCGCAAGGGGAGTGACGTGGAACAGTTCGACTTCGTGATCATCGGCTCCGGCGCAGCCGGCGAGGCGGCACTGGGGCTGGCGAGGGCTCGCGGCGCCAGCGTGGCCATCGTCGACGAGGACCTCTTCGGCGGTTCGTGCGCCTTCTGGGCCTGCATGCCCTCTAAGGCCCTGCTGCATGCGGCCGCGGTCCATCACGGAGGCGGCGACTTTCCGTGGTCCAAGGCGTCCGAGTTTCGCGACTGGATGATCAACCGCGAAGGCATCGACTACCCGGACGACAGCTCCCATGAGAAGAGCTACCGGGACCAGGGCGGCGTTCCCATCCGCGGGAAGGCGCGCATCGTCGCGGCCGGTCGCGTGGACGTCACCGTGCGAGGTGGCGGCACTCGCGAACTTGCGGCGCGCTGGATCATCGTCGCCATCGGCTCGACGTCGCGGATCCCCCGCATGGAGGGTCTCAACTCCGTCCATCACGGGACCAATCGCGAGGGCACCTCGACCCGGACGTTGCCGCGTTCGCTGCTGGTCATGGGCGGCGGGCCGACCGGTGTCGAGCTGGCGCAGGTGTATGCACGCTACGACGTGCCGGTCACGATCGTCGACTCCAACGACCGCATCGTGTCGCGCGACCACCCGCGCAACTCGGCCGCACTCACCGAGGCGCTGACCCGCGAGGGCGTGACCGTGCGCGGCGGCGTGCGAGCCGTCCGCGCGGAAGCCGGGGTCGGGGCCCAGGGTGCGCATCGCGTCGAGCTGTCGGACGGGTCCACGGTGGAGGGGCATGAGATCCTGGTCGCCATCGGCCGCGCGATTCCGACCGAGGGACTCGGCCTCGAGTCGCTCGGCATCTCCACCGACAAGGGATTCCCGAAGCCGGACGGCCACCTCCGCATCGCGGAGAACGTCTGGGCTGCCGGGGATCCGGCCGGACCGGAGCTGCATACCCACCTCGCTCACTACGAAGGCGAAGCGGCGGTCCGGATCGCGATGGGCGACGATTTCGTGCCCGACTTCCGGGCCATCCCGCGTGCCACCTATACCGACCCCGAGACGTCGTCAGTAGGGTTGCGACTCGATGAGGCGGAGGAGGCCGGCCATTCCGCCATCGAGCGGACGGCGGACATCGCCACGTCGGCCAAAGGTTTCGTGAGCCAGTCGACGGGTCACGTCACGATCGTTGTCGACACGAAGGAGCGGAGCCTGCTGGGCGCGTTCATCGCGAGCCCGGGGGCGTCCGAGGTCATCCACGAGGCAGTGCTGGCCGTGAAGCTCGGGATCCCCCTGAGCGTCCTTGCGGACACCATCCACGCCTTTCCGACGACGGCGCGCGTCATGGGCAGCCTCTTCACGGAGGTGTCCCGCGAGCTCGAGGCGGAGAAGCACCCGGCGTAACGCCGCCGAACCTCAGCCCGAGCCGGCCTCCATCTGCTCCCACTCGACCCAGGCGCTGCCGTTCCAGAAGCGGTGCCAGATCCGGCCGTCGCGGCCCGGCGCGAACACGTCGAGCCGATCGGCGCCCCAGCTCGACGCGGCCGGCTGGCCACCGGCCAGCAGCTGACCGCCGAGGCTCTCCCAGGGGTGCCAGGTGAGCCCGTCCCAGTAGCGGTCCCACAGCTCGCCGTCGTCGAACACGGTGAAGACCTCCAGCCGATCGATCGCCCACGCCGTCGCGGCCGGGCCGGATGCAAGGGCGCCACCGAGCGATTCGGGCTCGGACCAACGCGCGCCGTCCCAGCTGCGATGCCACAGCGCGCGATCCCCGCCGCGCCAGAACAGGTCGATCCGGTTCTCCCCCCACGTGACGGCCGCAACAGCGTCCACGCTACCTCCTCAGCCATGCTGGATCCACGGCCATTCGCTCGATCCGCTGGTCAGAATACGGCCCCGTGAAGGGGCTCGCGCGTCGCTAGACTGGCCGAAATGCATCGTCCCTCGTGGTCCGAGCGCGCCCGCTACGCCTTCGACAACTTTATGGCCCGCGGCACGATCGCACTGGTGCTCGGCCTCGGCCTGATCACGGCGTTGATGATCGTGACGATTGCCGTGGTCCTCACGATCTCCGGCCAGCTCGACGGGTCCAGCATCAAGCCTGATTTCGTCAGCGCGCTGTGGGCCAACCTGTTGCGAACCCTGGACCCGGGCACCATGGGCAGCGACTCTGGGCCCCTGGGGTTCGTGCTCTCGATGTTCACGGTCACGCTCGGCGGCATCTTCATCGTGGCGATCCTCATCGGCATCCTGACCAGCGGCATCGAGTCGAAGCTGGGCGAGCTGCGCAAGGGCCGCTCGCGGGTGATCGAGCAGGGCCACACGGTGATCCTGGGCTGGTCGCAACAGGTCTTCACGATCCTTGCCGAGCTGGTCGAGGCGAATGCCAACAAGCGCGGCTCCTGCATCGTGGTCCTGGCCGACAAGGACAAGATCGAGATGGAGGACGAGATCAAGTCGCGCCTGCCGGATCGCAAGCGCACGCGCATCGTCTGCCGGCGTGGCGATCCCATCGACCTCGACGAGATCGACATCGCCAACGTCCAGACCTCGCGCTCGATCATCGTCCTCTCGCCCCAGACCGACGACCCTGACGCCGACGTCATCAAGTCGCTGCTGGCGATCACCAACGACCCCAACCGCCGCGCTGAGCCCTACCACGTGGTCGCGGAGATCCACGATCCCCGCAACGTCGAGGTGGCGCGCATGGTCGGCAAGGACGAGGTGGAGCTGGTCCTCGTTGGCGACCTCATCGCCCGGATCACAGCGCAGACGTGCCGCCAGCCGGGTCTCTCGGTCGTCTACACCGAGCTGCTGGACTTCGGCGGCGACGAGATCTACTTCGCGAACGTCCCGGAGCTCGCGGGCCGGACGTTCTCCGACGCGATCATGGCCTTCGAGGATTCGGCTGTGATCGGCCTCCTGCCGGCCGGCGGAACGTCCCAGCTCAACCCTCCGATGGACACGGTCATCGGAAAAGACGATCGGGTCATCGCGATCTCCGAGGACGACGACACGGTCCGCCTCTCGGGGCTGGCCAGCCCTCCGCTGGACCTCGACGCCATCGTGGCCCCATCGGTGCGCAACCCGCAACCGGAGCGGACCCTGATCATCGGCTGGAACTGGCGCGGCCCGGCCATCATCACCGAGCTCGATCACTACGTCGCGCCTGGGTCCGAGCTGACCGTGGTCGCCGATCAGGACGCGGCCCTGCTGGCCATCGAACGGCTCAACGCGAGCATGGCGAACCAGGCGGTGACCTTCCGCCTCGGCGACACGACCGACCGCCGCGTCCTCGACTCGCTCAATGTGGACGGCTACCACCACGTGATCATCCTCAGCTACTCCGACGCGCTCGAGGCACAGCGCGCGGATGCGCGCACGCTCATCACGCTCCTGCACCTGCGCGATATGGCGGCACAGTCGGGCAACCGCTTCTCCATCGTCAGCGAGATGCTCGACATGCGAAACCGTGGCCTTGCCGAGGTCACCCGCGCCGACGACTTCATCGTCAGCGAACGGCTGGTCAGCCTCTATCTCAGCCAGATCTCCGAGAACAAGGCACTCAACGCGATCTTCACCGACATCTTCGACGCGGAGGGCTCCGAGATCTACCTGCGGCCCGCGGCCCGGTACGTCACGCCGGGCCGCGCGGTCAGCTTCTACACCGTGGTGGAGGCAGCGCGGCGGCGCGGCGAGGTGGCGATCGGCTACCGGGTACGTGCGCAGGCCGGCGACGCGGCGCAGGCCTATGGGATCGTGGTGAACCCCGCCAAATCGAAGCCCGTGACGCTGGCGCCCGACGACCACATCATCGTGTTCGCCGAGGACTGAGGATTACGCCGCGGCCACGGCCGGCGGGCCGGCGCTGACGCCGAGCAGCCGGGTGACGCCCGCAGCCTCCAGAGGCACCGCCAGGTAGAAGCCCTGGACCCGGTCGCAGTCGATGTTGCGGATGCCTTCGAGCTGGCTCAGGCTCTCGACCCCTGCGGCCACGACCTTGAGACGCAGGGAGTGCCCCAGCGCCACGATCGCCTCCGCGATGCGCGTGTCCTCGGCGGTGCGGCTCATCGTGGCGACGACGGGCCGCGCGATCTTGATCACGTCGACGGGATAGCGGCCGAGGTGGCGGACCGACGAGAAGCCGTTGCCGAAGCCGTCGATGGCCAGGATCACACCGAGTGACTTCAGGTCGCGCAATCGGGAGGCGATGACCGGGTCGTCGGTCATGACCTGGGCCTCGGCGAACTCGAGCATGAGCAGCTCGGGCGGCAGGCCGGTCGCGCGCAGGATGCCCGCAACATCGTCGACGAATTCGGGCTGGACGAGCTGGCGGACCGAGATGTTGACGCTCACCGACAGCGGCTGGCCCTCCCTGGAGTGCCAGTCGCGAGCCTGCCGGCAGGCCTGGCGGAGCACCCAGCGGCCGATCGGAACGATCAGCCCGGACTCCTCGGCGAGGGCCAGGAAGGCGGCCGGGGCGAGCTCGCCGCGCGTCGGGTGGTTCCAGCGCAGCAGCGCCTCGAAGCCGATGACGTCGCCGGTGTGCACGTCGCTGACCGGCTGGTAAAGGAGCGCGAGCTGGCCGTGGCTTGCGGCGCCCGAGAGGTCGTCACGGAGCTGCTGTCGATCGCTGAGCTCGGCCTGCATGCTCGGCTCGAACACGGCGAAGCGTCCCTTGCCGCGTGCCTTGGCGGTGTACATCGCGACGTCCGCGTCGCGAAGCAGCTCGTCGGCCGACTGGAGGCGGGACCGGCTGGCAGCGATGCCGATGCTGGCCGACGTGCTGATCCAGCGACCGGCGAGCTCTACCGGGCGAGTGATGGCGTCGCTGATGCGCTCGGCGATGCGGATCACGGCTCCGATGTCGCGGCCGTCCTCGACCAGGACCGCGAACTCGTCGCCCGCCAGTCGCACACCCAGGTCGCCCGGGCGGATCGAGCGTGCGATGGCCTCCGCCACCGCGCGCAGCAGGTCGTCGCCGCCGGCATGGCCGACCGTGTCGTTGACGGACTTGAAGTCGTCGAGGTCGATGAAGAGGACGACCGGCACGGGACCGGCGTTGCCCCGCCGCTGGAGGGCGGTCCGGAGCCGATCCAGGAAGAGGTCGCGGTTGCCCATCCCGGTCAGGCTGTCGTGGAGCGCCTGGTGGCGGAGTTGGTCCTTGAGGTCGGAGAGGTCCTTGAGCGACCGGCCCAGGCGGCCGTTCTCGAGCGCGATGCCGGCGTGGTTGGCGAGCGTCTGGAAGAGCCGCAGCTCGTCGCCGCTGAACGTACCGAGCGCGCCCTGTCGATTGGCCATCACGAACGTGCCGATCAGCGACTGCTCGCCCATGAGGGGAGCAACCATCGCGTCGCTGACGATGTGGTCGCGGATGCGATCCTGGCGTGGCGTACCACGCGCGATGGGGGGCGCCCGGAAGGCCGCGCCCTCGGCAACGGCCTGGAGCCGCAGCGCGTCGGTCACGCCGTCGAGGCGCACGCTGGTCATGACCTCGACGTCATCATTCGGTCCGAGGGCGGTGCGCAGGCCCTCCGCGTGCCCTTCGGCAGTGAACAGGATCAGTTCGGCGAATTCGGCACGGAAGGTGCGGCGAGCCTCGGTCAGCAGCGCCACGATGGCACCTTCGAGGTCGCCGGTGCCGTGGAGGATCGAGGTCGTGTCGTAGAGGAGCTCCAGGCTCTCGCGCTGCTCGCGTTCGCCGATGTTCGCCCGGTATGAGCGCCATGCCACCGCGATGAGCGCAAGCGGAATGACCGCCAGCCAACTCGGCATCGCGGGGCTCATCAGCAGCGTTATGACGATCAGCGCGAGGCATGTGTTGGTGACCGCGACGACGAGGCCGAAGCGGGCTGCCACCCCGATGCGCCTGCGGTCGGAACGACCCTGCGCCAGCCAGATGGCCGCATTGACCGCCAGCAGCCCGAGCAATGTCACGGCGATCGTGGTAATGAAGACGGCGGCCCAGACCAGCGGCTGGTTGGGGTCCGCGTCGGGCGCCAGGCGATGGAACACGACCACGGCGACTGATGACCCGACGAGGAAGAGCGCTGCGTTGAACGCGAGTTTGACCGGTGCGGGCCGGCGGTGGATCAGGAGGCCGAGCGTGCCACCCACGACGCAGGCCAGGACCAGGTCGGTCGGGCTCGCCAGGAACAGCCCGAGGACGAGGGGTACGTCACTGAGGGTGAAGGAGTGCGCCTCTCGCTGGAACTGGATGTGGACGACCCAGACCTCGGCGAGATAGAAGAGCCCGGCCAGCACATACCACGGGAGGTGGAACCCGCCGAAGACGGGGGCCGCGGGTCCGGAGACGAGGGTGACCAGTCCGGCTCCGGCGGCGGCCATCCAGACGATGAGGATCCAGACGAGGTCGGGGCGGTGGAGCTCGAGGCGTGAGCCTCCGATGGATCGCCGATGTGTCGCAGCCTGCACGGCCCCTGTCCCTTCCCCCGGTCCCGCATCAAGCGGGAGTGATGCGCCCTTTGCGATCAGTCCGTCCACTCCATGCCGAGTGGCCGCATCACCAGCGAGGTCCACTCGATCCCGAGGACCGTGCGACCGGGTCCGCTCCGGAGCGTGACCGTCGGGTTGCGTACGACATCGGTCCATTCGACGCCCTGCTGGCTGACGACCGTCGGAGTGCTCGCGTCCGCTGAGGTTGCATCGACGCTATCGGCAGCTGCCACCGGTGCGGCATACAGCAGAGCGGCGAGGATCAGCGATCCTGCAATTGCCGCGCGTCGGCCGATCCTCGTTCTCGCTTCGACCATGTCCGTCACTGCTCGCCTTTCGTCTTACGGAGGGGGTACCCACCGAGGCATACGCTAGCTTCACAGCGCTTCATGGAGCACCCACCGACAAGTACTCGTGCGACCAGTACCTTCGGCCGCACGGGGTACTGGGCCGAGAGTCCCAGAGGCGCATCCGCGGGAGGTCTGCAACGACGACGCAGCGCGGTCGAAGGCGCGCCATGCACGCGCGGCAGGAGCAGGCTGCCACGATTGGCCTCATGAAGCGAGGGGCAAGGGCTGATCCGGCGGTCTCTGGGACGTGCCGCTGGTCAAGCGACATTCGGCCTGGGATCGCGCGCCGGCGCGCGGGGCGCGGTTTCACCTACCGCCGGCCGGACGGGTCGCTCGAACGAGATCTCGAAGCCCTGGCGCGCATTCGCTCGCTCGCCATCCCGCCTGCCTGGACGGACGTCTGGATCTGCCTCGACCCGATGGGCCACATCCAGGCCACCGGCCGCGACGCTCGCGGCCGCAAGCAGTACCGCTACCACTCGGGGTGGCGCCGCCGCCGCGATAGGGCCAAATACCGGCGCATGGTCGAGTTCGGGCGGGCACTGCCGCGGATCCGGGCCAGGGTCGATCAGGACCTGCGCCGGCCCGGGCTGCCGCGCGACAGGGTGCTCGCGCTGCTCGTTCGTCTGCTCGAGACGACGGCCATCCGCGTCGGGAACCGGGAGTACGCGCGATCCAATCGCTCATTCGGCCTGACGACATTGCGGAGCCGCCACGCGCGCGTGGCAGGTGGGGAGGTGCGCTTCCAGTTTCGCGGCAAGAGCGGACGCGTCCACGAGCTTGACGTGCAGGACCGCCGGCTGGCACGCCTCGTGGCGCGCTGCCAGGAGCTCCCCGGCCAGGAGCTGTCCAGTACCTTGACGAGAGCGGCGAGCCACAAACCCTCGAGTCGGGCGACGTGAACGACTATCTCCGCGAAGCCGCCGGCGTCGAAGTGACCGCCAAGGACTTCCGAACGTGGACCGGAACGATGCTCGCCTTCGGCGTCCTGCGCTCGGCGTCCGATCCGGAGTCTCCCGCCCTCAAGAGGATGGTGACCCGGTCGACGGAGGCCGTCGCCGAGGCGCTCGGCAACACGCCGGGGGTCACGCGAGGCAGCTACATCGCCCCGGCCGTGATCGACGCGTACCTTGCCGGCTCGCTTCCGCCCGGAGGTGCAAAGCGCCCGTACGAACGCGGGGCCCCGCTCGGCTCGATGCGGACCAGCCGACGCAATGAGCTGGCGCTCATCCGCGTGCTCGAGACGGCCGAGCGAAGGAGAGGTCGAACCGCTCGCAAGGTTTGATAGCCTTCGGCGATGGACGACCTGCTGGTCCGGAACACGCCCGGCCCGACCATCCCCCTCGATGCATCCATGGCTGCGGCGCGCGGCGCCCTCGACCGGGCGGTGACCGACTTCCTGGCCATTCCCGATTCGGCGCTGGCCGGAGATTGGATGTGGAACGGCGGCGAGAACGAGGTGCGGTACGGGTATTACCGCGTCTACGAGCAACTTGAGGAAGCCGCTGGCGCTGTCCGGCGCATCCTGGCGGCGACCGATCCCGAACCGGAGGCGGCCGTGGACCCGATCGCCGCCGCGACGGCAGCGCGCTGGGACCTTCACGGCCTGCTTGCCTCAGTGACGGACGCTGACCTCGACCGCGATCCCGGCGGCGGCGAGTGGACGCTGCGCCAGACCTTTGCCCACGTGGTGGAAGTCCAGCGGGCCTATTCCTGGCTCACGGCCTGGTGGCTCGGCAAGCGTCACGAGCCCGAGCTCCCGAAGCGCGTGCCCGTGGAGATCACGGCAGGCCTACCCGACGGGGCGAGCAACGGCCTCGGCACGCTCGCCGAGATCCGGGAACGGCTCGACGTTCTCTTGGACTCGGGCGCCGGACGCCTTGCCGGGCTCGGGCCCGACGAGGTGGCGGCGCACGCCCGCTGGTCGGGGACCGTCGTCACCGTCGGCTTCCGGCTGTGGCGCTGGAGCTCCCACCTTCGCGAGCACACGATCCAGGTCGAGAAGACCCTCGTGATGCTGGACGAGCCGCCGTCGGAGGCACAACGTCTCGTCCGGATGGTGGTGGCCGCATACGGTCGCCTCGAGGCGGCCGCCTATGGCCGCACGCCCGAGGCCCTGGCGCGCCCGGGGCCGGACGGCCGCTCGGCCGCCGAGGTCATCGGTGAATCGTTGGCATCGGCGCCCGCGCTCGCGTCAGAGGTTCGCCGCACGGCGTTGGCCGCCGCTCCCGCCTGACCCTGACTGAGGGAAAGGCGCGCCCGTTACCCGCCTCCTGCCGCGTCAGGACGCGGGCATGGTCTCGAGCAGCCCCACGGCCGCGCAGTCCTCCGCGATCGCATCGAGCACCGGCGGGTCCTGGACCGCGGCGTAGGCCTGGAGCATGGCGCGGTCGAGGCCGAGGTCCATGTACTGGCGCAACCGCGCCCGGCGCGCCGATCCGGGCTCCGCGTATGCAGGGCCCCACATGTGGATCGAGACGCGCAGCGTCTTCGGGTCGCGGCCGATCTCCTCGCAGCGCCCCGCGATGACCGGCAGGGCGCGTTCCACGTCCTCGGGGGCGAGCGCGTCGAGGTTGAGCTCGTCGGCGAAGCGCGCCGCCAGTCGCCATGTGACGTTCGGACCGTTGCCGCCGATCAGGATCGGGATGCGCGGCTGCTGGAGGCCCTTCGGCTCGTGGATCGCATCGATCACGTGGGCGTGCTCGCCCGCCCAGGTCGCGCGACCGGGCCCCAGCATGCGGCTGATGATCTCGAGGTAATCAGCCAGGATCGCCATGCGCTCGGGGATCGGAGGAAAGCCGTAGCCGTAGGCGATCCACTCGTCCTCCTTCCAGCCGGCGCCGATCCCGAGCTCGGTCCGCCCGCCGCTCAGCACGTCGAGCGTCGAGATCGCCTTCGCCGTCAGGCCCGCGTTGCGATAGGCCGCGGCCAGCACGAGGTGCCCGAGTCGAGCACGCTTCGTGACCATGGCGAGTCCCGCCAGCTCGACGAACGGCTCGAAGATGGGCGCCTCGATCAGCGGTGGATCGACCTGGAAGTGATCGTTCACCCAGAGCGATTCGAAGCCCATCTCCTCCGCCGCCTGGGCAATCTCGACCGTCCGCTGCCAGGCGCGTTCGGGCTCCAGCCCGAGGTACTCGCGGTCGCAGCCCTGGGGAAGCGTCAGGCCGACCTTCATGGCGCGCCAGCTCCTTCCGTCACGGCGCCGTAGGCACCCTCGACCATGCTCCTGACGTCGGCGATGAGCTCCTCGGTGATTGGCTTGACGTCCACGGCGGTGTACCACAGCCCCGCGTCGCGGACGTATCCGGGAAGCGTGCGCATGGCCTCGGCGACGTCGTCCCAGGTGACGCCCATGGCCTCGGGACGGATGTCCACCCCGGCGCGTAGGAGCGCGGCGAGCATCGCCTCAGGCGCGTTGCCCTGGAGCGCGGACCCGAAGACGATGCCGAGGCCGACCGGCTGGCCGTGGATGTAGTGCTTCCCCCCGGTCAGTCGTTCCAGGTTGTAGTAGAGGAAGTGCTCCATGCCCTCGATGTGGCGCGGGTTCCAGCCCGAGTCGTGAAACGTGGTGCCGCCCCAGCGGTGCCCGAGCATCACGGTCCTGATGCCCTGCTCGGTAACGTCGTGGATCTCGTTGAGGTTGGCGAGCACGCTGTCGAGCCGCTGGCGAGCCTGTTCCACGAGCGCGGGGTCGTAGGGCCACTTCGGCTCGGCCTTCCCGAGGTCGCTCACCAGCTTCCAGTCGTATTGCGCGGTGTGGTAGCACAGGATGTCGCCGATGCCGGCGCGGTTGATGGCCGCCGGTGCGCCCTGGATCACCCCGAAATCGACGTAGACCGCCTCGGGCACGGCCCATCCCAGGTAGCGGACCTTGCCGTCGGTGCGCAGGCCCGAGCGGTGGCCGAAGGGCGCGTTCACGGTCATCGAGGTCGGCACCTGGAAGAGCGGCAGGCGCCTGGTCCAGGCGAAGAACTTGGCGACGTCGATGGCCTGGCCGCCACCCAGCCCGATGACGCTGTGGCAGGCAGGCAGCTCGTCTGCCATGCGTTCCAGCTCGCCAAGGTCGAGCGTCTTCACGATATGGACGCCCGCGAGGCCCTCCTGGAGCAGCGGGGCGAACCGGGGCCACAGGTCCTCCATGGTCACGACCAGGTACGGGCGGTGGACGAAGTTCGGGAGCTCCTCGACCAGCCCTCGCCCGAAGACGGTGACGAAGCCTCCGGTGGTTGCCGCGGATGTCATACGGGCGGCGGAGCGGGCGGGACCTGGGCCGGATTGGGGATGACCGTGACGTCGTTGAAGCCAAGGCGTACGTTTCCCTCGCGCTGCACCAGCGTGAGCCGCTGGTTGCCCGTGACGTCCGCGCGGACCTCGCGCCCGCCGATGTCGACACGCAGCTGCGCGCTCGGCCCCTCGAAGATCACCCGGTCGATCTTGCCGTCGATCACGTTGTCGAAGGTCCGGCCATCCCCGTCGTCGAGCACCACGATGTTCTCGGGGCGGACGTAGGCGATCACGGGCTCACCCGTCGCGAACGACGACCTGGAACGGCAGCGCAGCGAGATCCCGGACGCCGAGACGATCACCCGTTCCGCCTCCCCCTCGCCCTCGACGCCCGTGACGGTGCCTGCCAGCCCGTTGTTGGCGCCGATGAACTCGGCCACGTAGGGCGTCTGGGGGTGCAGGTAGATGTCCGTCTGCGTCCCGATCTGCTCGATGCACCCGCTGTTCATGACCACGATCCGATCGGAGATCGCGAACGCCTCCGACTGGTCGTGGGTGACGTATATGGCCGTCTTGCGGGTCCGGCGCTGGAGGTCGAGGATCGAATACTTGAGCGTGTCCCGCAGGTTCTTGTCGAGCGCGGACAGGGGCTCGTCGAAGAGCAGCACGGTGGGATCCGTGGCGAGGACGCGTGCCAGCGCGACGCGCTGCTGCTGGCCGCCGGACAGCTGGCCGGGGAGCCGCTTGCCGTAGGCGGGCAGTTCGACCATGGCCAGCATCTCCTCGACGCGCGCCGCAACGTCCGCCTTCTTGCCGCCCTTCACCTTCAGCCCGAACGCGACGTTGTCGGCCACCGACAGGTGCGGGAAGAGGGCCGGGGTCTGGAAGACGAAGCCGATGTTGCGCTTGCGCGGCGGCAGGAAGGTGACGTCTTGATCATCGAAGTAGATGCGTCCGTCGGTGGGCTCGATGAGCCCCGCCACCATGCGCAACGTCGTGGTCTTGCCACAGCCCGACGGGCCCAGCAGCGTGACGAATTCGCCGTTGGCCACGTCGAGGCTCACGTCGTCGACGGCGACGGTCGCGCCGAAGCGCTTGGTGACGGAACGCAGGATGACGTTCGCCATCAGGCCACGCTCACAGGAGGTACGTCCCCTTGAGGTGGCGGGCGCCGAACAACCGGAAGAACAAGATCACGGCGGCGAAGGAGATGAGCTGCATGATCACGGCCAGTGCCGCGGTGCTCGGCGCGAGGCCGGCCGTGCGGATCTGGTTGAAGACGCGGAGCGGAGCGGTGACGATACCCGGCGGGTGGATGAACAGCGTCACCAGGTACTCGTTGAATACGATGATGAAGGAGAGCAGCAGCCCTGCCCCGACGCCGGGCCCGATCAATGGGAACACGACCTTCCAGTAGGTCTGCCACTTGGTCGCTCCCAGGCATTCGGCCGCCTCCTCGAAGACGATGGGCAGGTCCTTCATGGCCACGAAGATGGGCGTCAGCATCAGCGGGAAGGTGCCCACCGCCATGCCGAGGATCAGGCCCCACTCGGACGTGAGGTGATAGGTGAACGTGTACGTCAGCACCAGCGAGATGCCGATGACGGCGCCGGGCACGTAGAGCGGCAGGGTCAGCCCCGAGAAGAGAAGCCGCTTGCCGGGGAACGGGTAGCGCACCAGGGCATAGGCCGCGGGGAGGCTGACGACCAGGTCGATGAGCATGGCCAGCGCGGAGATCCGCAGGCTCCACACGAGGTTGTCGCCGAAGCCGGTGAGGATGTACTCGAAGGCCTGCGAGGCGTTGGTGCCGTTCGGGCTCGCGAAGGAGTAGCCGAGCAGCGCCAGGAACGGCAGGACGAACACGAACAGGCAGAGCCAGATGTACCCGTGGCTGAGCAAGGCGGTGGCCCGCCGAGCGGTCAGCAGTGGCCGCCGCCTGACCGGGGAGGTCGCGGACGTCGCTGCCGCGCTCATTCGACCAGTGCCCCGCGCGAGTAGCGCAGCGCGAAGTAGGTGACTCCGAAGGCCACCAGCAGCAGGAGCACGGCCATCGCCGCAGACGCGCCGTAATCGGACTGCACGATCCCGTGCTGGTAGAGCGTGTACGCGAGGGTCTTCTGCTCGTTGGTGGAGCCAAGCAGGAGAGGCTCGGCGAATGCGCCAATGCTCCACCCGAAGACCATCAGCGCGCCCGCAACCATGCCTGCGCGCGTCAGTGGCAGGAGGATCCGCGTGAACGTCTGCCACGGGCGTGCGCCCAGGCAGGCGGCCGCCTCCTCCAGCGTCGGGTCGACGTTCGAGAGCGCGGTCCCCACGTTGAGCACCATGAACGGGAACGTGAAGATCGACATCGCGAACACGACCGATGGCAGGCTGAACAGGACAGACGTACTCGGGATCCCAAGCGCCTGGAGGATCGGTGTCGCGGGCCCGCCGGGGAGGAGCACGAAGCGCATCCCGAAGGCGATGTACAGCGCGCCGAACATGGGGAAGACCATCAGGGAGCGCACCACGTTCCGGTAGCGGATGCGCCGCACGAAGATGTACGCGAAGGGAACGCCGAAGATGAGGTCGACGATCGTGGCCAGCAGCGCGAGCTCCATCGTCACCAGGGTGTTCGGAAGGAACCGCGTGGCGAGCAGCCCGAAGTTCTCCAGGGTGTAGACCGGACCGTTGATGGAGAGGAACGAGCTCCCGGACGTGAGGCTCATCTGAAGGATGAAGACGAGCGGGTAGTACAGGAAGCCCAGGGCGAGGATCACCGCCGGCGCGAGGAGAACGAGCGGAACGAACCTCCCCCGTCCACGACGCACCGCGCCGGGCGCGATCATCGGGAACGAGGGTGCGAGCGACTCACCGGCCATGAGGCGATCCCTTCATCGGAAGACGATGATGCCCCTCCCCTGCGACTGCAAGGGAGGGGAGATCATCGGGACTCAACGGTCTACTGGCCGGTCTTCTGGGCCATGTAGTCCTGCCACTCCTTCTGGTTGGCGTTGTACGCATCCCAGTCGAGCGCCTTGAACTTCGACTGGATGTCCGCGAGCGACGGGTAGTACTTGGCGTAGTCGGTCTTGAACCAGTCCGGGACCAGCGTGGTGTAGCTCTGGCCGAGGAAGCCCTCGGACAGCTCCGCCCAGGGCCCGTGGTCGATCGGCCACGCGTTGGGGAACTGGACGTCCGGCGCGACGCGCCAGTTGATGAACGTCTCGGCGAGCACCGGATGCGGCGCGCCCTTGGGGATCCAGAGGTAGCCGTTCACGGGGAAGATCGCCTGTGGCTGGAGGAGCGCCGCCTCGGTGTGACCTCCAAGGTACTCGAGGCGCGCCGTCGCGTTCCAGAAGGCGAACGCGTCGACCGCGCCCGTCTCGAAGAGCTGCTGGAGCGTCGGCTGGTCGGTCGAGTACTTGACGACGTTGGGGTGGATGTTGGTGACGAACCAGTCCACCAGTTCCTTCATCTGGGCGGTGTCGTGGTAGTCCTTGCCGAGCTCCGAGGCGAGCCCCAGCATCAGGCCGCCGTTGGTGATGTCGCCATACGCCGGCCACGTCAGGCGACCCTTGAGCCGCGGATCCTTGAGGTCCATCAGCTTGGTGAGGTAACCGGCCGTGGTCTTGTTGTAGACGACGCCGGGAAACGCGGTGGCCTGGAAGGCGACCGACGTCGGGGTGTGCTTGAACTGGTCGAGCACGAGGTTGGCGTTCGGGATGAGGTCCGACGGCAGGAAGTCGGCCACAGCGTTGTTGGCCTTGGCTTCCGCCCAGTAGTTCTCCTCGATGGCAGCAACGTCATAGGGCGAGGGGTTGCCCGCCTTCTGTGCCGCGAAGATCTTGACCAGGTAGTCGTGGGGCTGCTGGCTGCCTTCGTAGGTGAAGTTGATGTCGACGCCGTAGGTGGTCTTGACGTAGTCCTTGAACTGCTTTTCCAGTTCGGCGTTGGCGCTGTACGTCCAGTTGCCGACGACGAGGCTGCCCTCGGCCTTGATGGCCGCGGTGATCTGGTCCTTCGTCATGCCCTGCTGGACGATGCCTGAGCCGCCGCTTGCCGCGGGCGCGGCACCGCCACACGCGGCGATCAGCAGAATGCCGATCGCTGCGATGACGCCGCCCTCCAGCAAGCCCGATGTGCGCCAGGTTCGGTGCATGAACTGACCCTCCTCCTGCGTGCGCCGAAGCGCTATGGCTGCCACGCTCCAAACGTGGCATAGACCCGGTCCCGGACCTGCTCGATGACATCCTCGGTCACCGGCCGGGCATCGGCGATCGTGTACCAGAGGTCCGCGTGGCGGACGTACCATGCGAGTCGTCGCATCGTCGTGGCGGCATCATCCCAGCTGATGCCCATCGATTCGGGACGGATGTCGACCCCCACGCGATGCAGCGCCTCGAGGATCATCTCCGGGTCGTTCTCCTGGAGGACGGCCCCGAAATAGGTGCCAAGGCCGACGGCCTGGCCGTGGATGAAATGGCGCCCGGTCTGGTTTTCCAGCGCGTACAGGAAGCAGTGATCGACACCATCCATGTGCCGCGTGTTCCAGCCGGAGTCGTGGAACCCGGCCCCACCCCAGCGGTGGGCACCCATCAGCGAGCGAATTCCCGCGTCGCTGACCGACCTGATCTCGTCGAGGTTTGCGAGGACGGTCTCGAGACGCTCCCGAGCCTCGTCGACGAGTCGCTGGTCATACGGCCATCGGCGTTCCTCCCTGCCCGCTGTCGCGGCGAGCTTCCAGTCGCGGTGAGCCGTGTGGTAGCAGAGGACGTCCGAGACACCGCTGCGGTTGAGCAACGGCGGCGCGGCACGGATGACGTCGAAGTCCACGTAGATCGCTTCCGGCACGGCCCAGCCGATCGCGGCCATGCGCCCGTCCGTGCGCAGGACGGAGCGATGCGCGAACGGCGCGTTGGTGGTCATCGCGGTGGGAACCTGGAAGAGCGGCACGCCGCGCGACCAGGCGATGAATTTGGCCACGTCGCTGGCCTGGCCCCCGCCGAGGCCGATCACGCTGGCGAATGGCGGCAGGCGGCCGACATCGCCCTCGAGCGTCTCGTGATCGAGCGTGGTGACGCAATAGACGCCGGCGAGGTGCGAGTCGAAGTGGTGCTCGAAACGCGGCCACAGGTCCGCCATCGTGACCACGAGGTAGGGCCGGTGCACGAAGTTGGGCAGCTCTCCGATCAGCTCGCGGCCGAAGACGGTCGCGAACTCGTGTCCCGTGGCCAGCGGCGCCAGGCTCATCGCGCGGTCCAGCCCCCGTCGACCATGAGCGTGGTGCCGGTGATGAGCGATGCAGCCGGAGACGCAAGGAAGACGACTGCACCGGCAACGTCCATCGGCTCGCCGACGCGGTGCAGCCCGGCAATGCGCTCGCGGACGTCCGCACCGAACACGAATCGCGGAAAGTCGTCCAATGCCGCTCCTCGCAACCCTTGCCACCGGTTGAACGGCGGCGACCCCGGTTTCCCTCCCTCGCCAAGGCTCAACGATAAGCCTTGACGTTTGCGCCCTGCGCGGAGGATATTCCGCGATGTCAAGAGGGCTGAGCCGGAGGGGTCACAGAGGGGATGAAACCGGCGATCGGGTCCGTTACGTTACGGGATGTGGCGGAGAAGGCCAACGTCTCGATCACCACGGTTTCGCGGATCGTCAACGGCCGCGCGACGGGAGTCCCGGTGCGGGAAGAAACTCGCGAGCGGATCCTGGCTGCTGCGTCCGAGCTCGGGTACCGGCCAAACCTCCTTGCCCGAGCCCTGCGCGGCAGCCGCAGCTCGCTCCTCGGGATCATCGCCCGCGACGTCTCGGACCCGTTCCACGTCCAGGTGCTGCGCGGCATCAATGCGATCGCGCGCGAGCGTGACTACAGCCTGTTTCTGGGGCACGTCGACTACCGGCCGGACGTGGCCGCGGTATACGGCTCGATGTTCGAGCAGTCGCATGCGGACGGGATCATCGTTATGGGCGACATCCAGGGTGGCGACGCCGCGCTCGACGACCTCGCGGAACGACATTTCTACGTGGTCGGTGTAAGCGACCGGATCGAGCGGCGGCGGGTGCCGGGCGTCTACGTCGACAACGTGGTCGGCACGCGCATGGCGATGGACCACCTCTGGAATCTCGGCCACCGGACGATTGTCTGCGTCACCGACCAGCGCACGGCGGACGGCCCGCTGCGCGCCGAGGTGTACCAGGACTACATGCAGGAGCGCGGCGTCGGCGATCGAGCGCGTGTCTACTTCACGACCCAGCCCGATCCGCAGCCGAGCTATCGCCTCGGGCGCGAGCTCCTCGGGCACTTCGACCGACCGACCCGGCCGACAGCGATCTTCGTGGCCTCGGACACGATGGCGATCGGCATCATGCAGGCAGCCTTCCAGGCAGGGATCGCGATGCCCGAACAGCTCTCCATCGTGGGCTTCGACGACATCGATATCGCCGCGTTCACCATCCCGCCGTTGACGACGGTGAGCCAGTCCGGCGTCGAGATGGGCAGGATCGCCGCGAACATGGTCTTCGACATGATCGAGCACGAGACCCCGGGTCAGGACACGAAGGACGTGGTCGTTACACCCGCGCTCGTCGTGCGCCAGTCGACGGCACCGGTCGGTTGACGACCGCGGAGTTGCGCGTTGCGCGGCCGCGCGCCTCGTCCGCGTCCCCGACTAGAACCCGAAGTGCGTCCGCCCGACACGGGCGCGGGCGCGACGCAGGCCACGGTCGACACCCATCCAGCGCATCTCGGGAGCGGGCACGCCGACTTCGGCTGCCGTGTTGATGTAGAGCCAGGCGCCCACCCCGGCGGCTGCGGCACAGAGCAGCAGCGCACCTCGCAGATCGATGAGGCCGGCGCCGACGAGACCGCCGGCGATGAAGGGAGCCACCATGCCGCGCAGGCCGGTCAGCGCGTTCCAGCCCGCCAGCACGGCGGCGCGCTCCTCGAGCGGAGTCTGCTCGCTCATGACCGACGGCAATCCGATGTCGATCGATGCGTTGGCGATCCCGATGAGGATGGCCGCGATCCAGAGCACGGCCAGGCTGGGCGCAAAGGCGTACGCCACGCACGAGATGACGCCGAGGACGCTGCCGATGCGCATGCCCGTCATCGCGCCTCTGCGATCGGCAACGGTGCCCCAGACGAGGGAGGATGCCGTCGCGGCACCCGCAGCCAGGATGCCGATCGTGCCGACCTCCGTGAGCGACAGGCCGAGGCGGTCGACGTAGACAAGGGCGTACAGGGGCGCGGCCGCGATCAGGCCACCGCCGTAGAACGCCTGGGCAAGCGCCACGCGCATGAGCACCGGGTGCCCGTGCAATGCGCGCAGCGAAGCGGTCGCCGAGTAGCGGGCCACCGGTCCGGTCTCGGGCGCGCGAATGCCGGCGGCAGCCAGGGCACAGACGATGCCGAGGATTCCGGCAACGGCCACGGCCCCGCCTCCCCCGACCTGGTCGGCGAGCAGGCCTCCGCTCAGGACCGCGATCCCGGCCGCGGCCGCGCGGCCCGTCCCGATGAGGCCGATGATCCGGCCGCGGATGCGACCCGGGTACATCGTCCCCCAGAGGCGCAGCTGGTAGGGCAGCCCGAACGCGACGCTGATCCAGAACGCGATGGCCACCGGGATCTTGATCCAGGGGATGGGCACGACCGCGAGCGTGATCAGCAGCGCCGCGCCGATCATGCGCGTGGCAGCGAGCTGGCGTGGCGTCCGCGGTCCCCAGCGGCCGGTGAAGACGCTCAGGAAGTTGGCAAGGAAGGGAGCCGCCGCGAGGGCCGCGAGTCCAATCGGAACGAGGCCCTCACGTCGCGCAACTGTGGGCAGCAACGCCCCGACCAGCGCCGTGGTGGTGCCGATGCCCACGGCGACCGACAGGTCGAGGGCAAGGTTGCGCCACAGGGGGACGCCGCGGGAATGGCCCGAAGAAGCGGGGAACGCCACCAGGTACCTCGAAACGAATACCTGGCCTGCGAGGTGAGCTGTCGGGCTGGGCCTCTTGATCGGCCTTCGCGGACTATCCGCGATTCGCCCCGCGTGGGTGGTTCCCCCGTCCTCCGTCAGGAGGTTCGGCCAGTCTCGAGTCTAGCAGCGCATGGGTGAAGTGATGAGCCTGCGATCGTCAGGGCTGGTGCCCGTACCAGTGTCCCGCAGGGCCCTCAGACCAGGCGCGTATCGGGCGCCTCACGATCGGGGACGGTCACTGCGCAGGTCGGGCAGTACCAGCGTGTCTCCAGCGGCGTGCCGCAGGTCGCGTGGCGCAATGGCTCATGCGCCTCGCTGCCGCCCGGCCCGCGCCGGGCCCCCCAGTCGGCGAGGAGTCGCACCGCGCTGGCGAGCTCCCTGCCGTCGGCGGTGAGCGTGTACTCCATGCGCGGCGGTCGCTGGGAATAGGGCACCGACCGCACCACGCCCTCGCGCTCGAGGCGCCGCAGGCGATCGGTAAGTATGTTCGGCGCGATGCCGGACACGGCATCGATCAGCTCGTTGAAGCGGCGCGGGCCGTCGAGCAGCGCCTCCACGAGCAGCAGGCTCCAGCGATCTCCGACGCGGCCCAGCGCCGTGGCGAGCGGGGAAGTCGAGGACGCGGCGGCATTCGGCGGCTGGGGCATCGGTTCCATGGTAGGTGAGGCGAGACGGGTCATCGGCGCACTCCGGGTCCGCGAAAAGGCACTTGCAGGATGCACTTGTCAGTAGTAACGTGCAAGTCACTACTCTATCGCCAGCACGCAACCAGGAGCAGGGAACACACCAATGAGCGCCATCGAAGAACTCCAGTCGGCCGTCGAGTCTGTCGCGACAACCGCCGGCCCGTCGGTCGTCGGCATCGGATCGCGGCTGCGAGGCTCCGGCGTCGTCATCGCTGACGGACGCGTCCTCACCAATGCCCACAACATCCGTGGCGACGAGGTCACGGTCACCTTTGCGGGTGGACGCTCGACCCGGGGCCAGGTTGCCGGCGTGGACGTGGACGGCGATCTCGCCGTGATCAACGTCGACACGGCAGGTGCCCAGTCGGTCGCCTGGGGCGCCGGGGACAGCCTTCGCGTCGGTTCGGTCGTATTCGGGGCGGCGGCATCACCCGGCGGCGGCGTCCGCGTCACCTTCGGCACGGTCTCGGCCGTGGCACGAGCCTTCCGCGGGCCCGGCGGCCGGCGCATCGCCGGAAGCGTCGAGCACACGGCCGCGCTCGCGCCGGGTTCTTCTGGTGGCCCGATCCTCGACAGCGACGGGCGCCTGGTCGGCCTCAACACGAACCGACTCGGTGAAGGCTTCTACCTGGCCCTGCCCGCGGACGCGGCGCTGCGCGAGCGCGTCGACGGCCTTGGGCGCGGCCAGTCGGTCGAGCGCCCGCGGCTCGGCGTCGCGATCGCACCGTCCCACGTCGCCCAGCGGCTTCGCCGATCGGTCGGCCTGCCCGAGCGCGAGGGCCTGCTCGTTCGTGGCGTGGAGGACGACAGCCCGGCCGCCCGTGCCGGAATCGTCGAGGGCGATCTGATCGTCGAGGTCGCGGGCAAGGGCGTGACCGACGGCGACGCCCTGGTCGATGCCATCGCCGCAGCCCCGACGCCCTACGAGGTGCGCATCGTGCGCGGCACGGAAGAGCGGACGGTCACGGTCGGCGGCGAGGCGAAGGCCTCTGGAGAGGCATAGGCAGAGAGGCTCCACGATGGTTGCACTCGACGAGCTCGTGGGGCTGCCCGACGGCGGCCCCGGCTCGACCCACGAACCGGACCCTGATGACGCCGAGGTCCTCGACGCCTATTCGCGCGCGGTCAGCTCGGTCGCCGAGCGACTGATCCCGTCAGTCGCCAGCCTTCGGGTGACGCGGCAGATGGGCGGTTGGTCGGCTGGTGGCGCCGGTTCGGCCGTGGCTTTCACGCCCGACGGCTATCTCGTCACGTCTGCCCACGTCGTCGCGGGCGCGGATCGGGGCGTGGCCGTCTTTGTCGACGGCGCCGAGCGCGAGTTCCGCGTAGTTGGACGCGATCCGCTGTCGGACCTCGCCGTGGTCCGCGTCGAGGGGGACGTTCCTCCGGCACAGCTCGGCGATGCTTCGCGGCTGCGGGTCGGTCATCTGGTCATCGCCATCGGCAATCCGCTGGGCTTTGCCGGGACCGTGACGGCCGGCGTCGTATCGGCACTCGGTCGCTCGCTCGCCACGCGCGACGGCCGCTCGAGCCGGCTCGTGGAGAACGTCATCCAGACGGACGCCGCGCTCAACCCCGGGAATTCGGGCGGCGCCCTGGCCGACTCCGCGGCACGGGTCATCGGAATCAACACCGCGGTCGCCGGCGTGGGGCTTGGGCTCGCCGTCCCGATCGACGCCACCAGCCGCGGCATCCTGTCCGCGCTCATCCACGACGGGCGGGTTGCGCGTGCCTATCTCGGGATCGTGGGCGGCACGCGCCCGCTGCCGCCGCGGCTCGCCGGCCAGGTCGGCCGGCCCCGCGCCCTCGAGGTGGTGCAGCTCCTTGACGGCAGCCCGGCCGCACTGGCGGGCGTCCGCACCGGGGACCTGATCCTCGCCCTCGACGACCGGCCGATCGAAGGCGTCGGAGACCTCCAGCGCATCCTCGACGGCGGACTGATCGGACGAAAGGTCGAGCTGCGGGTCGCCCGCGACGGGAACCTGATCGACCTGGGGCTGACCCCGGCGGAGCTGCGCGAGTCGTCGTAGGCCTGCTCCGGCCCCTCCGGCCGAGGCGCCGCGCCGCTTCTGCGACGCAGCGGGTCCCGGCGCGAAAACCGGGCCGCGCTCCCGAGCGTACCCCCATGAAACGGGGGGCACCCAGGCCTCCCGCAGCCGTGGAGGTATTGGAACATGTGGAGATGGCGCGCAACGGCAGCTGCGACTGCCGGCGCGGGGCTGCTACTGGCTACGATCGCGCTTCCGACCGTAGCGGGCAGTCCCCACCCCCTCAATTCGTTTCACCAGGAGAACCTGGTTTCTGACATCCCGGGCGTGGCACGACGGACGGACCCGAACCTGATCAACCCGTGGGGCATGTCCTTCTCGCCTTCATCCCCGCTCTGGGTCTCGGACGCAGACGCGAACGTTACCACCCTCTACCAGGGCGCGGCGAACCCGGGCGACCCGCTGGAGGTCGTCCCGCTCGTCGTCAAGATCCCTGGCGGGCACCCGACCGGACAGGTCTTCAACGGGAGCAGCAATTTCGTCGTCAGCTCGGGCAGCGACAGCGGACCGGCGCTCTTCATCTTCGCCTCGGAGACTGGCAAGATCACGGGCTGGAACCCGGGGGTTCCCAACCCGGCTCCGTCGACGATGGCGCAGGTGGCTATTTCGCGGCCGCACGCTATCTACAAGGGTCTGGCCATCAGCAATACGACGGCTGGGAGCTGGCTGTACGCGGCGAACTTCCACACCGGTCGAATCAACGTCTGGGACGGCAACTGGATGCCGGTCCACCATGCGGGGGCTTTCCAGGATCCGTCCCTCCCCAATGGCTACGCGCCATTCAACATCCAGAAGCTCGGCGGCAAGCTCTTCGTTGCCTATGCGAAGCAGGACGCCCAGCGGCAGGATGAGGTGGCCGGTCCGCACAAGGGGTTCGTGGACGAGTACACCCTTGGGGGCCATCTCGTCCAGCGCGTTGCCTCGCACGGTACGCTCAATGCCCCATGGGGTCTCGCCATGGCGCCTGCCAGCGGCTTCGGCAAGTTCAGTGGCGACCTGCTCGTCGGCAACTTCGGCGACGGGCACATCAATGCCTTCAACGTGAGCACCGGCAACCGCGTCGGTTCGCTGCGCCACCAGGATGGCACCTTCGTCGAGATCCAGGGGCTGTGGGGCCTGATGTTCGGCAACGGCACTGCCGGCTCTCACACCTCCCTGTTGTTCACCGCCGGCATCGGCGACGAGGCGCATGGGCTGTTGGGCACGATCGAGTTCGCTCCCTAGGTCCTAACGTCTCGTTCTCGAGCGAGCATAAAGACCGGGCGTCGCACCTGCGGCGCCCGGCCTTCTCGTTGCCCGATCCCCGCCGGCTCAGGTCGCGTTGACGATGGCCTTGACGGCGTCCGTTGGTCCGGATGAGCCCGGCGGGCACCGCGTGGATCAGGAACGTGTGACTGTTCCCGCTGTTCGCGCTGAGCTTGACCACCATCTCCAGCGTGTGGTGCGCGCCGGGCGTAAGGGAGATCGGCACGCCTCCATTTTCGACCTGCGTGGTCACGTTCGTCGCGCCATTGAAGTACGTGACGGTGAAGCCGTTCGAGCCCGCGGGCGCCTGGATCCACCAAAGGCCGCCCTGCAAACCGTCGTTCTGGATGTCCACCCAGAAGACGCCGGAGTGGCCGCGGTGCACGGAGATCGTCTTCGCCTCGCCGGCACCGGTCGCGCTGTAGACGTTGTTGCCGACGAATGGGCCGCTCTGATTGAGCCCGATGCGCATGTCTGGCCTGAGCAGCGAGTAGCTGGCGATGTTGTTCGCGATGGGATCCGTACCCGCCAGGAAGCTGCCTCCCACGACGACGCTGTGGTTGAAGATGGCCAGCGCCAGTCCGTTCGAGCTCAAGGGCCCGTTACCTGCGCCGTTCGATCCGAGCGGGTGCCAGGTCGTTCCATCGAAATAGGCGATGTCGTCGGCGGTTGCCACGCCGTTGGCGTTCTGGAACGAGCCGGTCACGAAGAGCAGCGAGCCCGAGGTGGTCATGCCGTAGGGGAAGGCGAATGAGTTGAACCATCCTCCAGTCCCGCTGTATCGCTGCCAAGCGCGTGCCACGCACCGTCCCAGCGGGCGACGTGGTCCGCCTTTGCTAGCCCGCCGATATTGATCCCGCCATCACCGGATCCGACGTAGACGTCCAATCCGCTTGCGGCAAGCGAATAGACGATGCCTCCGACGGCGTGTTGCCCGCCCATGCGGTGCCAGGTACCGTCGTAGTAGGCGACGTGGTCGGCACCGGTGATTCCGTCCATGTTGATGAACTGACCACCGGCATAAAGCACGCCATCGCTGTCGGCGGTGAGGGCAACAACGGCTGCGCCGATGTCGTTGTCAGCGAGGACGGTGCTACTCGGCGCGCCGGTTGTGAGGTCGCATGCGAGCAGGAAGTCGGCGGTGGCCAGGCCGGCACCGTTCGCGAACGAACCCCCCACATACAGGGTGTTGCCGACGATCTCGAGGGCGGAGACCGTCGCCGTCAGTGGGCTGCCGTTGCAAGCCGTTTGCCAGCTCGTGCCAGTCCATTTCGCGAGGAAATCGGCGTTGCCGTTGCCGCCTGCGTTCTGGAACGTGCCGCCGACGTAGACGTTGCCGGCGTGGTACGCGACGGCCCGGACGTCCCACGATAGGTTTGTGGTGAGCACTGGACTGCCCAGGGCGCTCCACGACGAGCCGTCCCATTTGCAATGCGGTCCGCATTGGCTACGCCGCCGGCGTTGCTGAACGTGCCTCCCACATACAGCACGCTGGGGTTGTCCGCGTTCAAGGCATAGACCTTCCCGTTCAGCGCCGGGATCGAGGACGAACCCCCGTTTCCGAGGTGGTTCCAACCTCCCGGCGAAGTCGCGGCAACGACCGAGCTGAACGCGAGGCACGAAGCAACCGAGAGCGAGAGGACCAGGGACGCGCGCCGCATGAACGGCTCCTTTGCATATGGCAGTGGATGGGCGGAGTCTGACCGCTGGTTCCACGCTGCGATACCGGCAACTTGCGCCAATCTCCGGCGGGGTCGTGCCCGCCGTTTTCAGCCTCCCAGCGCCGGCCGCTTCAGCCGGGTTCGTTGTCCTCGAGACCGAGCCCTCCCCAGACCACGCGCTCCCAACCGACCTCGGGCAGGCCCATCTTGCGGTCGGCCGGCGACGGCAATTCGCTCGGCGCGGGCGAGCTCATGGCCGCGGCGGTCCGTCGTGCCGCGTCATGGATCTCGGGGTCGATCCGACCCGCCTGCGACGCGGCGACTGCCCGATCGAGGTCCGCACGCGCCCCGGCAAGGCCTCGGAGGAGCCCGCCGAATTCGAGCTGACGAGTGGCTACGGTGAAGGCGCTTGGTCGCGCCTCGGTCCGGCCTGCTGGGTCCTGCGCCCGTGCGCGCAGGCGTGCGATCAGGTCGTCCATGTGCGCTCAGATTGAGGAGTTGGAGCGGGAGACGGGATTCGAACCCGCGACATTCTGCTTGGGAAGCAGACACTCTGCCAGCTGAGTTACTCCCGCTCAGGTTCACGCTCACCCGCAGCGTCTGCTTGACTGGCAGGGCCATTCTAGCGAGCCCCGATGGCTGCCACAACGCTCATGCAGCGGAAATTCTTCAGCGAGCCGAGTTGTCCCGCCGGCCGAGCCGGGTTATTGGCGGTATTGGCCGGTAGAAAAAAGGGGCGGCCCAGCGTGGTGGCCTCGGGTTACGGTCGGAAGGTGGGTCCTCGGCGCGCGGACGGTGAACTGCCGCCAGCGGGCCATCTTGGTAGGGAGTTCTTCGACCAGCCCGACTGACGGCGTGGGAGTAGGCGGTTCAAATCCTCTCGCCATGACCATGCCCGGCGCGATCGCCAGCACCGAGCCGCACTTTCGACGCCTCGTTCGTCAGTGACTCATACACTGAACGAGAGGAGCTGCCATGCGCCGACAAGTCCTACTGCTTTGGTCGATCGTTGGCTTTCTCACCATTGGCATCGCGCCCGCGACGACGGCGTGGACGGGCTGCCCGCCAACCTGGAAGGACTATCGCGGCGCCGTGACCTCGCTGTTCGTGGCCGAGTCGCAAGGCCCAATCTCGCGTGACAGCGTCCGGCTGGCCGTCGGCCCGGTGCTCACGGGGACGTCCCCGGCAACCGTGACCTTCCTGACCATCGCCGCGGACCCGCCGATGCCACAACGGTCGCGTTGGATCGTGACAACCTGGCCGTCCGATAAGGGTCTCGCTGTAGATCCCTCGGTCGTGAACGGGCAATGGGATCCCATCCAGCCGATCGGCTCAGATGGGCGGATCGACTGGGGTCGGATCGTGGGGGCGCCGCCGACTGTTGCGGCCTTGTTGCTCTCCTTCGGTCTTCCATCGACCGATCTCAGTGGCGAGCCTGTGCGCGTCGACCAAGCTCCAATCCTCGGATTCAAAGCCCAAGTCGCGCTGCTCAGCGGGTTTGTCGTGGTGTGGTGGAAGAGGCGACTCTCCGGCCGACCGGCCAGAGCTCGACGCTACTACGCCGGGCACGCGAGCGCGGCGGCGACCCACTCTGGCGGCACGATCCTCGGTGTGGGACCTGGCGGCTCCACTCCGCTCGCCCCGACCATTTACGAGTATTCGCATTTCCCTTGGCAGCGCTTCGGCAAGGCCGTGTCGGACAGCGTGCGCGCTGAGGCGGACAGTCGCCTCCCGCACTCCCAAGACGTCGATCCGGTCGAAGAGGGTGCTGGCCAGAACCTGGCGGCCCTTGCCGCCCTCGGCCTTTCGCCAAGTCTCCGGTAGCTCGCAAACGTAAGCGTGACCTGAACGATTCCGGTGCTCGCGGTGTCTGGAGAGGTGGATGGAACCGATCCTGGTTCGTCGCGCCCAGGGACACGACTCGATGTCCCTCGATTTCGAGGCGCTCGTCGGGCCATATGTCCAGGAGATGTACCGTTTGGCCGCAGCGATCGTGGGCACAGACGACGCCCGGGACGTCACGCAGGACGCGCTCGTGGCGGCTTGGCGCGGGTTCGGGCAGCTGCGCGATCGCGCGAGCGTCCGAGCCTGGCTGCACGTCATCCTGGTGAACCACTCCCGGAATGCGCTGCGAACGCGCTCTCGCCGTCCGCGACCGATTCGCATCGACGATACCCGCGACCTCGATCGACTGGGCGCTGTTGGCGACTCCTCGGCAGCTGGTGCCGAGCGCGATCGACTTGACCGGGCTTTCGAGACCCTGACGCCCGACCAGCGAGCGGTCCTCGCGCTCCACTACACGTTGGACCTCGCGATCCCACAGGTGGCGGCAACGCTCGGCATTCCGCAGGGGACGGTCAAGTCACGCGTTCACGGCGCGATCGAGCGTCTGCGCGCGGCGCTCGGCGAGGAGCGGGACACGTGAGGGACGAAGAGATCGAACCCGGAGAGGCACGTATCCGCAGCTACATGCGGCGCCGCGGCGACGTCCCCGTTCCGTACGACCTCTTTGCGCGAGCACGAGAGCAGGCGACCTCGGAGACCCGGCGTCGTTTTGCGTTCGGCTGGCGCTCGTCGGGCTTTGCGTCCATCTCTGCGGCAGCGACGGCTGCCGTGGTGTTGGTCCTGGTGGTCGTCGTTGGAGGGTGGTTGCTTCCTCGAACCGTGCCACCTATCGCGGGCCCGGCGGGAACGCCGCTCCCCGGCGCAACGTTGGGTCCGCTGCCGCCGACCCCTGCCCCGACGCTGCCGGCCGGTGTGCCACCCACCGCAGGCCCGGCGAACCCCCTGCCGACGGCGGGTCCGGCCGCACCGACGGCCGCACCGTCGTTTGGCCCGGCGGAGTCTCCCGCGCCCACCGCGGGCGCGCCCAGCCCCAGTCCATCGCCCTCCCCGTCACCGAATCCAGCCGTCGTGCCGTTCCCTGCGGATGCCTTCGGCTTGCCGGTCCGGAACGTCGCCTCGGCGCTAGACCTGGTCGCTCACGACGGCGCAGCGGGCCGTGAGATAGCCGTCGCCGGGTACTGGAACATGCCGAGCTTCCCGTATTCCTGCCCGCCGGGCCCTGACTATGGCACAGGCGCGGTGCCCGACTGTCTCCTCATGTACCTGGCCGACTCGGACCTCCACCTTGGCGTCTATTCGAACCCATCTGACCCATCGACGTTGACGCAATGGAGCCCAGCGACCGGCCCGGCCCTTCGACCAGTCATCGACGCCGAGGCGGAGGGCACTGTCGAAGCGATCTGGGCGGGCGTTCCGTTCAACGCTCCGGTCAGGATCGCCGCACGGCGAGTGGTCGTGGTGGGCCACGTCGGCGACCCGCGCGCCTGGGCGTGTGTGTATACGCCGACGTCGCAGTGCATGGCCAACTTCGTGCTCGATCGTGTCGTCTGGGTCGAGGGCCAAGTGTCGACGGCCACCACGGTGCCACCCTCCTACCCCCGGAAAGAGCCGCCGACTCTGAGCCCGGAGGCGGCGGTCGAGCTCGCCAAGGCCGCGTTTCCGTCTGGCACCGTCCTCACCGTGCTGCCCATCGAGGCAGCATCGGCGCACACCATCGATCCACGCATCCGCGCAGGCCTGAGCGGCTTCGTCTGGATCGCCCGAGCGATCGACGGGCCGGCCGATGCATCAGGCACGGCACCGCTCGACGAGGTGGTCATCGACGACTCGACGGGCCAGGTTCTGCAGCGGATGAGCGTGGCATCGTCGGCCGACTACCAGCCGGCAACCGTGGTTCTGTCGGGAGGCCGCGGCAACGGCGGAACGTTTGACGTGGAGCTGCCCGACGGGACGGTCATCATGACTGGAGGCACTTCGGGCTCGGCGCAGGCCCCGGCTGTCCTCGAAGCCGGCGACTATCGGATCCTGGCATGGGCAGGAAACGCACCGCCGAGCAATCCGCCCGCCGGCGCCTGTACCAGAGACATCCACGTCCGTGCACTCGAGCACGCGTCGTTCGTTGCGTCCTTCGGCGGCCCGACATATGACACAGGACCATGTACGTGGGACCGCGTTCCAGCGCCAACGCCCTACTGATGGTCGGGCGGAGTCGGACTCGCCTGGCGCTCGTGGTCATGGCTCTGGCGTGCGTGGCATGTGCCTCGCCTGTGCCAACGAACTCACCCTATGCGTCCGCCGAATTGGCAACGCCGGCAGCGACGCTGTCTTCGTCTCCGTCTCCAACTGCTGATCCGGCTCTGGCCGGTTGGCCCACATCCGTGGTGGGACTGCCCGTCCACACCGTCGCGCAGGCGGTCGCGATCAGCGAGGTGCACGGGCTGGACGGTCGGGCAATCGCAGTCTCCGGCTACTGGACGGATGCACCCGCGGCAGGCTGCCCGTTTCCGCCGCCGAATCAGCCGCCGATCCGGGGCTGGTGCACATCGCCTGCCCTGACGCAGACGGCCCAACACCTTCTCACCATCTTTCACTCGGTTGACGGAAGGCCAAGTGGTTCGTCCTGGTCGCCGCCGCAGCCACCCTTCGTCGTGCCCCAATCCATGAACGAGACACTGGGCATGACGTCGATCAGCGACGTCGAAGCCCATCGTGCGAGGGGAAACCTGGATCCCGTTCGTGTCGTCCTGGTCGGTCATGCCGATGACCCGCGAGCCTGGCAATGCACAGCCGCGGAACGCGCCACATGCGAGGCCATCTTCGTGGTGGATCGGGTAGTCTGGGTCGAGGGGGTCGCAACCGATCCCGTGGCGCAGTCGGCCAAGGCAAGGTCCGTTCAGACACGTGGCGATGTCGAGGCAATCATCAATGCGAAGCTTCCCGGCTCCACGTCGCTCGCGCTCACCGCCCTGGAGGCCCCGGAGGCTACCAGCGTCGATCCCCGGTTCCGCGTCGGGATCGAGGGCATGGTGTGGACGGCCCGGGTCACAACAGGTGAGGTCGGCTCGGATGGCACCGTGGGGCTGGTCAACGTGGCCGTCGACGACCAGACCGGAGCCGTACTGCAGCAGCTGCCGCTTCCCGCGTCCTTTTCCGTTCAACCGGCGGCCCTGCGACTGAATGAAGTCGTCGATCACGCGGCCGGCGGCAGCGATGCGCCGTTCTACGAGCTCGATGGTCCAACCGGCGTGCCTGTGCTCAGCGGATATCTCGCGTGGGGCACGCCGGCTCTCCTGATCGACCCCGGTAGCTACGTCCTGCGCGGATGGCTGGCCCGGTTCGCCGATGGGGTCGCTGGCAAGGGACACGATGCCTGCCAGTTCAGCATCGCAGCCGAGTCATCGACGGAGCTGGCGCTCACAGCTACCTGGCCAAGCCACAAGACCGCGTGCACGTGGGCAACCACCAAGCCGGACTTCTAGGCGTGCAAATGGGGCGATCGCCGGCTCGCACGTTGAAGGACTGCCTCATCGCCTGGCCCTTGCTCGCGATGGTGGCGTGTGCGGGACCGGCGCCGTCGACCTCGCCGCCCGCGTCCGCCGAGGCGAGCGGGCCGACGCCTACGAGTGTCGACACCCTCGCGCCCACGCCCGGCGCGACCCTGCCGCCACTGAGCATCTCCAACAACACGACCCTCGCGGTCACCTTCGTGGTGAACGGACAACCGGTCGCAACCGTGGCGCCCGGAGTCCAGGTTGACCCGGTGTCCTCGGCCGTGTTGCCGCCGCTGCCCTGGGCGGTCGAGGCACGCGCGCCGAGCGGTCGGGTTCTCGTCTCGATGACGGTCCACGCCGGTGACGTGCGAATCAGTGAGAACTCTGCGCAAGGCGACGGGGCGCGGATCGACCTGTCGTGCGGTCGCCTCGACATCTGGGCGGGACCTCCGATGATCGGTCCGATGCCCGGTCCCGGCACGCCCGGCGACTGTGCGCCATGAGGTTTTGTCCGTCCGGCTCGCTGGCCATTGCCGTCGTGATCGCCGGTTGCACAACCACGATCGTCCCTACGGCCGGACCAGCCTCTTTCTCTATGCCGAGTCCCACGACGCCACCGGCGGCAACGCCGATTGCCACACCGCACGTGTCGTGCGACCTGGCGCCCGCCGACTGTTCGGCAGCGTTGGTTGCAGCGCTTTCAGCCGCGGCAGGTCTCAACGGTCGGGTGATTCGCGTGGAACTCAGTCGAGGAGTCGTCTGCCCGACTCCTGGGCTTCTCTTTGCGGACACGACCTGTCCAGCTGGTGGAATGCCCCCACCAGAGGGTGGTCAGTGGATCGGCAACGCCCGCGTATCCTTCGCGGGCTCGCCCGCGCAGGCTTACATGAACATCGCGAAGCACGGCCAGGCGGTGCGCGCGGCGTTCGTTGACCTCGCCACACCTCCACCTTCGACGACACCGGTGTCAACCCCTGACGCTTCCGGAAGCGAGGCGGCCACCGAGTGCGAGCTCGCGCTTGATCACCCGGACCTGGCGGACGTCGTCGTCAACAGCGGAGTGCCCACCCTCTCTGGCGCCTTCATCGTGACGCTCGAGCAATGGACGATCTGGGAAGACAAGCGGACGGCAGGCCACAGCAAGTTCCCACTCAAGGACCCGGACAAGCTGGTCGCAGCCTGCTTCATCGACGGTGACTTCACCGCCCAGACATCTGGCCCATCCGGAAACGACCGGCATCACACCCGGATTGTCGTGCTTGTCTACGACGGCTTCGTCGAGCCGCACATGTATGGGACGAAGGAGTCGATCCCGATCGAGGATCCGGCACCACCGTCCCTCGGCATCTCGAACGGCACCACGCTCATGTCACGCTCGTGGTGAACGGCACGCTTCTCGAGACACTGGCGCCGCACACGGTCGACAGCTCAGTCCCGTTGGCCGGGTTGCCACCGTTGCCGTGGACGGTGGAGGCGCGCTCGCCAAGCGGACGTGTTCTGGTTTCGATGCCTGTCAACGACGCCGACGTGCACACAGAGCACATCCCCGGTGATGGACCTCGGCGGGCGACTTCGGTCGCGTCGATCTCTCGTGCGGGCGGCTCGATATCTGGGCAGGCGTTCGCCCGCTAGGTCCCCCACCTGGGCCAGGGACTCCCGGCGATTGCGCGTCGTGACGGTCGCGACCAGCCACGGCAGCGGTCTAGTCAGCCGGCACCAATCGCGTCACGATCTTCCCCGGGCCCGCGTTCAACTCGGCCGAAGAACTCCCCACCAAAATGGGCATCGTCGCCCCAGGGCGGATCGCAGCGCCCTTTTTGTAGGCGCTGCGGTGTGCTGCGGTGCTCCGGCCAGCCATGACTGGGTCTTCTCGGTCGAGAAATCGAGGTACCCGAGCCCTCGCGGACACTGGCTGGATCAGCGGGCAGCTGATCATCAGGGGAACCGTTGCGTCAGTGGCAGCGAAGAGGCGTCGAACACGCTCCGCTGGCCCAGCGGCTCGTCGAGCGCAACCGTGAACGGTACTCGCTCTCCACATGCCACGTCGCCGGTCTCGATGTAGGGTGTTCCCAGGATGACATCGACCACGCCCGCGCCGTAGCGCACGTGGGGCTCGATGACGATCCCTGGCGGCGGACCAATGGGACACCCGATCTGGAGCAGTGCGCGGATGTGGAGCTGCGTGCTCAGCGGAGTCGGGAGCTGCGCAGGGTCGAGCTTCCACGGGGCATTGACGCGATCGTGAAGCACGATTTCGGGATGGCAGTCACCGTAACCGTGAACCGTCCAGATTCCATCGGCGGATCGGCCAAGGGAGACCTCGACATGGCCAAAGGAGCCGCCGGCGGCGATGTAGTACGCGGCGTCGTCCGTCCGAGCCAGTTCGATCCATCCGGTGTCCGGCAGCCATCTTGCATCCGGGTCACTGGTGTCCTGGACGAATGCGCGCAACGCCGCCGCCGCAGGATCGGTCCCTTCCTCCGCGTTGGCACGACCCCAGAGCACAAGGGCCGGGAATGGGGCGCCGCACGAGTAGCGGAGGCCGTGGAGGATCCGGATCTGCTCCGGTGGCGCAGCGGTGGACGCGTTCGGTGAGGGGCTAGTAGTGCGTTGAGCGGAAGCGATTGGCGTCGCGGTGATTACCGGGATGGGGCTCGCGGTCGGCTCGGAAGCGATCGTGGGTTCTGAAGCCTGCGTGCTGGTCGTCGTCGGAGGCGGCTGCGTCGTGGCGGGAGCGGATGCACTGCACGCCGTAGTCGAGAGGACGACGATCGCGAGCCATGCCGCGACCGTTAAACATGATGCAGGCATGCCACGATGACGAACCACGGGCGATGGTTGTGAGGGGCCCGTGCGCCAGTTGCGCCATATAAAAAAGGACTCTGACCTGACGTGACCCTCATTCGCCGCCTCGCCATTCGCCTCCTGCGCGCCGAACTGGACGCGCGGGAAGCGGCTGCCCGGAAGCCGGCCGACGAGCGGCGCGGCACTGTCCGAGGTCGGGCAGGAACCTCACTACGTCCGATCGACTCGTCGGTCTTCGATGCTGACGACCCTGCGCTGATTGCGCTGACGTCTGAGCTCGTCCAGCGCACGCAGCCAGCCCTCGGGCGCGTCAGCCCAACGTCCCTTTTTTATGTGGTGCAACTGGTGCGAGCGCCCCTACGCCCGCAGCTGCTCGGATCGCTCGAAGAATCGCGCTCGATCATGGCCGGCTCGCGCAGCCGCTTGGCCGCGCCCCGCACCGGCCCCGTCACCCAGGCGCAGG